>CAMLSG010000027.1 GCA_946482635.1 uncultured Duganella sp.
CGGGCCAGGACGATTCGATGGTCGGCGGCCTGATGATGCAGATGTTCACCATGCTGTTCCTCGTGACCGGTGGCTTGCTGTCGATGATCGGTACATTGTACGAAAGCTACCAGGTGTGGCCGATTCCGAGCATGGCGCTGTCGATGGGCAACGCGAACCTCGTGGAAGTCGGGCTGCGGGCGCTGAGCGAGATGCTGGGCCTGGCGCTGAAGGTTGCGGCGCCATTCCTGCTGTTGATGCTGATGCTGGAGATCGGGCTGGGCCTGTTGTCGCGCTTTGCGCCTCAACTGAACGCCTTTTTCCTGGCGATGCCGCTGAAGGCGCTGATCCTGTCACTGCTCATGTTGCTGTACGGGGCTGGCATGTCGGAGAGCTTGCGCGCTCTGCCCATTGCCGATTTTCCCGGGATGCTGAACGCACTGCGCGGGGTCTGGCATGAGTAGCGAATCGTCCAGCCAGAGCAAGACCGAGCAGCCGACCAGCAAGAAGCTGCGCGACGCGAGAAAGAAGGGCGATGTCTGGCACAGCAAGGACGTGGCCGCGACGGCCGCGATCGTGCTGGCCCTGGTCCTGTTCACGCTTGGCGGAATGAGCCTGGTCGAGCGATTGGGCGCCATGCTCACGCGCACAGCCGGCGCCAGTTTCAGCACCCTGGACGATCCGGCGGTGTTGCTGGCATGGACCCGCGACCTGCTGACGGAAGCGGCCTGGATCTGCGGCGCCGTCGTGCTGCTGATGGCCGCGCCGGCGGCGCTGCTGGGGTCGATCCAGGTCGGCGCCGTGTTTTCTCTGGATCCGGTGATGCCACGCCTGTCGCGCCTCAATCCGATCGAGGGAATCAAGCGCCTGTTTTCGCTGCGCAACTTGGTCGAGCTGGTCAAGCTGATCGTCATCTCTATCGCGCTGGCCGCCGTGCTGTGGTGGGTGGCGCGCGCAACCCTGCCTGCGCTGGTGCGCGCGCAGTGGCTCCCGGTTGGCGGCCTGCTGCCGCTGGCCGGCAAGATCATCAGCCAGATGGCCTGGATGGTCACGGTGGCGTTCGTTGCCATGAGCGTGTTCGATACCTGGTTCCAGCGCATTGACTACCTGAAGCGCCACAAAATGACGAAGGATGAGGTGCGGCGCGAATCGCGGGAAATGGAAGGCAGTCCGGAAATGCGCGGCATGCGCCGGCGCCTGCACCAGGAAGTGGGCATGGGGAACATGCTGGAGAACGTGCGCAAGGCGAATGTGGTCGTCGTCAATCCGACCCATATCGCCGTTGCGCTGTACTACGAAGCCGGCGTGACCGACCTGCCGCTGGTGGTCGCAAAAGGAGAGGGCCATATTGCGCAGGCGATCCGCGACATCGCGCAGGAAGAGGGCATCCCCATCATGCGCAACGTCAAGCTGGCGCGCGGCCTGAATGATGCGGTGCAGTTGAATGCTTATATACCGGACGAATTTCTGGAGCCCGTTGCCGAGGTGCTGCGTTGGGTACGGGATTTTCATGGACGACTTGGCGAGGGATCAGAGTGAAAAATAACCCCATGCATGGATTGAGAGCCCCCGGATCGTGGTCTGTGCTTGCGCGCCATGCGGATCTGCTGCTGGTGGCGCTGGTGGTGGCCGTCATCATGCTGATGGTCTTGCCGCTGCCGCCCTTCATTCTCGACAGCCTGATCGCGCTCAACCTGACGATCTCCGTCGTGCTGCTGATGGTCGCGCTGTATATTTCCTCCCCGCTCGGCCTCTCGACATTTCCATCGCTGCTGCTGTTCACCACCTTGTTCCGGCTGGCGCTCAACATCGCGTCGACGCGGCAGATCCTGCTGAACGCGAATGCGGGCGAGATCATCGCCACTTTTGGCCAGATGGTGGTGGGCGGCGACGTGATCGTCGGCGCGGTGGTGTTCCTGATCGTGGCAATCGTCCAGTTCATCGTGGTGGCCAAGGGTTCCGAGCGGGTGGCCGAAGTGGCGGCTCGCTTCAGCCTGGATGCGATGCCGGGCAAGCAGATGAGTATCGATGCCGACCTGCGGGCCGGCATCATCGACAAGGACGAGGCGCGCCAGCGCCGCGCCAAGCTGGAGAGCGAAAGCCAGTTGTATGGGGCGATGGATGGCGGGATGAAGTTCGTCAAGGGCGATGCGATCGCGGGCCTGATCATCGCGGCGGTCAACATCCTGGCCGGGCTGGCGATCGGCGTCTTCCGCAAAGGCATGGATGCCGGCACGGCGCTGCAGACCTACGCGGTGCTGACCGTCGGCGATGCCCTGGTGTCGCAGATACCGTCCCTGTTTGTGTCGATCGCGGCCGGTATCGTCATCACCCGCGTTTCCGATCCGGGCCGGGTCGGCAGTCCGAACCTCGGCAGCGAAATCGCTGCGCAGATCAGCAGGCAACCCAAGGCCTTGCTGGTGGGCGGCGCGATGGTTTTCCTGTTGATGTTGGTACCGGGTTTTCCCAAGTTCCAGTTCATCCTGCTCGGCATTGCGGTTGCCTCGCTTGGTTTCTTCCTGGTGCCGGCGCGGCGGCGCTATGCTAGCGCGGCACAGACGCCGGTCCCGTCGATGCAGAAGGAAGGCCATGACGTGGCGCGCACGCTGCTCGACGCCGAGGAGCATAGCTTGACGATTCCGCTGGTGGTGCAGGCTTTCCCCGGCGTTGGCAGCGTCCTGTCACCGGTGCATTTCGAGACCGAACTGGCCGAGGTGCGGCGCTACTTCAGTGTCGAACTGGGCATTCCGTTTCCAGGCCTCGTCATGCGCGAGAATGCGCGCCTCGCGGAGGGCGAATACCGGATCTATGTGGATGAAATTCCCGTGCTGGCCGGGCAGTTGCAGGAGCACGAGGTGCTGGCACTGGCTTCCCGGCAAATGCTGGACCTGGCGCGCATCCCCTACAGGGAGGGCGGCACGCTGGTCCTCGGACACACCGCGCTGTGGGTCCCGGTGGAGGAGATCGACGCGCTGGATGCGGCAAACCTGAAGTATCTGGAAAATGAGCAAATCCTGGCCCGCAGCCTGCTGGGCGTGATGCGCCGCCATGCCGGCGAATTCATCGGCATCCAGGAAACCCAGTACCTGCTGAAACGCCTGGGCGAACAGTATCCCGACCTGGACAAGGAACTGCAGCGCAATGTGCCCTTGCCGCGCCTGGCGGAAGTGCTCAAGCGCCTGGTGCGCGATGAAATTCCCATCCGCAATCTACGCGTGATCGCGCAGGCCCTGATTGAATGGGCGCCGAGGGAGAAGGACACGGTCCTGCTGACCGAATACGTGCGGATCGCGCTGACGCACTACATTTCGCACCGCTTCGCGCTGGAGGACGGTTCGCTGCCGGCGATCGTGCTGCATCCCCGCGTGGAAGAGCAGTTGCGTCAAGCCCTGCGCCAAACCTCGGCGGGCTCGGTGCTGATGCTTGATCCGGAAATCGGCAACCAATTGGTTGCCAATATCAAGCAGGCGGTGGAAACCCATGTGGAGAAAACAGCAGTTCTGCTGACTTCGCTTGAGATCAGGCCCTATCTCAGGAAGTTGACCGAGGTGGAGCTGGCCGATCTCGCCGTGGTGTCGTACCAGGAACTCAGGCAAACGGTAAGGGTAGTGCCGGTCAGTTCAGTGGAGATCTAGGCACGGACCTGCATCGCATGAACGGTAGCCAACCAACAAAGGAGAACAATATGTTAGGGATCGACTTCGGTGGCATCATCCACCGCGCAGTACAGTTGCTGGACCTTGACCCGCCGCCGCCCAAGCACGTGGACCCGCCGCCGCCCGCGACGCCCAACGTCGTCAATGCCGACTACGCCAGCACGGGACCGCGCGCATCGCCGCTGCTGGTGACCAAGCCGCAGATCGATTTCGTCAAGGTGCCGGCGCCGGCCGTGAAGGCTGCGGAGGAGTACACCGATAAGACGGTCGCCACCGCGAAAGAGACCAAGCAGGCGGCGGACAAGCTGCAAGCCGATTTCGGCGATGCGGCGCCGGAAGACAACCAGGCCGACTGGGAAATATACGTGGCCCGGCGCACCGTCGCCAACGGCGACCAGGCCAAGGCCGAACAGGCGATTGCTGCCGAATTGCGCCTGACCTACCAGGGCGACCCGAACAACAAGGAGGCGGTGCAGAACGCAGCGCACGATATCGCGAACCGCTACCATGACGACCCGGCCGCCCAGGCGGCGGTCAACAAAAGCTTGGACACCGTCCTGACTGAAACCCCCACCGAACGTGCGACCAATACCAAGCTCAATGAAGTCAACCAGGCCGGTACCAGGCTCGATGACCTGACCGCACAGCAGCAGGGGGGCGACAAATCTGTCACGAGCAAGCAGATCATCAGTGCGCGCGAAGACTATGCCGCAAAGCAGAAAGAACTGTTGGCAGCGACCCGCAAGGAATTGAGCGCGACTTATGCGGACTTGCCTGCCGGCGTCAAGATCCGGGAACTGGACCCGCTGGCCTACGCGGCGACGCAGATGAACGGACGCTACGCCAATGATCCCGAGTTCAAGACCGTGATCGGGGCGGCCACAATCCTGCAACGGGTGGAAGACAGTGCCGTGCTGGGCAACGAGGCGCAAGTCGATTTGCTGGGCAAGGCCCTGCCGAAAGGGGTGGACCCGACGATCAAGGGGCTGGTGATGGCCGACCCCGGCGTGCAAAAAATCATCGACAACTACGTCAAGGACGGTGTCAAAGCGGTTGAAGATGCGTATGCCCAGAAGGGCACCGTGGCGGGCGCCGAGGCCTTGCGCGACGTGACCGACCCGTCCAAACATTCGGCTGTATCGCCCGAGATCGCCGCCAGGATCATCAACCAGTCGAAACCGACGCTGGAAAAGATCGTCGACGATATCGCTACCCGGCAGGCAAAGGGCAAGGACGGCCAGCGGACCATCACAGATATCGGGTCGGGTATCAAAGTGGCCAAGGCGCTGTCGGCGGCGGTGGACGTCGCAGCTGCCGGCGGCGACTGGGAGAAGAAAGAATACAGCAACCCTGAAATCAAGGCTGCGGTGGAGGGCATCGCGCACCTCATCGCCACCAAACCCGCGTCGGATATTACCCAGCTGGGCTTCAAGGATGCGGTGGCCGACGGCCACGCGACACTTGCCCTGGAAACCGTGCGCCAGGTATCGACCCTGAAAATGGATGAAGTTGATATGGGCGCGGCCGGGAAGTTCCACGATGCGGGCCGCTTTGAAAAGCAGCAGGGGGTGTGGCGCGATGCGACGCTGCGCGCGATCAATGACGGCCTTAACGGCTTGAAGAAAAACAACGAGGGCATGCTCGACAAGGCGACCAAAGGCATGGCGCCCTTGCTGGTCCAGGGCAAATACTCGCAACTTCTGACGGAGGACGATTTCGTCAAGGGTCAACGGGCGATGATTGAAAAATTCCCGGGACTCAAAAAAGACATCATCGACGGCCGCAAGGACATCGACGATATGGGATACAGGCTGCTGCGCACCAGCGAGGCCGTTGATTTCTATAGCAAGGACCTGGGCGGGATGGACGGCTACAAGAAGGCCGATGGCACTCGCAAGTCCCTGATGGCCGATGAGAAGGTGACCTCGACCATCCTGCTGAGCGATAGCGCTTCGATGCGCGCGAGTACCCAGATTGCCCGCAAGATGCTCTCGGACGATCTGAAAAACGGCGGCGGCGAGGCGCAGAAATTCGGTATTGGCGCGCAGCTGACCGGCGACCTGGCGGAATTCCTGGCCGAGACTTATGTCATCGGAAAGGTGAACGGCGGCGTGAATTTGCCAGGCGCCGCGATCAACGCCTCGCGCGCGGCCCACCTGCCTTACTTTGGCGGCACGGTGATCTGGGGTGTCGGCGGCGCCTTCCAGGCAGCCTTGACCGGGTATCTCTTCGACAACGTGCAGGTCGGCGACGTCGGCGGGCCCTTGCGCAAAGCCTTGTTGCTCGGCCTGGTGGGCGGTTTCGCCGGTTTCCACCTGATGCAGGCCGGCATGGGCGCGGCGCGCATCCAGCCGCATTCGCTTGGCGACGGCCTGCTGGGGAAAGGTGGCGATAAGCTCGACACCAAAATCAAGAATTTCGGGACGAAATTCTTCGATGCCGCCGAATCCGGCGAGAGCAGCTGGGGTCTTTATGTCAAGGAAGGCTCGGTGCGCGACCGCTGGACACGACTCGCGACCGAGGCGACACAGCCGCTGGTCAAGCAACTGGTTGGCCTGATGACGATAGCCACGGCATGGGATGGCAGCGGCGTATTCATGAATCTCAACGGAACACTGCCCTTCAAGAACCCGGATGGCACGGCGGCCACCGATACGCAACAGTTTAAGCTGGGCACGCAATCCGTCAATCTCGCCAGCGACGCCATGCTGCTGCGCCTGCAGGTGCGCGAGATGACCTTGCGTTCCCTCGGCGCCAAGGTCATGGCCGATCCGGCGCTCAAGGCTGCCGCCGAAACCCGCTGGAAGATCGAACGGTTTGCCTTCGCTGCGTCGGAAGGAAAGAAGGTCGCCGAATTGAAACCGCATGAGTTCAGCTTCAATACGCGGCTGGCAGGCAAGTATGCGCTCGGCGAATCGGGAGTCGACGGTGCCGCCGCCCGAACTGCGCTCGGTGAAGCAAGTGCGACCAGGAAGTTCCTTGGCACGAGCAAAATGCTGGATGTGTTCGAGCATCTGTTCGGCACCGGATCAAAGGGCAATGCGGCGAAGTGGGCAGAGACGCTCAGCCCGTCGGTCAGGGGCCTGCTGTTCAGAAACATCGTCAAAGAGGGCGCCACGAAAACCGTGGGGCGTTTCGCCGTATTTGGCAGTAACCCGATCGGCTGGGTTGTCAACATCGCCTACCTGGGCACGACGGTCGCCAATTGGGCCTGGGACCACAACAAGAACATACAGAACTTCCAGAACTACGATCGGACCTTCATGGAAGGCGTCGGCCTCGACAAGGCGCATGCCGACGTGATGGCGGAGCACGATTGGTGGAGCAGCGACGCCAAGGTCGACGGCTTCCTGAAAGCCTACGCAACCACCGGCGGCGACCCGGAAAAGTTCATCGACTACATCAACAAGACCGACACCAAGGTGCTGGGCAAGATGCTGGAGGCCACCGAATCGCTCACCGATCATCTTGACGGCAAGGGCAATGTGTCCGATGCCAATCCGTTCTATGACAGCTACCTGGCCCTGCCGCCCGAGCCGGCCGATGTGGACCTGTCCAAGCATCCGACGATCCGTTTCAATGCCGAGAAAAACCGCTATGAAGATTCGGCGACCGGCATGTTCCACGAAAAGGGCAAACTCGACTGGCGCCTGGATCAGAATGGCAATATCACGTCCTACTTCCCTGAGGAACGCAAGCTGACGTTCTATTCGCTGGCGGGTCCGCACACTACGACGATCCATATCAGCAGTGCCGCCGGATGGAAGAACTGGCTGGCAGCGCGCGACCTGCCGCTGCCGCCGCAGGCGCCGCCGCCGTCGACCGTGCCACCGGATTTGCCGGCCGCGCCGACGGTACCGACCCAGAATGTGTATACCGTCAAACCCGATGACAATGTCTGGAATGTCGCGGGCAACGATCCAGGCGTTGTTGCCAAGATCTATGACCTGAATCCCTGGCTGAACGAACGGCTGGAGGCTAGCGCCACGGACAGCGGACATGGCCGGAATCCAAACATCCTCAATGCTGGGGAAATCCTGATCTTGCCTGAGGGCTTCAAGGCACACGGGTGATCCGGCGCCGCCAGCATCGCTTCCCCTGACCCTGTTGCCGGTGACCTTGTCCGTCACCGGCACAGCGGCATCGGTCCCATCCGGACCCGACTCCTGCCTAGTCAGTTGCAATAAATTGTATCGGGACAACCTCCCTTAACGCTTTCCGGTATTCTGGTCAGCCGTCGCTGCGCGGTCGCGCGGTGGGCTCCCCGGTAAAGTCTGTGAATCACCAAGCGCTCACCATTTCAGGTGGTTTCCAAACCGGTTTGATTTCGATATGCTGTATTTATTGTTGTTTCCAATGCAAGAGCAGGCGGGGACATCCATCGTGGCTTTCCCGGCTGCCTAGAATGGATCAGTAATCAGATGAGCGATTTGTCCCACCACCCCTGCCAGGCCCTGTTGGCCGACCAGATTCTGTCGACCAAGTTTGTCATCCCTTCCGCCACGGCGCAGCTGCTGGCGCGACCGCGCCTGCAGTTGCCGGAACAAGCGCCGCGCATGGTGCTGCTCTGCGCGCCGGCCGGATATGGCAAGACGACGCTGGCCGCAAGTTGGGCCGCCGCCAGTACCACGCCAGTCGCCTGGCTGACGCTGGACGCCGGCGACAACGACCCGCTGCGTTTCCTGGTGCATTTCATTCACGCGATTCAAGGCCAATATGCCGAGTTCGGCAAGGTCATGGTCGACATGTGCGCCTTGATTCCACCGCCCCCGATCGGCGCTCTGTTGCGGCCGCTGGTCAATCAGTTGTGCGCGCTGCCGGAACGGCTGGGCATCATCCTGGATGACTTGCATTTGGTGACCGAGCCGGCGGTCCAAGAAGCCATTGCCTTCCTGGTCGAGCATCAACCGGAGCGATTGCAGCTGATTTTCGCGAGCCGCAACGAGCTGCCATTCTCGCTGGCGCGGCTGCGCGGCCAGGGCCAAATTGTGGAGTATCGCGGCGAAGACTTGCGCTTCAGCCTGGAGGAAGCGGAAGCGTTCTGCAACGAAGTCATGCAGCTTTCATTACCGCATGAGCAGGTCAGCACGCTGGCCGAGCGCACTGAAGGCTGGATCGTCGGCCTGCAGCTGGCTGCGGTATCCCTGAGCCATCATCCCGATAAGGCTGGTTTTGTCCGGAACTTCGAGGGCGACAACCGGCACGTCACGGATTTCCTGCTGGACGAAGTGTTGCGGGGCCACGCCGATGACATCCAGAATTTCCTGATGCAAACCTCCGTGCTGGAACGCTTCAATGCGGCGCTGTGCGATGCGGTGACGGGGCGCGACGATAGCCGTGCCCTGATCAGCGAGGTAGAGCGGGCCAATATGTTCATCTTCGGGCTCGATGAGCAACGCCTCTGGTACAGGTACCACCATCTGTTTGGCGCCTTGCTGCAAAGTCGCTTGCGCGCTGCTGCGCCTGACTCAGTCGGGCTGCTGCACCAGCGCGCCAGCAAATGGTTCAGCGAAAACGGACTCATCACGGAGGCCGTCCACCATGCGCTGGCAGCGCGCGACCATGAGTGGGCTGCCGACTTGATGGAGAAGCACCACAGCGAACTTTTTTCCCATGGCCGGATGAGCAGTGCGCTGGCCTGGTCGAGGCAACTGCCGGAGACCGTGCTCGCGCAGCGCCCATTGCTGTCGATGGTCTGTTCCTGGGGCTATCTGTACCGGGATGATATGGCCGAGCTGGAACGCCATCTTTGCCTCGTGGAGAAGTGCCTCGCCGGTTTGCACGACGCGCCTTTCGACGGCAAGGAGCGTGCGATGCTGGGCCAGCTTGCGCTGTTGCGGGGTTGCCAGTCGGCGTACGAGGGCAATATCGACGAGGGCCTTGCCCATCTGGACGAAGCGCAGGCATCGCTCGCACCGGCCCGGACCTTGTATCGCGCCGCAGCCGTGGCGCGAGGGGTATTCTACTTTGTCAGCGGCCGCCTGGAGGAGGCGCAACGGCTACTGGAGAACAACGTCCTGGTCCGGGAAGCGACCAACAACGTCCAGGTGCCGATCACCGCGGCCGTTGCGCTGGCGCGCAGCCATTTGCTGCGAGGCCGCCCGTTGGCCGCGAAGCAAATCTACGACAAGACCCTCCAGGCCTTGCTGGTGTGCGGCTGGCAGGACCTGCCGGCGTGCGGCATGCTGCATATCGGCTTGGGCGAAGTGGCCTACGAAATGAACGAGCTCGTCCTGGCGGAACAGCATCTGGCGCGCGGTGTCGAGATGACTGCGGCCGGGATGCAATACGTGAATGCCTGGGGACGCGTGCTGCTGGCGAAGACCCGCAAGGAACTGGGTGTCGCCACGGAGGCTTGCGATCCCCAGTTCGAGGTCCTGTTGCTGCGCTACGCCGGCCGCCTGGTAGTGGAGGTCGCGCCGCTGTCGGCCGTGATTGCGGGCTATTGGCTGAGTCTCGGCCAGATGGATGCGGTCCAGCTCTGGAGCGAGGCCGCGCGCTTGCCGCTCGAGGGAGCGCTGGCGCCGGGACGCGAGGCGGAATACCTCGTGCTGGCGCGCTTTTTTATCCTCACCGAACGGTGCAGCCAAGCGCTCGACCTGCTGGAGCGCTTGTGGTATCCAGCCCTGCAAGGCAAGCGCCTGGCGGTGATGACCGAGATCCTGGTGCTCAAGGCGATCTGCCTGCAAAAGGATGGCCGCAGCGACGACGCGATGACGGCGTTACAACAGGGTGTCAGCCTGGCCGAAAACACGCACCTGCTGCGTGTATTCATCAATGAAGGCGACGCATTGTCCGGAATGCTGAAAAAGCTGGCGCGCGGTGCCGACTACAAATCCTATGTCCATACCTTGCTCGGTCATATGGGGACAGACGCCAACCAGGACTCGACGCAGGCTTTCGAGCGCTTGCCGCAATTGTTCAGCAAAAAGGAGAAGCTCGTCGTCAGTCATATTGCGCGAGGAGCGACGAACCATGAAATCGCCGAGAGCCTGTTCATCTCCCTGAACACGCTGAATTCGCACGTGAAAAAAATCTACGTGAAATTGGGTGTGAACAGCCGGGTGCAGGCAGCCGAACGCCTGCGCCAACTTGGGCTTTCCGAGTAGTTCGTCCGTGCGTGCTTTGCCTCAGCCTGCCTTGCGGCGACGGAATATCGCCAGCGACATCAAGCCAATCGCCAGCAACGGCAGTGAGCCGGGAACCGGAACTTTGCCGGTTTCCTCTGGCATTGCAATCACGGTGCTGCCAAGGTCCAACTGGATGTTCTTGCGCGCGATGAAAGTGCCGCCCAGTTTGGAATCCTGGTTGAAGTGCAAATTGCTGTTGGCTCCCGACGCAAACAGGGTCCCGAACCATTCGCCCCAGGCGCCTTGCGTCCAGTTGCCTTTGGTTTCGGTATAAATGTCATTGGCGGTGCCGTTCAGCATCTCGAAATCAAAATTCGATCCGATGTTCACATTGTCTTTGATGAACAGGTTGATCGCGCCGCCGGCCAGGTCGAAGATAAACGAGCTCTCGGCACCGACGGTCAGCGAGTCGAAATAATACGTGCCAGCGCTGAGCTTCAAAGTGGAATCGTACTCAAGGTTGACTTTGCCGTATTGCCCGCCCGCCAATTCCCCGGTTTTGCCGGATTTGAGGCCGAATGCTTTGCCGCCCGTTTTGAAATCGGTGGCAGGTGGCAAAGTGTTCAGCGATGGCGAATTTGTCTTGCCGGCGACATCGCCGCTGACATTGGCCTGGTATTTCACTTCCACCTTATTGCCGGCGGTGGCATTGCCTTTGATCTGCGAGTTCTGCTCGAGGGTGACGTTCCAGCCGGCAGCAACGTTGCCGGTAACCTGGGAGCCGTATTTTGCAGTCACGTTGCCTTTGGCCCCCACATCTCCAGTCACCTTGGTGCCTTGCTCCAGGTTGATGTTGTTGCCAGCGAAAAGGGTGAATGGTGCAGCGTTAGCGAATGCAGGTGCTGCCAAAATCGCCGCCACGGCAAGTGTTATTAGTTTCATGATTGGCATCTAAAATTTGCTATTGGAAATTAATGATAATTATAAGCAAGTTTTAGGCCATGCATTAATAAATCGTTGATTTATAAAGAATGAGCAGGAATCCGGCATTCGAAACGGATGCCGAGTGTAAAGTTTTTCGACATTAAAAATCCAACAAAGATTGTTGTTTTTCTAATGCCGGTTTCTTTTTAACTGGTGGGCGCGGGTCTTCCCAAGCCTGCATCAGTTCGTGCGGATAGGGATTGAGGAAGGCGCGGGCAAACTCAGGATCGCGGCAGGACAGCCAGTCGCGGTAGGCTTCCGGCGGCACCACGACCAGGGTGCGCTTTTCGTCTTCCGGCTTGTGGAAGCGCTTCAGCAAAGGGTGTTCGTCGGCGTTGATGGTCAGTTGGGTAAACGAGTGGCTGATGCTGCCATCGCCTTCTTCCCAGCTGCGCCACATGCCGGCTACGGCGAAGGGACGCTTGTCTGCCATGCTGATCTGCCAGCGCACGGCTTTGCCGGACTCATAATTGGGCTCATAGAATCCCGTCATCGGAACCAGGCAAAGCTGGCTCGAGCGCCAGTATTTGCTGTAGGAGCGCAGTTGGCCGACAGTTTCGCTGCGGGCATTCATCGTGGTCAGCGAGGGCATCGCGGCCGGGGCATGGCGGCGCGGGACGAAGCCGAAGGAGGCCACAACGCATTCCGGCTGGCCGTCGAGGCCAAGGCGAATGATGGGGGCGTCGTAGTCCTTCCAGGTCTCGTCCGGCCATTCCATGCCAGCGAGATTGGACAGGTCGATGTCCATCATTTCCTGCAGCAGGTCGCGCGAGGTGGGGCGGTAATTGGTACACATGGGGGCTATGCTAACTCGATTGAGCTTGCTAAACTACTGTATATGCATACAGTAAGCCGAAAGCCGCTGACAGCCGCGCAACTACGAGAAATCTGGCTTCGAAACCAGAACGAGGACATGCTGGCGGTGCTGTGGGAGGTCAAGCGCCTGCGCGGGCTGGTGGTGCGTGCAAGTCACCTGCATTGGACGTTCAGGGAGGAGCTCAAGGGCGAACCGTGCCTGGAAGAGGACAGACCATTTGCCACTGAGCGCGAGCTGCGCCGTCGGGCCAATGCGATCAGGAACGCAGACTAAATCCTGCCATTCGGATTCCAAATTCGGCATGCTATATTGCTAATTTGCGAACTAAAAATTAAGGCGCTATCCGAATGTTTCGTAGACTTGTAGCAGCTATTGGACTCTTGATGACGACAGCTTCCAATGCGGCAATTGATGATGGCATTCGTGCGTACAACAATGGTAACTATGCCTTTGCGCGCAAAGAATTTGAGCTTGCTGCGAAGAAGGGCGATCCAGCGGGGAAGCATATGCTCGCAAGCCTCTACTACCAAGGCCACGGTGTCGGCAAGGACCTGAAAAAGGCCGCGGAGTTGTTTACTGATGCCGCTAATTCTGGCTATCTGCCGTCTTTAGCCAATCTTGCGCTCATGTACTCGCTTGGCGATGGTGTCCCCAAAGACATGAACAAGGCTATCGAATACGGGAGAAAAGCAGCGGAAGCAGGTGATACACAGTCGCAATTCAATCTTGCGCAGGCATATCGTAAGGGAGTTGGTGTCCAGCAGGACACAGGCAAGGCGGCATATTGGTATAAGCGGGCAGCTGAGGCAGGCTCGCTCTCTGCTCAGAACGAGTACGGTTTGCTCTTCGCACAAGGCCACGGCGTTCCTCTTGATTATGTGCAGGCTTACGCCTGGATCGACATGCCTGCTAATGCTGGAAGCCCTCAGTCAATAAAGAATCGCGATCAACTTTTGGCAATTCTTACAGCTGAACAGCTAAAACAAGCGAAAAGGCTCGCGGCAGAATATGCCAAAAAATACGGTGCTAACACGCAATGAAATTACTGCTGGTTGGATCAACCGGCCTGGTTGGCCGTGAAGTATTGAAGCTGGCGCTGGCCTCGCCGGAGCTTGCGCAAGTTGTCGCACCTACGCGCCGCAGGCTGGAGCCGCACGCCAAACTGGTCGCGCCGATCGTGGACTTCGAACGTTTGCCATCGCAGGAGCCGTGGTGGCAGGCCGATGCAGTGATCTGCACCCTGGGAACGACGATCAAGGCTGCCGGCTCGCAGGAAGCTTTCCGCCAGGTGGACTACAGCTACCCGATGGCGGTGGCGCGGCTGGCGCGCCAGCATGGCACGCCAACGTTTGTGCTGAATTCAGCGATGGGCGCCGATCCTGGCTCGGGCATCTTCTATAATCGGGTGAAGGGCGAAGTGGAACACGGCCTGCGCTCGCTTGGTTTTGAAACGCTGGTGATTGCGCGGCCTGGCTTGATCGGCGGCGCGCGGGATGAGTTCCGCCTCGGCGAAAAAATCTTCGTTCCGATCCTGACTGCGCTTGGACCGGTGCTGCCGCGTGCCTGGCGCATCAATCCGGCCGGGCACATTGCTCGCGCCATGTTCGACGCGGCCATGTACCCGCAACCGGGTGAGCACATCATTACTTCGGACAGGATGTCCTGAGGCTTATTCTTCCAGCAGGCTGCGCAGCATCCACGCAGTCTTTTCATGCACGTCCAGGCGCTGGGTCAGCAGGTCGGCGGTTGGCTGGTCGTTGGCTTCATCGACTACCGGCAGCAGGGAGCGTGCGGTGCGCGCGGTGGCTTCCTGGGCCGCGACCAGGTGGCGCACCATGTCCATGGCCTTCGGCACGCCGGCCACTTCCTTGACGGTGCTTAGCTTGCCGAATTCGGCATAGGTGCCCGGTGCCGGGTAGCCCAGTGCGCGGATACGCTCTGCGATCATGTCCAGCGCGTTCCACTGCTCGGTGTACTGCGTCATGAACATCTGGTGCAGGGAATTGAACATGGGACCCTTCACGTTCCAGTGGAAGTTGTGGGTCATCAGGTAAAGCGAGTAGCTGTCTGCCAGCAGGCGGGACAAGCCATCGGCAATGCGTGCGCGGCTGTCGTCGGACAGGCCGATATCGATCTTCACTGCGTCCATCTTCAGTTCCTTTCGGTAGTGTTTGCCTGACGATTATTTCATGATTCCAAGAAGGCTGCTGTAGTCATCCGTCCAGGCGCGGACATCGGGTGCAGGCGGCAATTCGCGTAGGCTGGCAAAGCGCGATAATTGCTCGCGCTGGCCAACCAGGACCCAGGTTGAAGCTTTGAGGCCGCGCGCTTCGTCAGAACCGCTGGCGGACAGGTACGCTACACGCTTGAACGTATCGGCGGCCTTCTTGACGACGGGGACGAGGTCAAGATAGCGGTTGGATACGTGGACAGCCAGCACGCCATTCGGCTTCAGCTCACGGAAGTAGATGGCGAAAGCTTCCTGCGTCAGCAGGTGCACGGGAACGGCGTCGCCGGAGAACGCGTCCACCGCCAGCACGTCGAATTGCTGCGAGGGTTCCGCCTCCATCACCAGGCGGGCATCGCCGATTGCAATCTCCTTGCGCGCGGGACAATCGCGCAGGTAGGTGAAGTGTTGGCGAGCGAATTGCTCGACCAGCGGATTGATTTCGTAGAAGCGGTACACGTCGCCGCGCCGGCAGTAAGCCGCCATGGTGCCGATTCCAAGACCGATAATGCCGACGCGCTGCGGCCCGTCGTTTCGTCCTGCCGCGATGGCGATGCCCGCGCCGCCGGCGCTGCCGAAATACGTAGTGGGCCAATGCTGCCGCGACGGGTTGAGGAATTGCCGGCCGTGGATGATGACACCATGCGTCAGCTGGCGGGTACGCGACTCGCCGCTGCCGCTGTCCTTGACCTTCACCGTTCCGTAGAAATTGCGGGCCTTGATGGTGGGCGTGGAGGGCGAGATTGCGTTTGCTGCCCACATCACGCCGAGCAGCGTCGTGAAAAGGACGGTCGCCTTGACAGCCCGGACAGGTGGTGCATGCCCGGCGTGGAGATGCAGGCAGGCGGCTCCGACGATGCACACCGCGGCAATGCAGGACAAGGTCAGTTCGTAATCGTCGTTAAAGATGCGCGGCGCCACCAGGCCGGTGAAGATACCGCCGATTGCGCCCCCCAGCGCGATCATCAGGAAGTAGGCCGTCAGCTGCGCTGGCGGTGGCTTCAGGCGCGCCAACTCGCCATGGCAGGACATGCAGTAGACGAAGATCGCGGCGCAGAACAGGAGCGTGGGCCAGGCTATCCCGGACGGCATCAGGCTGGGATAGGTGCTGCAGGCGACCAGGACTGGCGTCAGGATGGCCATAGCGGGCAGGAACAACCTGCGGCGGTACCAGCGCGTACTCTCGAAGCAGAGGATGTAGGTCAGCAGGTAAATCGCCAGTGGCAGCACCCAAAGCAGCGGGACCGGCGCAATATTTGCGGTGAGATGGCTGGTGGCGGACATCAGGACCACGGTCGGTACCGCTGCCAGTGCGCACCAGAGCAGGGTGTCGCGCCATGCCGGCTTGCCGGCTGCTGCCGGCTCGCGAGGTGCGTTGCTGCGGCCTCGTGCGTTCATCGCCAGTGCACCGCAAAACACTGCAAACAGCGCAAATCCGGCCGACCAGAAGGTGGACATTTGCTTCAGGGTGAACTGCGGCTCGAACAGCAAGGGATAGCTCAACAAGCCGAGCAGGGAGGCGAAGTTGGATAGCGCAAAGAGGCGGTAAGGCACGCTCCCGGGCCGTTCCTGCGCGAACCAGTGCTGGACCAGCGGTCCGGTCGTCGAAAGCAGGAAGTAGGGCAGTCCGATGGTCGCAGCAAGCAGGCCCAGCAACAGCAATGCCGGATCGTCACCGAGAGACGGCTTCCAGCCATCGTCGGGGATGATGGGCAAGGTGAGCGCCGCCGCCAACAGCAGGCCGGCATGCAGCCAGGCTTGCCTGCGCGGCGCCAGGTAGCGGCTGGACAGGTGCGAATACAGGTAGCCCAGCAGCAGAGTGAGCTGGAAGAACAACATGCAGACCGTCCATGCCGCCGCGGAACCGCCGAACCAGGGCAGCACGATTTTGCCTATGATGGGCTGCACCTGGAACAGCAAAAAGGCGCTGAGGAAGATCGTTCCGGCATAGAGAATGGGCATGCGACGATCTTAAAGGCAAACCGCGCGCATTTTTACCGCAGTCGCCTAAAACCAACAGGGCTTGCATCTCATCAACCGATCACGAGCCCTGCGGCCAAGGCCAGCATGACGGCGCCGGTCAGGCCTTCAATACATTTCCAGGCCAGGGGACGGCCAAATACGCCGGCCAGCCTGGTGGCGCCGAAGCCAAGCGCGGTGAACCAGAGCAGGGAGGCGGTCATGGCGCCGGCCGAGAAACCCATGCGCTGGCCGTCCGGGTAACTGCCGCCTACCGAACCGAGCAGCACTACAGTGTCGAGATAGACATGCGGGTTCAATAGCGACAGGGCGACCACGCTGGCCAATGCCTGGCGCGCGTCCGGCGCCGGGGCGGCGGCATCGATGGCGAGCGACTTCGGCGTCAGCATGGAGCGCCAGCTGCGCAGCCCGTACCAGAGCAGGAAGGCGGCGCCACCCCAGCGGGCGGCCGCCAGCAACAGCGGGGAAGACTGGATCATTGCGCCGGCGCCTGCAACGCCGAGTCCGATCAGCACGATGTCAATCACGATGCAGGCAGCCACCGTCAACGCTACATGCTGGCGCTTGATACCCATCCGCAGTACATGCGCATTCTGGGCGCCGATGGCCATGATCAGGCTCGCGCCCAGGCCTAAACCGTTCACATAACTCTGCATTCTTTCCTCCTGTTGTGGAGTCGAGATTCTGCCGCCGCTGGCTTTGTAAATGAAGCTGAATTAAGATGTTTCAGTGTTCGTTAATTTTGCTAAATAAGGGGCGGCGATGATTCCAGACGCGCGACAGGGCGAAGCCTTGCTGGCGGTGATCGATTCCGGCAGTTTCGAGCAGGCGGCACAGGCGCTGCACCTGACGCCGTCCGCGGTATCGCAGCGCGTGAGCGGGTTGGAATCGGCGGTGGGTGCGCCGCTGCTGATCCGCAGCCGGCCGATCCGGCTGACCAGCGCCGGGCAGCGCCTGGTGCAATACCTGCGCCGCAGCCGCTTGATGGAGCAGGAGTTCCTGGCAGAGTTGAAGGCCGATGAAGCACTGCCGCCACGCATTCCGGTGGCGGTGAATAACGACACGCTCGGCACCTGGTTTTTACCGGAGTTGAGTAACTTCCTGAACGACGAAAATATCCTGCTGGAGATAATCCTGGACGACCAGGACCATACTTATTCGCTTTTCGAAAAGGGATTGGTGCTGGCGGGCGTCTCCAGCGAGCCGGAACCTATGCGTGGTTGCCGCTCGCAGCATCTGGGCTTCATGCGTTATCGATTATTGGCGCAGCCGGACTTCACCAAGCGCTGGTTTCCAGATGGATTTACCCGTGAAGCGGCACGCAAAGCGCCGGTCATGTTTTTCGACCGTAAAGACACGCTGCAGGCAATTTTTATCGAGCGTGAATTGGGCCTGCCATTGGGTGCTTATCCGGTGCATTACGTTCCTTCCAGCGATCCGTTTGTTGAATCAATCCGGCTGGGAATGGGATATGGCATGCTGCCGCGCCAGCAATATAAATCCTTGCTTGAATCGGGAGAACTGGTGGATTTAGTACCGGGCAAATACCTCGATATTCACCTGTATTGGCATTCGTGGCGCATCCAGTCGCCCAAGCTTGAGATGCTCACGGAGCAGGTGCTTGCCGCAGCAGGGCGGGCGCTGGATCGCTAGACTCGAAATTGGTGCGAACGCGCCAGTAGCTGGCGCGTTGCGGGGCTTGCGATTAATACGTGTAGAACATGCGCTGCAGTTCTTTGGTATTGCTGGTTTTGGTCATGCCCAGCATCAGCAGGATGCGGGCTTTTTGCGGGCTCAGGGTATCGGCGACCACGAAGTCCAGTTCGTCGTCATTTGCTTCGCCATTGCGGGCCAGGATGCCGTTGCCAACGCGGCTGGCGCGAACGATAACCGTGCCGTTCTTGCGTGCCGCAATCAGTTCAGGTTTTACTTTGGCAGCCAGGCTGCCATCGCCAACGCCCGCGTGGATAATGCCTTTGGCGCCTGCGGCGATAAAGGCATTCAGCGCAACCGCATTCATGTTGGCATAGCCGTAGACGATATCGACTTGCGGCAGCACGCTCAGGTTCGAAATATCGAATTCGGTGTCGGCAGTATTCTTGCGGGTCGAAGTGCGATAGAAGAAGGCTTTAGGGCCCTGCACATAACCGAGCATGCCCAGTTCGGGAGTCTTGAACGAATCCGGGGTCGAGGTATTGGTCTTGGTAACTTCGCGCGCGCCGTGGATCTGGTCGCCCAGGGCCACCATCACGCCTTTGCCAATCGCATCATGGCTGCCGGCAATCAGTACAGCGTTGTACAGGTTGATCGGGCCGTCGGCCGACAGCGCAGTGCCCGGGCGCATGGCGCCAACCAGTACGACCGGCTTGCGCGACTTGACCACCAGGTTCAGGAAGTAGGCAGTCTCTTCCATCGTATCGGTGCCGTGGGTGATTACGATGCCGTCGACGTTCGGCTGAGCCAGCAGGACGTTGACGCGTTTGCCAAGCGTCAGCCAGTGCTCGTTGGTCATGCTTTCGGAAGCGATCTGGAACACTTGCTCGCCGGTGACGTTTGCAATCTTGGACAGTTCCGGCACCGCGTTTATCAATTGTTGGACGCCAACAGTCGCAGCGGTGTAGCCGACGGTGGTGGTGGAATTGGCGCCCGAGCCGGCAATGGTGCCGCCCGTGGCAAGGATAGTGACGTTCGGAAGCTTCTCCGCGTGAACACTGAATGCAAGCAAGAATGCAAACAGGGCGAAAATGAAGTTCTTGGCTGTGTTACGTTGCATAAGTTCTCCTGTACTTAGTTTTAAGAATGTTGCGCATGTTACTCGATTTGGTGCAGTATGGCTGTACTTACTAGCAAGGACAATGCCAGTGGAAACAGACGAACTAAGTCTCGCTGTGGTCATGCAGCGCAAACCATTGAAGAGCACTTGGCAGCCATTCCAGTGGCTGCCGGCTGAGGTGGTGTTGTCTCCTTTGCCCGGTAGCGCGGCACGCTGCCTGCGGGACGATCCTTCCGAGACGCTTTGGCTTTATCCGGGCATGTCGATGCGCCTGTATTCCGACGAGGCGGAAGGCTACTTCCTTAACCTGGACTCGGGCTCGCCGTGCTGGTTCATCATGTGGCGGCTCGAGGGCGAGCTCGCTGTGCCGCAGTCCGTGACCTTGTCGTATAACGAAGCTGCGCGGCTGATGGATGGGGGCGAGCAGGTCGATACGCTGCCTTTGCCGCCGTCGATGGTGGAACGGCTTGGCGCCTTCGTGGCGGAGTATTACCGTCCGGAGCCGAAAGGCAAGCGCCGCCGCCCCTCGTTCGAAGGCGGCGCCGCCGTCCAGCAAATGGCGCGCGAGGAAGGGGAGGGTCGCCGTGGCCGCTGAAACCTTTTTCGCTCGCTGGTCGCGTGTCAAGACCGAAACCCTCCGGGAGCAGTCGGTGCGCGAAGCCGACGCCGTTGCGCCAATCCCCGAGGAAGTCCCTGCCGAGGCGCCCGCCGAAGCGGCGCCTGCTCCAACGCTCGAGCAGGTAGAAGGCCTGACACCGGAATCCGACTTTACCCCCTTTGTCGCACGCGGCGTTGATGAAACGGTGCGCCGAGCCGCGCTCAAAAAGCTGTTCGCCGATCTTCGCTTCAACGTGATGGACGGGCTGGATACCTACGTTGACGACTACAACAAATTCGAACCACTGACGCCATTGATGGTGGCAGCCCTCAACCATGCCAAGGACCTGATTGCGCGCGAATTCGCGGCGGAAGAAGACGATGAGCCAAAAGACGAGGATCTGTAACTGCAACAACACCATGCCATTGGACGGCGCTGCCATCGGCAGTGCCCTCGGCGAAGGGGCACTACCGGTGGCCAGCCAACTTTGCCGCCGCGAAGTCAACGACTACCTGCAAACACTGGACGGCACCGAACGTATCGTCATCGGCTGCACGCAGGAGGAGCCGCTGTTCCGCGAGCTGGCGGAAATGAAGTCCAGCGTGGCGCCGCTGCGTTTCGTGAACATCCGCGAGACCAGCGGCTGGAGCGACGAGGCGCGTCACACGACAGCCAAGATGGCGGCCTTGCTGGCTGCCGCCCGCCTGCCGGATCCTGAACCGGTGCCGGAAGTCGAATACCAGTCCGAAGGCCGCGTCCTGCTGCTTGGCCCGGTGCGCCGCGTGCTGCCATGGGCGCGCAAGCTGGAGCGCCAGCTTCAGGTGAGCGTCCTGCTCACTGATGGCAGCGATGCGGCGATCGCGGGCCACTCCTGGCCTACTTTCAGCGGCAGTGCGCCTCGCGTGCAAGGCTGGCTTGGCGCCTTCAAGGTCAGCTGGCAGCAGTCGAATCCGATCGACCTCGAACTGTGCACGCGCTGCAATGCTTGCGTCAAAGCGTGCCCGGAAGGCGCCATCAGCCTTGCATACCAGATTGACCTGGATGCTTGCCGTTCGCATCGCGAGTGCGTGGCAGCGTGCGGTGCAGTCGCCGCCATTGATTTCGACCGCGCCGACAAGGATCGCGGGGGCGAGTTTGACCTGGTGTTCGATTTGAGCGATACGCCGCTGCTGCGCATGCACCAGCTGCCGCAGGGCTATTTCGCGCCCAGTGCCGACGAGGCTGCGGCTGCCCTGGCGGCAATGCAGATGCTGGAGCTTGTCGGCACCTTCAGCAAACCGCGCTTCTTCCAATACAAGGAGAGCATCTGTGCACATAGCCGCAGCAAGCAGCCTGGCTGCAACGCCTGCATCGACATCTGTTCAGCGGAGGCGATTTCCAGCGCGGGCGACCACATCAAGGTATCGCCGCAGCTATGCGCTGGATGTGGGGCTTGCACTACGGTGTGTCCTTCCGGTGCGTTGACCTATGCATGGCCGCGTGCTTCCGATTTCGGCGAACGGCTTCGGACCATGCTGGCGACCTATGCCCGCGCCGGTGGGACGCGGCCTGCGCTGCTGCTGCATAGCGACGAGGAGGGCAGTGCGCTGGTGCGCGAGCTCGGACAGCTTGCGGCTGCGGGTGCGGCGCGGGGCGTGCCGGCACGCGTGCTGCCGCTGCCTGTTCATCACGTGGCGTCGGTGGGGCTGGACCTATGGCTTGCTGCGGTCGCGTATGGCGCGGTTGACGTGGCAGTGCTGGCCACTGGCTGCGAAGCGCCGCAATATCTGGATGCGCTGGCAGAGCAAATGACGTTTGCCCAGGCGATCATCGATGGCCTGGGCTATAGCGGCATCAAGCTCCACTTGCTGCGTGTGCGCGACGCGGCGGAACTCGATCGCGAACTGCAACGCTTCGTCGCCACGGCCGCCGCAGGTGGCGCCGCCGGCACGGCGATCCTGCCGGCAGCGAGCTTCCACGTCGCTGCCGCGAAGCGCGAAACGCTCGACTTCGCGATCATCCACCTTGCCAGGCACGCACCGACACCGCAAGACCACATAGCCCTCCCACAAGGCGCACCGTTCGGGGCAATTGAGATCGACACGGACAAATGCACGCTCTGCATGGCCTGCGTTGGCGCCTGTCCCGAGTCCGCGCTATCCGACAACCCGTCATCGCCGCAACTGCGATTCGCCGAATCGAACTGCGTGCAATGCGGCCTGTGCGTACACACTTGTCCCGAACAGGCATTAAGCCTGCAACCGCGCCTCGCGCTGGGCGCAAGCGCCAAGCAAGCCCGCGTCATCAACGAAGCCCAGCCGTATCACTGCATCAAGTGTGACAAACCATTCGGTACGCTGCAAATGGTGGAAAATATGGTCAGCAAACTCGCTGGCCACGGAGCCTTCTCCGGCAACCTCGACCGCCTGCGCATGTGCCCCGACTGCCGCGTTATCGACATGATGCAGCCCGACAAAGAAGTCTCCATCTTTGAGGTAAAACGCCAATGACCGAAGACGAAGAATATGCGCGTTCCGAATTGTACGGTGTGCTGTCCATGCTGTTCTACGGCCCGCCTTCGCAAGCTGTGCTGGACTTGATTGAAGGCGCGGCCATTGAGGGCGATGGCGTGCTGGCCGATGCGTGGCGCAGCCTGCAATCGGCCAGCAGCAAGACCGATGCCGAGCGCGCGCGCGAAGAATATGAAGCGCTGTTCGTCGGCGTCGGCAAGCCGGAGGTCATGCTGTACGGCTCCTATTACCTGTCCGGCTTCCTGATGGAAAAGCCGCTGGCCGCATTGCGTGACGACCTTGCCCGGCTAGGGCTGGAACGTTCCGAACACTTGTCCGAAAGCGAAGACCATTTCGCGGCCCTGTGCGATGCAATGCGTCTGCTGCATGGCAGCATTGCAACACAGAAGGAATTTTTTGCCGCCCATATCCAGCCATGGGCGAACCAGCTTTTTGATGCCATCGATGCGCATCCCGGGGCAACTTACTATCGTGCAGTTGCGGGCCTGGCCCGCAGCTTCGTTGAAGTGGAAACCCAGGCGTTCGATATGGCTTAGCTATTGATGCATTGTTAAAATATTTGTGCTAGTGTTAAAAGACTAACTGATGTTGGTTATGGGAGACCATGATGTCAACGCAATCCAACTCCGGAAGAAGGTCTTTTTTCACCGGCATCGGGGCCCTGGCCGCCGCCGGCATCGCGGCCAAGATGGCCAGCAATCCGCCCGACACGGCGCCGCCCGCCGAACCGGAGCCACCTCCTGGCACCGGTTACCGCCTCACAGAACATATCCAGAAGTACTACCGCACCACCAAGATCTGAGTGGAGGGCAAGATGATGCTCCTTACACGTAAAGGGCCAGCCGGTCCTCGTGCGCCTGGACGTTTTGCTTCGAGTCTTGAAGGCAGCTTGGCGAGGGCGTTGCCGACGATGGACCGGCGCGCATTCCTGAAACGCTCCGGCATTGGAGTCGGCGTCGGGCTGGCGGCCTCGCAGCTTTCGTTGATGCGCAAGGCGCAGGCAAAAGATCCCGCTGCCGCTGATAGCGGTAGCAAGCAGGTCGTGCGGCGCACGGTCTGCAGCCACTGTTCGGTGGGCTGCGCAGTCGATGCAGTGGTGGAGAACGGCATCTGGATCCGGCAGGAGCCGGTGTTCGATTCGCCGATCAACCTTGGCGCGCACTGTGCGAAGGGGGCGGCGCTGCGCGAGCATGGGCATGGCGAATACCGCCTGAAATATCCCATGAAGCTGGTGAACGGCAAATACCAGCGCATCAGCTGGGACCAGGCCTTGCAGGAAATCTCGGCAAAGATGCTGGACCTGAAAAAGAAAGATGGCCCGGATTCGGTGTTCTTTGTCGGCTCGTCGAAACACAATAACGAGCAGTCGCAGCTTCTGCGCAAGTTCGTGTCCTTCTTCGGCACCAATAACTGCGACCACCAGGCGCGCATCTGCCACTCCACGACGGTGGCCGGCGTGGCGAACACCTGGGGCTACGGCGCCATGACCAACAGCTACAACGATATGCAGAACGCCAAGGCGGCCATGTATATCGGCTCCAACGCGGCGGAGGCACACCCGGTTTCCATGCTGCACATGCTGCATTCGAAGGAGAACGGCTGCAAGATGATCGTTGTCGATCCGCGCTACACGCGCACGGCGGCCAAATCGGACCAGTACATCCGCATTCGCTCCGGCTCGGACATTCCTTTCCTGTACGGGATGCTGTGGCATATCTTCAAGAACGGCTGGGAAGACAAGGAATACATTGCCGCCCGCGTCTATGGCATGGACAAAGTGCGCGAGGAAGTCGCCAAGTGGACGCCGGACAAGGTGGAAGAAGCTTGCGGCGTGCCGGAAGCCCAGGTGCTGCAGGCGGCAGAGACGATGGCGAAGAACCGTCCGTCCACCGTGGTGTGGTGCATGGGCCAGACGCAGCATTCGATCGGCAACGCGATCGTGCGCGCTTCCTGCATCCTGCAGCTCGCGCTGGGGAATGTCGGCAAGAGCGGCGGCGGCACCAATATCTTCCGTGGCCACGACAATGTGCAGGGCGCGACCGACGTCGGCCCGAATCCCGATTCGCTGCCGGCTTACTACGGCCTGGCGACCGGCGCATGGAAGCACTGGTGCGCGGTGTGGGGCGTCGATTACGAATGGGTCAAGAGCCAGTTTGCCTCGCAGGCCATGATGGAAAAATCCGGCACTACCGTGTCGCGCTGGGTCGATGCGGTGCTGGAGAAAAATGAGCTGATCGACCAGGACAGCAACGTCAAGGCGGTCTTCTTCTGGGGCCATGCGCCGAACTCGCAAACGCGGGGCCTGGAAATGAAGAAAGCGATGGACAAGCTGGAAATGCTGGTCGTGATCGATCCGTATCCCTCCGCTACGGCCGCCATGGCCGCGATGAAGGTGGAGGGACAGGAAGTTAACCCGAACCGCGCCGTCTACCTGCTGCCGGCTGCCACACAGTTCGAAACTTCCGGTTCGGTGACTGCCTCCAACCGTTCGGTGCAATGGCGCGAAAAGGTAATCGAACCGCTGTTCGAATCGCGCACGGACCACATGATCATGTACCAGCTGGCGGAAAAGCTTGGCTTTGGCAAGCAGCTGGTGGCGAAACTGAAACTGGTACCGGGCAAGGGCAATATGATGGAGCCGGAGCCGGAATCGATGCTGCGCGAGATCAACCGCGGCAGCTGGACCATCGGCTATACCGGCCAGTCGCCGGAGCGCCTCAAGGCGCACATGCGCAATATGCACATGTTCGACGTGAAAACCTTGCGCTGCAAAGGCGGCAAGGATGCCGAAACGGGCTACGACCTGACCGGCGATTATTTCGGCCTGCCGTGGCCTTGCTACGGCACGCCTGAGCTCAAGCACCCCGGCTCGGCCAACCTGTACGACAACACCCAGCATGTGATGGATGGCGGCGGCAATTTCCGCGCCAACTTCGGCGTGGAGCGCGATGGCGTGAACCTGCTGGCGGAGGATGGCTCTTTCTCCAAGGGGGCTGATATTACGACGGGCTATCCGGAATTCGACCACGTCCTGATGAAAAAGCTGGGCTGGTGGGATGAATTGACTGACGCCGAAAAACTGGCGGCGGAAGGCAAGAACTGGAAGACCGACCTGTCCGGCGGCATCCAGCGCGTGTGCCTGAAGGTGCATGGCGTGCACCCCTTCGGCAACGCCAAGGCGCGCGCGGTAGTGTGGAACTTCCCCGATCCCGTGCCGCTGCACCGCGAGCCGCTGTTCGGCACGCGACCCGACCTCGTGGCCAAGTATCCGACCCACGACGACAAGAAAGCCTTCTGGCGCATGCCGACCCTGTACAAGACCGTGCAGCAGAAGGCAATCAACGATGGCCTGGCGCAGAAATTCCCGATCATCCTGACTTCCGGGCGCTTGGTGGAATACGAGGGCGGTGGCGAAGAGACGCGTTCCAATCCATGGCTGGCGGAGCTGCAGCAGGAGAACTTCGTCGAGATCAATCCGAAGGCAGCGTCCGAACGCGGCATCCGCAACGGCGACTACGTGATCGTATCGACGCCGACCGGGGCGCGCATCAAGGTGCGGGCGCTGGTGACGCAGCGCGTGGGCGTGGACACAGCCTTCATTCCCTTCCACTTCTCGGGCTGGTGGCAGGGCAAGGACATGCTGGAATACTACCCGGAAGGCGCGGCGCCGATTGTGCGCGGCGAGGCGGTCAACACGGCCACGACTTACGGCTATGACTCGGTCACCATGATGCAGGAGACCAAGACCACCATCTGCAATATCGAACGCTTCGCGGGCTGAGGAGATTGCCATGGCACGGATGAAATTCATTTGCGACACGGAGCGCTGCATCGAGTGCAACGCCTGTGCGACGGCGTGCAAGAACGAGCACGAAGTGCCCTGGGGCGTGAACCGGCGCCGGGTGGTGACCATCAACGATGGCATCATCGGGCAGGAAAAGTCGGTCTCGGTGGCGTGCATGCATTGCTCGGATGCGCCTTGCATGGCGGTGTGCCCGGTCGACTGCTTCTACCGCACCGAAGAGGGCGTGGTCCTGCATAACAAGGATGCCTGCATCGGCTGTGGATACTGTTCCTACGCTTGCCCGTTCGGCGCGCCGCAGTTCCCGTCCAACGGAACCTTTGGCCTGCGCGGCAAGATGGACAAGTGCACCTTCTGCGCGGGCGGCCCGGAAGAAAACGGCTCGCAGGAAGAGTTCGAGAAATATGGCCGCAACCGGCTGGCCGAGGGCAAGCTGCCGGCTTGCGCCGAAATGTGTTCGACCAAGGCGCTGCTGGGCGGCGATGGCGACGTGGTGGCGGATATCTTCCGCACCCGCGTCGTCACGCGCGGCAAGGGCAGCGAAGTCTGGGGCTGGGGCACGGCTTACGGCAAACCGGAGGCAAAGTCATGAAGCTCTATCTGATAGTGCTTCTGGCGCTGGCCGGCTGCGGCGAAGTTTCGCAGTCGAAGCAGGGCAGTGCGGTGAATCGCGGCGACGAGCCAGGATACAAGGGAGCCCGCACGGCGCAGGTGGCCAAGGGCTGGACGCCGGGCGACAAGGCTTCCTGGGACAAGCAGGTGCGCGAGCGCGGGCAGCTGCAGAATGAGTACGTGAAGACCAACCGTTAGGGAGGTTCGCCATGAAACGATGGTTGGCAATGCTGGCCGTGGCACTCGCAGCCGGCACGTCACTTGCGGCGGACGCTCCCGCACCGAGGCAGCCGGCTGCCCCGGCGTCGCCTGCGGCCACGACTGAGGCTCCGCGCGTCGAATCGGTCGATATCCTCAACCAGAACCAAGCCGAACGCACGCGCGACCAGCCCGGCAATAATGCGCCCGTCTGGCGCAAGGTGGTGGCAGGGGACGCGCACTACAGCAGCCTGCCATACCCCGAGGCCGGTGTGCTGATCCAGCCCAAGGCCCAACTCCCTGGACAGCCCGTGGCGACGACTGCAGGCGAGGCCTGGCGCCGCTTCCGCAATGGCCCCATGATCGGCATCGGCGGCTGGCTCATCCTCGGTGTCATCGCGATCCTGGCGGCCATGTACTTCGGCAAAGGCCAGATCAAGGTGCATTCACCGCCAACCGGCCGCAAGATCCAGCGCTTCACGCCAACGGAGCGCTTTGTGCATTGGACGACGGCCATTACCTTCGTGCTGCTCGCTGTTTCCGGCCTGTGCATGATGTTCGGTAAATTCGTGCTGATGCCCATCATCGGCCACGCCCTGTTCGGCTACCTGACCTACGCCCTGAAAACCATCCACAATTTCGTCGGCCCCTTGTTCACGGTCTCGATCATCGTCACCTTCATCCTGTTCGTGAAAGACAATTTCCCGATCGCCGCCGACATCAAATGGCTGGCCCGGCTGGGCGGCATGTTTGGAGGAGGGCATGCTCCTGCCGGACGCTTCAATGCCGGCGAAAAGCTCTGGTTCTGGGGCGGCGTCACCTTGCTCGGCCTGGTTGCCAGCGGTTCCGGCTTTGTGCTCGACAAGCTGGTCCCCAACCTCGAATACACCCGCTTCATGATGCAGGGTGCGAACCTGCTGCACATTACGGCCACCGTGCTGATGATGGCCTTCGCGCTGGGCCACATCTACCTCGGCACCATTGGCATGGAAGGCGCTTACAAAGCCATGCGAGAAGGTTATGTGGACGACGCCTGGGCGCGCGAACACCACGATATCTGGTACCAGGAAGTGGTGGATGGCAAAGTGCCGCGCGTGCGTGCCCCGGAGCACGATGGCGAGACGGTGCCGCCACCCGCGCCCAAGACAGTCTAAGGAGCATGCCATGAACAAGCCCATCTTCGCCCTGGTACTGCTGGCCGTATCCTGCACAGCGCAAGCCAAGCTGCCAGCGCCCACTGAAGAGCAAAAAGCCGCCGCCGCCGCAACCAAGGACAAGCAAGCCTGGACCGACAAGGTTGCCGCCTACAAGCTATGCCTGGCGCAAGATCGCGTCGCAGCCCATTATTTCAAGACGAAGGGAAGCGGCGGCAAGCCATCGGCCGCGCTGCCGGCGTGTGCCGATCCGGGACCGTACGTTGCCCAGGTGGCAGCCAGCAAGGAAGTTGGCGTCGCCGATTCGAAGCCCGTGCCCGAGGCTGGCAAGAAGAAATAAAGAAAAACCCGCCGCAGCGGGTTTCCACGGGGGGAGTGGTTGCGGCTTAGCCCAGCTTGTCGTTGGACTTGCGACGGGAAGCCAGGCCCAGCAGGCCAACGCCTACCAGCAGCATCGCATAGGTAGCTGGTTCCGGAATCGGAGCCGCCAGGTTCAGGTTACCGGCATAGGAACCGCCCATGCCAGCAATGGCTGTGCTGCCAGTGACCGTAAAGCCATAGTTACCCGACATCAGGGCATCGATCGGGAAGAATTCGATGCCGGAAGAAGTGTCGAAAGTAGTGGCAAGTGCAGTCTGGCTGCTGTCGGCTTCGACTTTGAAGAACTCAATGCCAGTGATGCCATAGTTCGCCAGGCGGGAACCATCGATCCAGGTCTTGCCCACGACGACCGAACCGCTGGCATAGCTGGCGTTCTGGTCCACCGAGAACAGATAAGTGTCGATATAGTCCCCTGCCGTTGCGTGCAGGGCGCCAAAGATGGCATTGCCTGCAGCATCAAAGGTCAGGGTGGTTTGTGCCATGGCGCCGGAGCTGGCGAACAGCCCGGCGGATAGCATCAATGTACCGGCTACCTTGCTAAGAAACGCTTTCTTCATGTTAATACCCCTTGAGATAGTGTTGTTGTGAAGGTGAAGCGGTGTCAGCGCGCAAGAGATTGCCTGGTTATATCGTCAGTGGCCTGCTGAAAACATAACCTTTCCTGCTTGCCAACGACGATCAATATAGCCCACCCCCTTCGGTAATTAGTTCATTAATGAAGTGTGTATGTTTTCAAGCGCACAAAGCTCGACCGCACTCGCGGGGCACGGGAAAAGCGCTGGAAAACGTCAAGGGAAAAATTTTTGCGTGCTCGAGCCTGCAAGGCTTGAAAGCCACATTTCGTAGGCCGATTCCGACAGGAACAAGAGCCGAACTGACGGGGGAATTGTGAGCAAACGCACCGTGTGCAACGGGGCCGGGAAATAAGATGGAAGCGTGATCGAAGCGCCCAGCGCTCATCTACCAGACACCCTGGCCGGCTTCTGCCGCAGCGAGGCACCCGGCCCAAAAACAGAATACGGAGGCCTATCATGACCCAGACCAACCACCCATCCAAGTACGTGGTAAGGGAGTACCTCGAACGTCGTTCTCAGGCAGTCAAACCACCTCCATCGCCAGAGGAGATTCGCCGTCAGCTGGGCTGGGGTTTGATGTTGTTCGAGCCGAAGATGGAAACCGGGCGCTAGACCCCCGTACTACACACTGACCCGCCGCCTGGCGGGTTTTTTTTCGCCGTTCGCTGAAATCTTCGCCATTCACCGAGCCGCCGCCGCCATTCACCGAAAAGCCATTTCGCGGCCTGCTGCACCCCGGTATCGTTCATCCATCCAATCAACGGGGAGCAAAAAATGAGCAAACAAATGGAATCACGCAGCCAACTGCTCTGGGGCCTGATCGTGATCGCCGTCGGCGTGCTGTTCCTGACCGATATCGAGATTCCGCCAGTTGGCCAACTGTGGCGCTACTGGCCTTTCCTGGCGATGGCCTTCGGCGCCGTCAAACTGATTCCACCGACCACGCCGAAGCATGTAGTGGATGGCCTGTGCCATATCGCTTTCGCCGGCTGGTTCTACATGTCGTTCGAACATATCTGGGGCCTGACTTTCCACAATAGCTGGCCCATCCTGGTCATCATCGCCGGCATTTGCCTGCTGGTGCAGCCAGTTGTGATTAAATACAGCGCCAATAAGGAGGAGAACCAATAATGCGTAACCGCAACCGCAGCCATCGCGAACGTAATACCGCATCCCAGATGCTGATCGGCGCCGGCGTCATCCTGGCCGGCTTCCTGTTCCTGATCGATAACCTGGGCTGGATCGACCTGGACATGCGGGTGCACTTCTGGCCCTTCATCCTGATGGTCGTTGGCGCCTCGACCCTGGCAAACGCGCCGCGGCGCGGCAGTGGGGCAGCAGTAGCCGGCATTTTCATGATCGGCTTTGGCGCCTTGTCGCTGCTGAAAGGCCTGGGCCTGATCTACATCAGCTGGAAAGTCATCTTCCCGATCGGGATTATTGGCCTGGGCTTGATGATGGTGTTTCGTGCCAGCAAGCGCAGCAAGCAATCGTCGGCCACTGGCGAAGAAGCCAGCGGCTATGCCCAGGACGCTTCCATCTTCGGGGTGGACGAGGGCGAAACTGGGGAGCGTGTGCTCGACCTGACAGCCATCCTCGGCGGCGTGCAGCGCAAGGTCACGACCCAGGACTTCCGTGGCGGCGATTTGAGCAGCATCATGGGCGGCATCGACCTGGACATGCGCACTGCCTCGCTGAACGGCACAGCTGTCGTGAACGTGTTTGCGCTGATGGGCGGCATCTCGATCAAGGTGCCGACCGACTGGACGGTGGAACTGGAAGGCACGCCAGTCCTGGGCGGCTTCGATGAAAAGACCATGGAGCCAAAAGACAACAGCAAGCGCCTGGTGATTCGCGGTACCGCCATCATGGGCGGCGTGGAAATCCGTAACTGATGCAGCGCGTGTTGACCAGCCGTGGCGGCGTGCTGCTGTACCTGACGGTATGGCTGCTGCTGGGGCTTGGACTGGGGGGCGCGATTTCCACCCTCAGCGACGAACCCCTGCTGCGCGCCATGCTCATTGCCGTACCGGTGACTTTGCTGTTCTCCGTCGGTGCCGGTTTCTCGGCCTACTATATGTGCAAGGCCAACCCACTGCGGGAGCGCAGCCCGGCGGTGATCCTGGTGTCGATGCTGACTGCCGCTGTATGTGCCGGCTTCCTGTGGGTGTTCCTGATGCGGCTCTGGAATATCGGTGCTGAATCGTTCGGCGCCGAGGGCATTGCGATCCGCCCCCAGTTGACGGCCTTGCTGTTCTCGCTCGGCATCCTGATGTATGGGCTGCTGGCGACGTTGAATTACCTGGTCGGAGAATTTGTCCGGGCCCGCCAGGCGGAGCAGCGCGAACTGGAATCCAAGCTGCTGGCGCGCGACGCCGAACTGCGCATGCTGCGCACCCAGATCGACCCGCACTTCCTGTTCAACAGCCTGAACTCGATCAGCGCGTTGACCTCGATTGACGCCAAGCGGGCCCGCGACATGACGCAGCGCCTGTCGGACTTCTTCCGCCAGAGCCTGGGCATTGAAGCGCAGGGCAAGATCACGCTGGAAGAGGAGGTGCGCCTGATCGGCCACTTCCTGGCAATCGAAAAAGTACGCTTCGGCGCAAGGCTTGGGGTGGAGCAGGAAGTAGGCGAAGCAGCGCTGCCATGCCTGCTGCCGCCGATGATCCTGCAGCCGCTGGTGGAAAACGCCGTCAAGCATGGCATCGGCGGCATGCCGGAAGGGGGCACGGTACGCATCGACGCCCGCCGCGAAGGCTCGCTGCTGAAGGTTGAAGTGGTAAACGACACTGACCCGGACACACCGCCCCGCAAGGGCAACGGCATTGGCCTGGTCAACGTACGGGAGCGTCTGGCGGCGGCCTATGGCCACCAGGCCAGCGTGCACTGCACGCACGAAAACAATAAATACCGGGTAGCCCTGACGCTGCCCGCTGAGACGAAGGAGTCCTGAACCATGCGCGTCATCATTGTCGATGATGAAGAACTAGCCCGCGGCGTCATGCGGGAATACCTGCGGGCCCACGCCGACGTGGAAGTGGTCGCCGAATGCGGCAACGGCTTCGAAGCCGTGAAGGCGATTGCCGAACTGGAGCCGGATGTCGTGTTCCTCGACATCCAGATGCCAAAGCTCGATGGCTTTGAAGTGGTGGAACTGGCTGGCAGCAAACCGCACTATGTGTTCGCCACGGCCTATGACCAGTACGCGCTGAAGGCGTTTGAGGTTCATGCGATCGATTACCTGCTCAAGCCCTATCCGCAGGAAAGGCTGGACCAGGCCGTGGCGCATGTGCGCACTCGCCTCGGTAGCGAGCGTCCACCGGTGACGCAGATGGCGGCCGAGGCGGCGACCCGCAACGGTCCGCTGGAACGTGTGCTGATTCGTGACGGTTCTCGCGTGCACGTGATTGCCGCTGAGCGCATCGACACCATCGAAGCGCAGGACGACTACGTCGAGATCCTGGCCGAGGGTAAGCCATACCTGAAGAACCAGCGCTTGTCGGAACTGGAGGAGCAGCTTGACCAGACCCGTTTCGTGCGCTTGCATCGATCCTGGATCGTCAACGTGGAACGCATCGAGCGCATCGAGCAGGCTACCAAGGATAGCCACTGCGCCGTGCTCAAAGACGGCCGCAAGATTCCGGTGAGCCGTAGCGGTTACCAGAAGGTAAAGGGGCTGTAGCTCTGGATGGGAGGTTTTGTGGGACTCAGTATTCAAGTTGGCGGCTTTGAAGAGCCGGAAATGTATGCATCGTTGTCACAAGCACTCGTGGAAGCGGGTCTGCCTGCACATAAGGAGCCGCATTCGCCTGAGGACGATGGCATATTTTCTTGCCAGATGTGGGGTTACTCCGGACTGCATTACCTGAGGCGGCTGGCTGCCTATATTGGTCTCGATAAAAAAGTTCCGGGGCCAGGTGGCGACAATCCGGCGGGTGACCCGGTACTGGAGGAATATTATGACTATCTCGCTCCAGGCTTTGAGCACCTTGTCATGCACAGTGATTCGGAAGGATTCTACGTCCCGCAGGACTTCGAAGACGTCATCTATCCGCGTGAGGAATTGGGCGTCGGAGGTGGGATCATCGGGTCCTCAGTCCGTCTTTTATCCGAATGCAAAGGCCTCGCCGCTTGGCTGGAACTGCCGCTGGACCTGGACCATGAGAGCGACGAGGTATGGGAAGCGGGGGAATCGCCCGAGTCAGATGGCCCCCGATGGAAACAGTATGGCAAAGAGTCCTTCGCATGCATTCGCCTTATCAGAGCAGCCGAGGCGTCAATAGAGTCTGGTGCAGCGATCGTGTTCTGCTGATTAAAACATGTACTGGCTGCAGGAGCTTGACCAGTGTACAGTACATGTCAGGCACAGTTACACTGAGAAGACGATCATTCGTCCTTCAGGTGTAGTAGTTCAGATCTGATCGTACAGTAAGGCCTTGCCAAGGGTGGGGTTA
>CAMLSG010000028.1 GCA_946482635.1 uncultured Duganella sp.
TTATTGACCAAAAAACTCGCGCTCAAAAGCGTCTAATTTTTCCACTGCAGATCAGAGTGGCATATCAGTTGATCAAAGAGCGGCCCCAGCGCAGTGACGTAGGTGAATTTGACGTCGCGCATTCTGGTGGGGGAGTGAGCCGAGTCGGAGAACTCTAACGTTCGGCAGCAGAATTGAGCGGCCTCTGTACCCTGGTTGCGGAAACCGTTTCCGCAACTCGTACATGCAGTGCCGTGTTTGGCGCGCAGGATGTAATGCTGTTAGGCGGCCTGGAAATGCAAGTACCTTACGGTAGTAGGGCTCTTTTGAAGATTTTGGCGGAAGCGGTGAGATTCGAACTCACGAACGGGATTAACCGTCGGCAGTTTTCAAGACTGCTGCCTTCAACCACTCGGCCACGCTTCCGGAGCGCAGGATTATACATTCTCGCGGCCGATCACGCCACGTTTCATGCATTTCTCGCAAAATTTGGGACTGCGGCCTTGGCCACGGACCTTGCCGCAGGCGGGGCTGACCCTTGGGGCGGACCCAGGTTTTGCAGGTTTTTGTATGCTGAAAGAGTGGCTTATGTAGCGAGCAATGCGGGAACCGGTAAACCAGGGTCTGAGCCAAGGGTCAGACCCGCCGTGGCCACTTGGTTGACTAGCGGATTCGCCGCGTGGTTTCGCGCACTACCAGTTCCACCGGCGGGATGGTGCCTTCAACTTCTTCGCCGTTGATAAGGCCGAGCATCGATTGCACGGCCGTCTGTCCGATCACGTACAGCGGCTGGCGGATGGTGGTCAGCGGTGGGGTGGTGTAGGAGGAGCCGGGCAAATCGTCGAAGCCGACCAGCGAGATGTCGTCCGGCACGCGGATGCCTTTGCGGTACAGGAAAAGCCGCGCGCCAAAGGCCGTCTGGTCGTTGACTGCGAATACTGCGGTAAAAGGATGGCCGCCGTCGAACAGGCGGTTCATGGCCAGCAGGCCGCCGGCTTCCTGCAGGTCGCCTTCCACCACCAGCGCGGGGTCGAAGTCGATGTCGGCCTCTTTCAGTGCGCGCTTGTAGCCGGCCAGGCGCTCGACCGAGTCGCGGTTCTGGGCCGGCCCTGCCAGGTGGGCGATGCGGCGGTGGCCCATTTCGATCAGGTGCCGCACGGCTAGCCAGGCGCCATGTTCGTTATCGAGTGCAAAGCCGATGGCGCGGTTGGTGCGCAGTACGCGGCCCAGCGAAACGATGGGGCGCTGGGCCGCGAAGCCCAGCACCGCGGCATCGGTCATGCGCCCGGTCAGCAGGATGATGCCGTCCACCTTCCGTGCCAGCAGCAGGCGAATGCGCTCGGCTTCTTCGTCGGCGTTCCAGTGGCCGCTGACAATCACGGAGGCGTAACCGGTGCCTTTCAGCCCATCGTCCACGCCGTGCAGGATCTCGTCGAAGAAGGGCGAGGCGATATCCTGCACCACGATCCCGATCGTCATCGTGCGCCCGTGCTTCAGGCTTTGCGCCATCTGGTTGGGGGCGAAATTCAGTTCGCTGATCGCGGCCAGCACGGCTTGCCGTTTGTCGTCGGCGACCTTGGCGGTGCCGTTCAAAATGCGCGATACGGTGCTGGGGGAAACGCCCGCGCGGCGGGCGACGTCGGTCAGCGTGGCGGGCGATGGGGCAGTTGAGTGGTCGTTCAAAGGGTTTCTCATTATGAAAAGCTTTTCAAACGGAGAGTACCATAGAACAAGGCAGTAATTGGACTTAATGAATTACTGTTGCACGAATGGTATGAAAATCGTTTCTGAAAGCGTTTTCATGCCGGCACAGCAGGTCCACAAAGGCGCGATGGTCGGGCAGGTCCGCGACCGCACGCGCTGACACGGCAGCGATATTGGCGAATTCCTGGCGCGCGGCTTCGGCCAGCGGTTCAAGCCCGGGCAGGGGAGGCATCGCTTTCGGGAAGTCCATTCCATACAAGACGTATTGCCAGCTGGTGGGCGGGTACATCTCGAAATCGGTCAGGAAATCCATGCGTTGCGGCGGACGGCAGCGCCACATCGCCAGCTTGTCGCGCAGGCTGTCGGTCCAGGTGGCGGGGTCGCAGTTGTCGATCCAGAATTGCTCGCGGCGTTTGCTCAGGCAGTAGTGCAGCTTGATGAAGTCGACAATGCGGGCATAGCGCTCGCCCATGAACTGGTTGAAGTGGCGCGCCACTGGCGCCATCTCGCCGTTGTGTGGGAACAGGGCCCCCAGCATATGCACGGCGGTTTCGACCAAGCCGATGCCGGATGCCTCCAGTGGTTCGAGGAAGCCGCCGGCCAGGCCGATTGCCACGCAGTTCTTGATCCAGTGTTGCTCGCGGTAGCCTACGCGCATGGGGATTTTGCGCGCGTTCAGGCCTTCGGCGGCTGGGCCGGCGTAGGCGCGCAGCACCTGTTCGGCGCGTTCGTCGCTGGTGTGGCGGCTTGAGTAGACGTAGCCGATGCCGCGCCGTTCCTGCAGGCCGATATCCCAGGTCCATCCCGCTTCGTGCGCGGTGGAGATGGTGGCGGATGCGATGGGCGTATCGGGCGCGGGGTGCGGAACTTGCACGGCCAGCGCGGTATCGCACAACAGGATGTCGCTCACGCTGTGGAACGGTGAGCCAAGCGCGCCGCCGATCAGCAGGGCGCGGAAGCCGGAGCAGTCGATGTACAGGTCGGCCGTGAGGGCGCCGTGTTCGCGGGTTTCGACGCTGGCAATGGCGCCGTCCAGGTCGAGCTGCACGCCTTCGACATGGTCCTGCATGTGGCGCACGCCGAGCTTGCGGGCATGCCTGGCCAGCAGGCCGGCGAAGCGCGCGGCGTCGAAATGGTAGGCGTAGTTCATCGGGCCGTTGTAATCGCTGTCGCCGGGACGTTTCGGTGCGCGTTGTGCATCTACCACACGCTTTTGCATGGTGACTGCTTCGGCAAAAGGCTTGTTGCCGGCCATGCCTTGCAGCCAGTAGGGCAGCAGCTCCGGAGAACCCGGCCGCTGGCTCGGCATTGAGAAGGGATGGAAGTAGTGGTCTTCGACGTGCAGCCAGTTCTGGAAGGTGATGCCTTGCTTGAAGGTGGCACTCGATTCGCGAATGAATTCCGCTTCCGGAATGCCGATCGCTGCGAGCGTGGCGCGCAGGGAAGGGAAACTGCCTTCGCCCACGCCGATGGCGCCGATTTCGGGCGCTTCCACCAGGGTGATTTCCTTGCTGTCGCCGAACAGTTTGGCCAGGTAAGCAGCGCACAGCCAGCCTGCGCTGCCGCCGCCAACGATCAGTATCCGCGTGGTTGGGATCGTTCCCATTTTTGTCGTCTCCTTAAAAATTTTTGTTGACTTTTTATTTTTTGAAAATGTACCATGAAAACGTTTTCAAGAAATAAGAAATCGTTTTCACAACAACTACCGGAGACAACATGAAGTTTTCTGCAATCCAGGTCGGGGTGCTGGCCCTGGTCTCGTCCGTCAGCGCCTCGGCGCAGCAAGCTGCCCCTGCGGCCAACACCGAATCCGCCGTCGTGCCAGAAGTGCTGATCACGGCGACCAAGCGCACCACCTCCCTGCAAAAGACCCCAGTGGCCGTCACCGCCCTGGATGCAGCGGCACTCGAAGACGCACACGTGCAAACCATCCAGGACGTGACCAACCTGGTGCCGAGCTTCCAGGCCACCGGCCAGGGCGACCACGGCGTCATCACCATGACCATGCGCGGTATCGGTAACGACTCCGCCAAGACCGAATACGCCGATCCTGAAGTGGCCTTCTTCGTGGACGGTATCTACTCGCCGCGTCCGGAAGGCGCTACCGCGCTGCTGTTCGACGTGGAGGCGATTGAAGTGCTGCGCGGTCCGCAAGGCACGCTATGGGGCCGCAACTCCACCGTCGGTGCGGTCAATATGCAGACCGTCAAGCCCAAGCTGAAGGAATTCTCGGGCAGCGTATCCGGCGGCATCGGCGATTACGCCCGCCTCGGCGCCCGTGCGGCCCTGAACGTGCCGACCGGCGACAACTCCGCCCTGCGTGTGGCCGTGATCCACGAACAGCATGACGGCTACGTGAAATACCAGACCTTCCCGAACATTTCCCTGGCCGACCAGCAGGCGGCCTACCTGGCGGGCGGCGGTGATCCAGCCAAGTTCCAGCCGATTAACCCGAACCAGTACGTCGTCAACGGCCCGCGCTACAACGCGCAAAACCAGAGCGGCGTGCGCGTGAGCTGGCTGTACCAGCCGACCGATCGCCTGAAGTGGAATATCTCCTACGAGCGCTTCCAGGACCGCGGCACCCCGAACATGAACCTGATGCAGACCCCGCGCGCAGGCCAGGACGAATGGTCGGCCCTGATCGACACCGCGCCGTTCCTGCACCGTAATGTGAACACCTTCCGCAGCCGCCTGGAATATGCGGTGAGCCCGGATATGTCGTTGACCTACATCGCCGGCCATTCCAAGTTCTCCGGCTCGTCCACCTATGACCAGGACGGCGGCCGCGTGCTGCCGACCAGCTTCACCACCGGCGGCGACTACCAGGCCAATAACACCGTCTGGTCCAAGTACAGCAGCAACAGCCACGAGCTGCAACTGCAGTCGGTCGGGCAGACGGAAGTGGACTGGCAACTGGGCGCCTATTACGCGGCGGAAGACAACGGCATCCGCTTCGACATCCCGATCATGCACGGCACCCAGCAGGGCAGCGTAGCGTGGCAAGGCTCCTTCATCCAGCCGAAAGAAACCGTGGATTCGCGCGCAGTCTTCGGCCAGGCCACCTGGAACGTCGGCAGCATGCACCTGACCGGCGGCCTGCGCTACACCTCGGACAAACGCACCAACGAAGGGGGCAACGGCTATACCTGGAATTACGATGCCACCGTGCCGCAAGTTCCGCTGAGCCCGAGCATCGACCCGACCAAGCCGGGCCAGGGCTACAACCCGAGCGTGCCGTCCAATGATGGCCGCTACAAAGGCAGCAAGACCACCGGCCTGGCGCGCCTGAGCTACGACGTCGACAAGAACCACATGCTGTACGCCAGCGTAGCCACCGGCTACAAGGCGGGCGGCCTGCAGGACGGCGGCCGTACCTACGACCCTGAGACCCTGACCAACTACGAGATCGGCAGCAAGAGCTCCTTCCTGGGCGGCGCACTGCGTATCAACAATGCGCTGTACTACGAGGACTTCAAGGACTTCCAGTTCAGCTCCCCGGTCACCAATCCGGACGGCTCGCACACCTTCGTCACCAGCAATGTGGACGGCGCCAAGGTATGGGGCTTCGAATCGGAAATCCAGGCCAAGCTGTCGCCGGATGACAAGCTGGCGCTGGCCCTGGCTTACACCCACACCAAACTGGGTTTCCTGATTGCCGGTTCCAACGACTATGCGCTGCCGTTCTGCCCAGACCTGAATTCGAACTGCCTGAACGTGACCGGCAACATCATGCCGCACGCTCCAAAGTTCTCGGCTCACCTGAACTACCAGCACACCTTCCGCCTGGCGAATGGCGACACCCTGGTGCCGCGCGTTTCGGCCCACTACGAGACCAAGTCCGAGCTGTCGATCTTCAACCTGGGCGCGGAAGACCAGCAAGCTGCCTACACCAAGTTCGATCTCGGCCTGCGCTACCAGGGACCGAAACAGTTCTGGGTGGATGCCTTCGTGCGTAACGTCGGCGACAAGCGCATCAAGACCAGCGCCATGAACGGCGCCAATGTGTGGGTGGCGCAGTACCTGCCTCCACGCACCATCGGTGTGAATGCGGGCATCGACTTCTAAGCCCGTTGCAACGCGGCCTGCCTCGTCCCCCGGGGCAGGCCATCCCTAAGCCTTAACCTGTGAATCAAGAAATGAAAGATAAACGCCTGCCGCCCGAATTTCTCTGGGGCGTAGCCACCAGCGCCTTCCAGATCGAAGGTGCGAACCAGGAGGACGGCAAAGGCCTCTCTATCTGGGACGTATTCTGCAGCACTCCCGGCAAGATCAAGGATGGCAGCGACGGCAGCGTCGCCTGCGACCACTACCATCGCTATCGCGAGGATGTCGACATCATCGATTCCCTCGGCGTCGACGCCTACCGCTTTTCCATCGCCTGGTCGCGCGTGCAGCCCGACGGCAAAGGTGCCTGGAACGAAGCCGGCTTCGCCTTCTATGACAATCTGATCACGGCCCTGCACGAAAAGGGCAAACAGGCCTACGTCACGCTGTATCACTGGGACTTGCCGCAAGCCTTGCAGGAAGAGGGCGGCTGGCTGAATCGCGCCACCTGCGAATATTTCGCCGAATACGCCGCCGAAGTGGCGCGCCGCTTCGGCGACCGCGTGGCCAGCATCGCCACCCATAATGAACCGTGGTGCACCGCCAACCTTGGCTACGGCAACGGCCAGTTCGCTCCCGGCGTGCGCGATGCCGCCGCCGCGGTGCAAGTCTCGCACCATTTGTTGCTGTCCCATGGCCTTGCCATGAGCGCCATGCGCGCCGTCGGCTCCAAAGCAAAGCTGGGCATTGTGCTGAACCAGTGGACCGCCGATCCGGCCACCGACAGCGACGCCGACCGTGAATTGGCCGAGTTCGAGTACGCGCGTTCGGTACAATGGTTCATGGACCCAATTTTCAAAGGACGCTATCCCGAGCTGGCCCTGCGCAAGCATGGCGCCAACGCGCCGCATGTGGAGCCAGGCGACATGGCCGTGATCCACCAGCCGATCGATTTCCTCGGCGTGAACTACTACTTCCGCGCCTTCTGCAGCGCCGAAGACCCGCCGCGCACGCCGCCGCTGGAAAACGGCCGCACCGACATGGGCTGGGAAATCTATCCGCAAGGACTGACCGAGCTGCTGCTCAAGCTCAAAGGCGAGTACGACCTGCCGCCGATCTACATCACCGAAAACGGGATGGCCAGCAGCACGCCGGAACACGACGAGGAACGCATCTCCTTCATTTCGCGCCACTTCGATGCGATGGCCAGCGCGATGGAGCAGGGCGTCGACGTGCAAGGCTACTTCATGTGGAGCTTGCTGGATAACTTCGAATGGGATTCCGGCTACGCCAAGCGCTTCGGCATCGTCCACGTTGACTACGCCACGCAGAAGCGCACGCTGAAAGACAGCGCGCACTGGTACCGGGAGTTCATCAAGGTGCAGCGTTCATGAATCGCTCGCCCCTGCAGTGGGTCCCCACCGGCTACTTCGCGATGGCGATGGGGTACATGATGCTGACCAGCGTCACGTCCATCATGTTCAAGAACCTGGGCATGGACAACGGCCGTGCCGCGCAGTATTCGAGCATGCTGATCCTGGCCTACACCATCAAGCCGCTGTTCGCGCCGGTGGTGGAAATGTACCGCACCAAGAAGTTCTTCGTGCTGGTTACCCAGCTGCTGCTTGGCCTGGGCTTCGGCGCAGTAGCCCTGGTGATGGGCATGCCGGGTTCGATGGCCCTGATGATGGTGCTGTTCTGGATCATGTCCTTCATCGGCGCCACCATGGACATTGCCAGCGATGGCGTGTACGTCACTTCTTTAAGTTCGCGCAGCCAGTCGCTGTACTGCGGCGTGCAAAGCCTGAGCTGGAATATCGGCCCGGTGGTGGCTTCCGGCGTGCTGGTCTACCTGAGCGGCCGCCTGCATTCGGACTACGGCATGGATTGGCTGGGCGCCTGGCGCATCGTCTTCGTGGCCGTGGCGATCCTGTTGCTGGCAATTACGGCATGGCACTGGCGCGCCATGCCGGACGGCGCCCGTGCCGCCGATACTCCGGAAAGCCTGGGCCAGGCCGCCTTCATCCTGCGCGACGCTTTCAAGACCTTTTTCGAAAAGCGCGGCGTGTGGATGATGGTAGCCTTTGCGCTGCTGTACCGCGTCTCGATCGGCTTGCTGGAAAAGATCGGTCCCTTCTTCATGGTCGATCCGGTCGGCAAGGGCGGCTTGGGCATGTCGAATGAGTTGCTGGGCATCGTCTATGGCACGTACGGCCTGCTGGCCGTTTTGGCCGGCTCGTTGATTGGCGGCTGGTACGTCGCAAAGCGCGGCCTGAAACCGGTGCTGTTCACGCTGTGCTGCGTGCTGAACATCCCGATTGCCACCTTCCTGCTGATGGCGATCTACCAGCCGTCCAACCTGTGGGTAATTGGCGCCGGTGTCGTGGTCGAAAAGTTCTCCTTCGGCTTCGGCTCGGTGGGCTTCATGATCTACCTGATGCAGCAACTGGCGCCCGGCAAATACACCACGACCCATTACGCCTTCGGCACTGGCTTGATGGGGATGTGCGGCATGTTGACCGGCATGGTCAGCGGCCACCTGCAGGAAGCACTGGGCTACGTCAATTACTTCTGGCTGGTGATGGCGGCGACCGTGCCTTCATTCATTGTTACCTGGTACGCGCCTTTCCATCATGAAGAAGCGCGTACCGCTACCGAGCCAGATCAGCTGCAACGCAAGGCTGGCTGACGCTTGCCGTCGTGGCCGCCGATCACGTCGCGAATGGCGTTGACCACGACTTCGGGATTGGCCTGCTGCATCTGGTGATCGGAATCCACGATCACCTTGCAGGCTTTCGGGTACATGTTCTTGACCATGTTGCGGGTCTGCTCGTCGTCGTTGACGGTGCCCAGGTCGACCGCCACGGCGCCGGCCGATTTGGGCACGTTGAACAGGCGGACGACCGGGATGTCGTCATTCCACGGCATCGCCAGCATGGCCTGGCCGGTACTGTTGATCTGGTCGACTTCCGCTTCCATCGCCGAATTCAGGAACACGTACTTGGCCACGCGCGTCATGAACGGGAATTCTTCCGGCTTCTTGATGATGCCGGGGTAGATCGAGTCGACCAGGACCACCCCCTGTACTTCCTGCGGATAGGCGCGCGCATACATCTGCATGTACAAGCCGCCGAGGGAATGACCGACCAGGGTATAGGGCGGCTGCAAGCCTTGCTGGCGCAGCAGCTGGCGCAATTCCTCGACCACGGTCTTGCCATCGCGCGGCGTGGATGGCTTGTCGCTCTTGCCGTAGCCGGGGCGGTTATAGGCAAATACCGTCGATTCCTTGGCCACTTCCGCAATCACCTTGTCCCATTTATCAAGGGTGATGCGCGAACCGTTTTCAAAGACCACGGTGGACGGCGCACCTGGCTTGGCGATTTTCAGGACTTCGATCTTATGGCCTGCAAAGTTCTGCAGCACGGCCTCGGCCTGGACCTGGGCGCTTGCCAGCGCGATTGCCAGCACAGGCAGGGTGAAACGAGTCAAGGGCATGAATGTCTCCAGTTTGATAACGGTGGCGATTCTGGAGGCTGCCACCATTAGCTACCGGCAGATTGCGACGAGTTGTCAAAAATGATGCATGAATTGCACAAATCGGGGCCTGGGGGCTAGAATAAAAGTCACTTCTTAGAGGGGAATCGCCATGACGCCTATCCTGTTTGCACTGCCCGGCAATGAGGCAATGACAGCGCAACTGTCGGCATTGTTGGGGTGGGAGCAGGGGAGTTTGCAGGTGCGGCGCTTCCCGGACGGCGAATCCTACGTGCGCTACCACTCGGAGGTAAAGGGGCGCCAGGTGGTCCTGGTCTGCACCCTGGACCGGCCGGATGACCGTTTCATGCCCATGTACTTTGCCGCCAGCATCGCCCGCGACCTGGGCGCGGCCAGGGTGGGCCTGGTTGCGCCTTACCTGGCTTATATGCGGCACGACGCCATCTTCAATCCGGGCGAAGGGATCACTTCCGCCCACTTTGCACGCCTGGTGTCGGGCGTATTCCACTGGATGGTGACCATCGATCCCCATCTGCATCGCCATCACGACCTGGCTGAAATCTATACCATCCCGACGCGCGTGGTGCGTGCCGCCCCGGCCATTTCGCAGTGGATTGCGGCCAATGTGCCGCAGCCGCTGGTGATCGGGCCGGATTCCGAAAGCGAGCAATGGGCGTCCGAGGTGGCGCGCGGCGCCGGCAGCCCCTGCATCGTGCTGGAAAAAGTGCGCCGCGGCGACCACGACGTGGAAGTCTCGGTGCCGGACACCGAGCGCTGGCTGCACCATACCCCCGTCATCGTTGACGATATCGCTTCCACCGCCCGCACCATGATCGCCGCCGCTGGCCACGTGCGCCGGGCCGGCCTGCCGCCGCCGGTGTGCGTGGCGGTCCATCCCCTGTTCGCCGGCAGCGCTTTTGAAGACCTGCAAGCCGCGAGTGTCGCGCGCACTGCGAGCTGCGACACCGTACCGCACAGCAGTAACGCCATTCCTGTCGCATCCTTGCTGGCGCCGGCGCTGGCAGACATGACACAAGGCGCAGCCTAGGCTATATTCCTGCCTATGTGGAATTGGATTCGTAACTGGTATCGCAAGCTGCGCATGCCCGCGGCCTACCGCGCTTACGAGCGCAGGCTGCGTGCCGCCCATGAGGAAGAGGCGCGCAAGAAGTTTTCGACCGTGCGCTACGAGGCGCGCCTGCTGGCAGCCAACAAGGCGATGGAGGAGCGCGCACAGCGCCGCTTCGACATGCCGGTCGCCAAACTGCAGCTGGAAGTAGTGGCGCTGGAAAAGCAGCTCGAATCCTGCCGTACCCAGTTAGGTAATTTCGAACGTCCCTTCCGCGATGAATACGAAGTGCTGGAAGCGCAAATGGCCTTGCTGGGCGAACGCCGCCGCAATGCCTATGCGGCCAAGGACGCCAAAGCGATCGACGAAGTCAATGAGGAAATCGCCGAACTGCAGAAACGGACCAACGCTGTGCGGAGCGACCTTGCAGTGCAAACCGACTTGCGCGACCAGGGCCTGACGCCTGAAAAGCTGCGCCGCACCGTGCAGCGTTGTGAAGGGCGCTTGCAAGCCATTCAGGATGAGCAGGAGCGTATCCAGCGCGAACGCGCCAACTACATGAACCATTCCTCCGACCGCGCGGAGGTCGATGCGATCGAGCGCGAGATGCTGGCGCTGGAGCGCAAGCACGTCCAGTACCTGCGCGACTTCGATTCTCCGGCCGAACGCCGCCGCCGCGAGCGGGCTCACGAACAGATCTGGCTCAACGGCGCTTAATTGCCGCTCCTTTAATCTGCATCAATCCGGGGCGTGTTCGCTCGGGCCCAGTGCTGCCTATACTTGGCTTGTCGCGCCATGCCTTTGCACGGCGGATCGTCGGGAGGACGGCCATGCGCAACCAATCCCTTGGCAGTAATATCGGTGCAATCCTGCGCCGCTGCAAGAAAATGGAAACCAGCTTGCGGCGCGCCGGCCTGCCTGCGTTCCTGGCCTGCTTGCCGATGGCCCTGCTGGCCTGCCAGTATGCGCTGATCCTGCGCGAGAAAAATGCCAACATCCGCCGCATCAGCCGCCGCATCCAGCGCTGGCAGGGCACCGTGTCGGAGTTATCGTCCCATGAGTGTGCCCGTACGGAGTTTATCGACCTTGATCGCAAAATGCGCGCCGACATTGAAGGCGCCTGCGATTCCATGCGCAACCTGCGCGACCTGTGCGTGGAAATCTGCGAGATGTTCAGCGCCGTCGGTTATGAGTCGGCAATGTTGCGGCGTGGCCGTGACCGTTTCGATGCGACCGTCAAGGAAGCATGCCGCCTTTCGCAGTCGCTGATCGACCTGGTCGATGCGCACGACCGCCGCGCGCTGGCGATGCGCCAGCAGCAGCATGCGATCGAACAGGCCGGAGAAGCGAGCGCGGCAGCACATGCTGCGCGCGCCGCCGCCGAAGCTTAGAAACCTTCCAGCACAATCTTGCCGCGTGCGCGATTGCTTTCGAGCAGGGCGTGCGCGCGTTTCAGGTTTGCCGCATTGATAGCGCCGAAGCGTTCACCGACCGTGGTTTTCAGTACGCCGCTATCCACCAGGCGCGAGACGTCGTTCAGCAGGGCATGTTGTTGCGCCATGTCTTCGGTTTCGAACATGGAGCGCGTGAACATGAATTCCCAGTGCAGCGACACGCTCTTGCGTTTCAGCAGGCGCACGTCGATCTGCGCCGGGTCGTCGATCAGGGCCAGTTTTCCTTGCGGCGCCACCAGTTCGGCCAGCGCAGCGAAGTGGTGTTCGCTCTCGTTCAGGCTGGCGATGTAATTGACAGGCGGCAGGCCAAGGCGGCGGATTTCTTCATCCAGTGGCTTGCTGTGGTCGATCACGTGGTGGGCGCCCAGCGCTTTGACCCATTCCGCGGTTTCGGGGCGGGATGCCGTGCCGATCACGGTCAGTCCCGTCAACTGGCGCGCCAGCTGGACCAGGATGGAGCCGACGCCGCCCGCTGCGCCGGTCACCAGCAGGGATTTGCCGGCCTCGACTGCCTTGTCGCGGCTTGCGCCCAGGCGGTCAAACAGCAGTTCCCAAGCGGTGATAGCGGTCAGGGGCAGGGCGGCCGCTTCGGCGAAACTGAGCCTTGCAGGCTTGTGCCCGACAATGCGTTCGTCAACCAGGTGCAATTCGGCATTGGTGCCCGAGCGGCCAAGCGCACCCGCATACCAGACTTCGTCGCCAGGTTTGAACAGGCTGGCGTCGGGGCCGACAGCGCGTACGATGCCGGCGGCATCCCAGCCCAGGACCCTGGCCTCGCCTTCGGCGGGAGCGACATTGCGGCGGATCTTGGTATCGACAGGGTTGACGGAAACCGCCTTGATCTCGACCAGCAGGTCTCGGCCAGTGGCAATCGGTGCCGGCAATTCGACGTCGATCAGTGCATTGGCATGGTCGATCGGCAGGGAAGCGCGGTAGGCAACAGCTTTCATGATTACGTCTTTCGTAAAAAGTGGCGATGTCGGTATCTTCGATCATCACGCCTTCATGAAAAAGACTAAAATTATGGAAACACTTTCAAAGGAATGGCGAAAATGCTGCGCCTGGACGACATCGAAGTCTTCGTCAACACGGCAGACCACGGCAGCCTGTCGGCGGCCGCGCGCTCGCTGGACATATCGCCGGCCCTGGCCAGTGCTGCCTTGAAGCGCCTGGAAGACGAGCTACAGTTGCGCCTGTTTGCCCGCACCACGCGTTCGCTGCGCCTGACGGCGGAAGGCGAGCACTACCTGCGCCATGCGCGCGAAGCGGTGCGCCAGTTGCGCGAAGGGCACGAAGCGATCAGGCAGGGGCAGCAGGAGCTTGCAGGCTTGCTGAAAATTTCGATGCCTTCGGATGTGGGCCGCAATGTCTTGCTGCCGTGGCTGGACGCTTTCCAGGCAGAGTACCCGGCCATCAGCCTGCAGCTATTCGTCAGCGACCGGGTCGCTGACATGTACCGCCAGCCAGTGGACCTGGCCCTGCGTTACGGCAAGCTCGATGATTCCAGCCTGGTGGCCATGCCTATTGCGCCGGCCAACCGGCGGGCACTGGTCGCCTCGCCGGAATACATCAGCCGGCACGGCGCTCCTGCCAACCTGGACGAGCTGGCCCGGCACAACTGCTTGCGCTTTGCTTTGGACGATGTGCTGTATGACCGCTGGGCCTTCCCCGCCCAGGGCAAGGTGGTGCAGGTCAGGGGCAATCGCAGCAGCGATGATGCCGACCTGGTGCGCCGCTGGGCGGTAGCGGGATTGGGGATTGCCTACAAATCACGGCTGGACGTGACCGCCGACCTCAAAGCCGGCCGCTTGCGCTTGCTGCTACCAGATGTAATGGGTGAAGAGGTGCCATTACAGCTGGTTTGCATGCATCGCTCGCAGGTCACGCCCGTCGTGATTCGTTTGCGCGACTATTTGCGCGCTCAGTATGAACAGCTATGCGAGACTCAAGCTTAGTGGGCCTTGGAGAAGATCAGCAGCCAGCGGCTGAACAGCAGAACTTCCAGGTGGCCAGGCTGAACGCCGGTGTCGCACTCGATGATCGGGTTCACAGCGTAGAAGCGCTTGCGGAAGTCGCGGCACACCAGCACTTCGCGTTTGCCGAAGCGAACCAGGAAAGACATAGGGGCATATTCCAGGCCAAAGCGGGAGCCGAAGGTGCTGTGCATAGTGGTCATGACGAATTCCTTTTGCTGTGATGTGTGTTTAACGAGTGATTAGAATAACACAAATACTGTATGAATCAACAGTACTGGATGAAAAATCAGGTTTTTTTGTTAAGCGTTGTATGAGAGATACGATCCGCCTTCCTTTACACCTTGTAGCCGGGCTGGCCCTGCTGATCGTGGCCGTGGCTGTGTTCGACGCCATTGCCGGGGCTGCGGTAGGGCCGGGCGCCCGCCTGGCCGCCCTTGATATCAGCGTCTCGCAATGGCTGCACGCCCGCGCCCGCGAACCGTGGACAACATTGATGCTGGCGGTGAGCCACCTGCATAGCGTGGCCGGCATCGCCTTCCTGACGCTGCTGTTTGCCTGGCATCTCTGGCGCCGGCAGGCGCATTACTGGCTGCTGACCCTGCTGCTCTCGGTGCCGCCGGGCATGGTGTTGAATGTGCTGCTCAAGCACAGCTACCAGCGTGTGCGGCCCAGTTTTGATGCTCCGCTGCTGACTCTGCCGACATATAGCTTCCCCAGCGGCCATGCGCTGGCCGCGACTGTGTTCTACGGCGTATTGGCCAGCTATTTATGGACGCGCGCCCGCGGCGGCGCCCAGCACGCTGCCGTGGTCGCCATTGCGATGCTGATGGTGGCACTGGTTGCGTTCAGCCGCATCTATCTTGGCGTGCATTACCTGACGGACGTGCTGGCGGCTGTGGCTGAAGGGCTTGGCTGGCTGGCCATCTGCGTGACGGCGGTATCCAGCCTGCGGCGCCACCGGGAGCGCCCGTGAGCCGCATGGCCGTTATTATCAACGCCGGTGCCGGCCTGGGATACGGCCTGTCATGGCGTGAGTCTCTGGCCGCGCGCTTTGCCAGCCATGGCCTGGAGGCGGACATCACGCTTGCCGCCGACGTCAATCATTTGATGGAGGCCGCACGCTCGGCCCTGGCTGCCGGCGCCGGGATCGTTGTGGCAGGTGGCGGTGACGGCACCGTCAATGCCGTCGCTTCGGTCGTCCTGGATAGCGGCGCCGTGTTCGGCGTACTGCCCATGGGAACGCTCAACCATTTTGCACGCGACCTGCGCATCCCGCCGCAACTGGATGCTGCGATCGCCACGCTGGCTGCCGGCCATGTGGCGCAGGTCGACGTAGGGGAGGTCAACGGCCGCATCTTCCTGAACAATTCCAGCCTTGGCCTGTACCCGGACATCGTGCGCGACCGCCAGCGGCAGCAGCGCCGGCTTGGACGCGGCAAGTGGACAGCGTTCGGCTGGGCGGCACTTGCTGCGCTGCGGCGTTATCCATTCCTCAGTGTGCGCCTGACGCTTGGCGAGCAAGGCCATGCGCGGCGCACGCCGTTCGTTTTCATCGGTAATAATGAATACCATATGCAAGGCTTCAATATCGGCGAGCGGGCGCGTATCGATGGTGGCATGCTGAGCGTCTATGTGGCCCAGCGGCCGACCCGATTTGGCTTGCTGAAACTGGCCTTGCGGGCGCTGTTTGGACGGTTGCGCCAATCGCGCGAGTTCCACGTATTCCAGGCCGGCGACATGGTGATCGAAACCCGCCACCGGCGCCTGCGGGTGGCGACCGATGGCGAGGTATCCGTCATGGCGCCGCCTTTGCGTTACCGGATCCGGCCGGCCGCCTTGCCGGTGATCGTGCCGCGTCCACAGGAGAATTGATGCGAACCCTGGTCCATATCTCAGATCTGCATTTCGGCCGCGTTGATAATGCGCTGCTGGCGCCCTTGCGCGAGTTGATCGGCGATATGCGGCCGGATACGGTGGTCGTGTCAGGCGACCTCACGCAGCGTGCCCGCAGTGCGCAATTCCGCCAGGCACGGCATTACCTGGATACCTTGCCCAAGCCGCAGATCGTGGTGCCCGGCAATCACGACATTCCCTTGTATAACGTGGCCGCGCGCTTTTTCCAGCCGCTGGTCAAATATCGACGCTACATCACGCGCGACCTTGCGCCGGAGTTCGTCGATGATGAAATTGCCGTGCTGGGCCTGAACACGGCGCGCTCGCTGACCTTCAAGGATGGGCGCGTCAATCGCCGCCAGGTCGAATATTTGCGCCAACGCTTTGCCCGTTTGCCACGTAGCGTTACGCGCGTTGTGGTGACCCACCATCCCTTCGACTTGCCGCCGCATAAGGACAACGATGACATCGTCGACCGCGCACCGATGGCGATGGACGCGTTCGCACGTTGCGGTGTGGACCTGCTGCTGGCGGGACACCTGCACACCAGCCACAGCCACAACACCTCCGAGCGCTATGAGATCGACGGCTATGCGGCGCTGGTGGTCCAGGCCGGCACCGCCACCTCTACCCGTAGTCGAGGAGAGACGAATTCATTCAATGTGCTGCGCGTGCAGCACGACGAAATTCAGGTAGAGCGTTATAGCTGGATAGAAGGCAGCGGTTTCACCTTGGCCACTACCGATATCTTCTGCCGTGAGGGCGACATCTGGCGCCCAGCTGCTTAAAGCACACCAATTACTTTGGCAAGCAGGGCAAGCAGGCCACCAATCAGCGCAGTCAAAAACGCCATCAATGTGTAATGAAGCTTATTGAAGCGGCTGTTCCATTCTTGCTGTGATACGTCGATCTTGTCATAAAGTCTGTTGAAACTACGGTCTAGCCTGTCGTTGAATTTCTCCTGGGTGGCCCCTAGTCTTTCGTTGAAATTCTGCTGGGTGACATCGAGTCTTTCGTTGAAATTCTGCTGGGTGGCGTCGAGCCTTTCGTTGAATTTCTCCTGATTGGCGTCAAGCCTTTCGTTGAACTTCTCCTGACTGGCGTCGAACTTATCACCGAGCTTTTCCCGTCCTGCGTCGATTTTGATATTCAGCTTTTCGAGTCCGTCCTCGAGCTTCTTGTCTAGCTTGTCAACCTTGAGATCGAGCTTGTCGAGCCGCAGAATTACTTCTTCCACCATCACCTCCAGCCTGGTTACGCGCGTGGGGATACCTGCATGGTCATCGCCAGGTGACGGCTTGTCAAGCGAGTTGGGCGGTTTGCGATCGTTCATGGCCCTTTCAGCCTAGGCTGAAAGAGGTGGCGCGGCTTGACGCATATCAAACCTTAGAGCCAGTAGTCCCACACGCGAGCAAGCCATTCTTTCACGCGGTTGGAAAGAGGGCGCTTGTTCCATTCCACAAGGGTGATTTCCCTGGAGTTGTGCAGGTCTTCCTTAAATGCTTTCTCCATTTCGAGCCCGAACACATCGCCCATCACGATCACGTTCATTTCGCTGTTGTGAAGGAAGCTGCGGCGGTCGAGGTTGGTCGAGCCGACAGTGGACCACACGCCATCAATCACCACCGTCTTGGCGTGCAGCACGGACAGCTTGAGTTCGTAGATCTTGACGCCCGCCTCCAGCAGGGGCTGGTAGAACGCCCGGCCGGCATGGAATACCAGCCCGCTATCCGACACGCTTGGCAGTACCAGCCGCACTTCCACCCCGCGCCGCGCTGCAGCGGTCAGCGCCTCCATGGTCTGGGCATCCGGCACAAAGTAGGCGCAAGTAATGTGGATCGACTTCTTTGCCTCCTGCATCGCCAGCAGCATCGCCTTGTAGATTTCAAACCGGCCTTCGGGCCGCGAGCCCAATACCCGCACCACTTTGTCGCCCACGGGCGGAACCTGCAGGAAGTACTTGGCGTCGCGCAGATCGTCCGCATCCTGCTCGATCCACGCCTGCACAAACAGCCACTGCATCGCCTGCACGGCCGGGCCTTCGATGCGGACGTGGGTATCGCGCCAGCCCACATCGTCTTCGGTCAGCGGCTGATGCCCCCCACCAGAGCCGACACCAGAGCCGACACCGGAGCCGATACCGGAACCGATGCCGGAACCGATGCCGGAACCGGCGCCCGAGCCAATCCCCGAACCGCCACTGCCGCCCGGCTTGCCGTTGCCGCCCAAGCCTCCGCGGAATGGCGAGCTCTTGGAATAGGTGTCGCTGATATTGATCCCGCCGGCAAACCCCACCTTGCCGTCCACGATCAGCATCTTGCGGTGGTCGCGGTTGTTCAGCTTCCACCCGTTGCCGCGCGCCTTGGCCGGATTGATCGGGTTAAAGGCCAGCAGCTTCACGCCGCCAGCCTTCATATGGTCGAAGAATTCCTGCGGCACGCCGATGGTGCCGACGCTGTCGTAAATCACATTGACCACCACGCCTTCGCGCTGCTTCTGGATCAGCAGTTCGGCGAACTTCATGCCCAGTTCATCCTGGTCGAAGATATAGGTTTCGAAATTGATGTGGTCCTTGGCCGCCGCGATGGCCTTCATCATCTCGGTCATGGTCTGCGGACCGTCGAACAGCAGTTGCACCTTGTTGCCGGCAATCAGCGGCACGCCAGTGGCAGCTTCTTCCAGCGCCGCCTGGCCTTTGAGGTCCAGCGTGGATTTCGCCCAGCGCTTTTTCAGCAACTGCTCGGTGGTCTGTCGCGGCAATTTGCCTTTGGCGCTAACGACTTCCGGCACCGCGCTGGCACGCGCTTTGGCCCGGTCAGCGTCGACCTCGGGCAACGAAGCGCAGGCCAGCAGCGTCCAGCCCGCGAGGATAAAAGCCAGCCAACGACTTGCCTTCATGTATCACCTCCGAAGGCCAGTCTAAGACAGCAGCGAACGGTTGAATGTTCGCTGCCGAACATAGTTAGCTGTAGTTCAGCCGGGCCGCCTCGCGCCGCAATTCGCCGCGAAAATCGGGATGCGCGATGGAAATTAGCGCCTCGGCGCGCTGCTTGGCCGACTTGCCGCGCAGTTGCGCCACGCCATATTCGGTGACCACGTAATTGACGTCATTCTTGCTGGTGGTCACATGTGTGCCGGCGCAAAGCGTGGGCACGATGCGCGAGATGCTGCCTTCCCTGGCCGTCGATGGCAGCACGATAAACGATTTGCCGCCGCGCGAACGATTGGCTGCGCGCACGAAGTCTGCCTGGCCGCCGGTACCGGAGTAGGGCAGGTGAGCCAGGCTTTCCGATCCGCATTGCCCCAGCAGGTCGATCTGCAGGCTGGCATTGATCGACACCAGCTTGTCGTTCTGCCCGGCGATATACGGATCGTTGGTAAAGCTGACCGGATGCATTTCCAGCATCGGGTTGTGATGCATGAAGTCGTACAGCTTGCGCGAACCCAGCGCAAAAGTCGCTACCATGCGGCCCGGCATGAAGGTCTTGCGGCGATTAGTCACGGCGCCGCACTCCACCAGCTTGAGGATGCCATCGCCAATCATTTCCGTATGGATGCCCAGGTCCTGCTTGCTCGAGAGCTGCATCACTACCGCATCCGGAATGCCGCCATAGCCAATCTGCAAGGTCGAACCATCTTCGATCATTGGCGCCACGTGGGCGGCGATGGCTTCCTGTACCGGGCCGATTTTCGGCAAGCCGACTTCGATGACCGGCTCATTGCTTTCCACCACTGCCGTCACCTGCGAAATATGGATATGGCATTGGCCATGCGCAAATGGCACGTTGGGGTTGGATTCCAGCACGATCACGCGTGCTTTCTTCAGCGCGGCCATGGTGTAGTCGGCGCCCAGGCTGAGCGAGAAATTGCCGTGCTGGTCCATCTCGGACGCCAGCGCAAACACCACGTCGGCGGGCATCTGTCCGTGTTCAATCAAGGTGGGGATCTCGGAGAAATAGGCCGGAATGAAATCTGCCCAGCCTGCTTGTCCCGCGGGCCGCGAGGCGCCGCCGAAGAAGAGCGCGCAATGCCGCACGTGGTGCGCCGTTTCCTGGTCGAAGTAATCGTATTTGCGCATGGCCAGGATTTGCGCCACCTGCACGCCTTTGAAATTCCTGCGCTGTGCCGACAGTTCCGTCAACAGGGCAGGCGGCTCGCCGGCGCCGGTGGGAACAATGATCATGTCGCCATCACGCACGAGGCGGATGGCGTCGGCGGCGCTGCAACGCTTGCTGGACATGCTGTGTCTCCAAATAGTTTTGTTTGTGTGCGCACAGAATGCATGACAGTGCTTACCCTAAGCTGACAAGCATGAAAGCTCTTGCCATCCTGCTCACAATGCCCGCACTGGCGCTGGCGCAGACCAGGGAGCCGCCGGCGGGCCAAGGCGTCCAGCCTTATGGCGTCATCGATGCCGGCGTCGTGCTCGAGCGCGGCTGCAAGCAGGACTGCGCGAACAGCAAGGTTTCCGCGGGTATATCGGAGGGCTCGCGTATCGGCATCAGCGGACGTGAGCCATTGGGCAGCAGCGGCAATGCGGCCGTCTTCACGCTGGAAGGCGGCGTGGAAAACGATACCGGCCGCTCGGAGGAAGGGCGGCTGCTGGGCCGCCAGGCCTGGGTCGGGCTCGATGGCACCTGGGGCATGCTGACCCTCGGGCGCCAGTACAACCTGCAATACGAGGCGCTGGCCGAGGTGGCCGATCCTTTCCACGGCGGCCTCGCCGGTACCGCTACCAACCTGATGGGCTTTACCACCAGGCGCTACGACAACGCGATCAAATACCGCACGCCGTCCGGTCATCAATGGAGTGCCAGCGCCATCTACAGTTTCGGCGAATCGGAATTCAGTACCTCGCGCAACCGGGCGTATGGCGCGACGCTGGGCTTTGCCAACGGCATGTTCAATGTCCGCATTGCCCACCAGCGCAAGCGCAATCCGATCGAGGCCGTGGGCACCACGCAGCCGGTCGATCTTTCCGCGCGCAATACCCTGGTGGCGGCCAACCTGAACTTTGGCGCGGCCACCGTATTTGCGGCCTACGGCATCAACCGCGGCCTCGGCAGCTCGCCGTGGGACCCGGCCAACCCTTATGGCGCCTTGACGCTGACCACTCCTTCGCTGTACAGCCACGATATGCTGGCCGGCCTGTCTTACACCAGCGGACGGTTCACCTATATGGCATCTTTCATCCACAAGGATGACCGCAGCCCGCCCAACCAGGATGCGGACCAGGCCGCCGTCGGGGTGGTGTATTCCCTATCCAAGCGCACCGCGCTGCATGCTTCCTTCGCCCATATCCGCAACCGCAACGGCGCAGCTTATGCCGCCGGCACCGCGACTGAAACCGGCAAGGGCAACCGCGCCATTACCTTCGGCCTGCGTCACGCTTTCTGATGTGCTACATTCCCAAGCTGGAACTTTCAGCGGGGAACACTTATGTATCTGACTTACTTCAATGGAAACTGGGCGGAAGGCAATGCGCCACTGTTCGGTGCAATGGACCACAGCGTGTGGCTCGGCTCGTCCGTATTCGACGGCGCGCGCGCCATGCGCGGCAAGCTGCCGGACCTGCGCCCGCACCTGGAGCGCGTGATCCGCTCGGCGCGCAGCCTGGGCCTGGAATGCCCGCTCAGCGTGGAGGAAATGGAAAAGCTGGTGAAGGAGGGCGTGGCCCGCTTCCCGGCCGACGCCGAGCTGTACATCCGCCCGCTGGTATTTGCCACCGATGGCCTGCTGATCCCGGTCGCTGAAAAATCCGCCTTTGCGCTGACCCTGTTTGACGCACCGGTACCGCCATTCACCGGCTTCTCGGCCTGCCTGTCGGCCATGCGCCGCCCGGACGCGGACATGGCGCCGACCGATGCCAAGGCGTCCGCCCTGTACGCCAATTCAACGCGCGTGCTGCGCGAAGCAAAAGAGCGCGGCTGCGACAACGCAGTGGTCTGCGACAGCCAGGGCAATGTCGCCGAGTTCGCCACCGCCAACCTGTTCTTCGTCACGCCCGAGGGCAAGGTGGTCACGCCGGCCTTGAACGGCACTTTCCTGGCCGGCATTACCCGCGCCCGCGTGATCAAGTTGCTGGCCGAGGCCGGCATTGAAGTGGAGCAGCGCACCGTCAAGCCGGACGAACTGGACCGCGCCAGCGAGATCTTCAACACCGGCAACTTCGGCAAGGTCATGCCTTGCGTGCGCTATAACGGCCGCGAACTGCCGGCCGGTCCGATTGCCGCCAAAGCCCGCGAGCTGTACTGGGCCTTTATTGCGCGCGGCGAGTAGGCGCCTCCAGGTCTGGCCCTGGCTTGCTGGGCGGCGCGGCCGGTGCCGGGGCTGCCACGCTGCCGCAATCGGCGCTGAGCCAGCGGCCGCTGCCTTCCACCACCATGTTTTGCGGCTTGCCTTGCGCTGAACTGTTCACGTTCATGCGCATGCTGTAGGCGGTGTTGCCGTTGAAAATCACCTGGCCGTTGCCGCTCGACGGCGGCCGGGTGCAATTGAAGGTCACGTTCAAGCCGCCGGGCACCGGCGTGCGCGTGGTCGTGCACTGGCCGGGCTGGCCGGCCGGCAAGTCCTGTTTTTCGGCCATGTCCTTGGTCAGGCAATACGTCAGCTTGACGCCGCCGTTATCGCCCAGCCCCAGGTTGACGCCGTGGCGCGCCATCATCTGTTCCATTGCCTTGCGCTGTTCCGGCGCCATATTCGCCATCTGCTGCTGGGCGGCCGCCATGACCGCCATCATTTCGGGGCTGGCGGAGGCAATGCGGTTATCCAGTTCCCACAGCCCTGGTTTCAAGGTCTGCGCCATCGCCGGCGCTGCCGCCAGGCAAAGCAGGAAGAAGGATCGGATTTTCATGGGGGCTCCAGGGTATGTGAAGCACGGCCCGGCACACCATGCGCCGGGCCGTGCAGGCTTGCTTAACCTTGTGGCTGGCGTGGCTCGGCCACGAAGATTTCTACGCGGCGGTTGCGGGCGCGGCCTGCGGCATCGTCGTTCGAGGCAACGGGCTCTTGCTCGCCGCGGCCTTCGATCACGATGCGGGTTGGCGATACGCCGCGCGTGGCCAGGTAGTCGCGGGTATGGGCCGCGCGATCGACCGACAGCGGCTGGTTGACGCCAGGGCTGCCGGTGCTGTCGGTGTGGCCGACGATGCTCACGGTGGTGGCCGGGTTTTCATTCAGGGTCGTGGCAAAGCGGTCCAGCACCGGGCGGAAGTCCGGCTTGATATCGGAGCGGCCGGTATCGAACGAAATATCGCTCGGGATTTCCAGCTTCAGGCGGTTGTCGCCGGTTTGGGTGACTTGCACGCCAGTGCCCTTGGTGGCTTGTTCCATCTGCTGCTTTTGCGCTTCCATGCGCTTGGACCAGACGTTGCCGACCACGGCGCCAACTGCCGCGCCGATGGCCGCGCCGCCGGCAGCCCGTTTGCCGCCGCCAGGGCCAGTCGCCGCGCCGAGCACGGCGCCGATGCCGGCGCCGACACCTGCGCCGGTGGCAGTGCCGCGCTGGGTGGCAGACATATCCGCACAGCCGGTCGTGGCGAGCACGGCAATCAACAGGGCAGCAAGGGTTTTATTGGGCATGAGCTTCTCCTTCTTTAAAAATGCTCGAAAAAAAGCGGGACGGGTCCTGCGCCGCAGTCCCCGCCCCGCTAGTGTACGCCGGCTTGGCCGGCTTAACTAAATGCCGCGCCCGCTGATCAGGCGCAACAGGATCATGATAATGGCCACCACCAGCAAAATATGGATGAAACCGCCCACAGTGTAGGAGGTCACCAGGCCGAGCAGCCACAAGATGATGAGTACGACAGCGATCGTATAGAGCATGATGTTTTCCTCTCATATTCCGTAATCCTGGATGCATTATTGCTGCGCCAGACGCCGTCATCTGTACGTTGTCGAACTATCAGCGTCGTTGCAGATGTCCCTTGACGACTTTTACATGGTCGCCGGCCTGCCAGTTGCCCGAGCCGCTGCTGACAGTGCGCACCTTGCCGTCATCCATGCGCACGCGCACCTGGTAGGTGGTGGTGGACTTCATATTGCCTTCCACCTGGTTGCCGACCACGGCGCCGCCCACGGCGCCGGCGACGGTGGCCAGCTTGCGGCCGGAGCCGCCGCCGACCTGGTTGCCCAGCAGGCCGCCGACAATGGCGCCGCCTGCCGCGCCCAGGCCGCTGCCCTGGCCGCGCTGGGTCACCGCATGCACCGATTCCACCACGCCGCAGCTATGGCAGACGGCAGGCGCCGGCGCAGCCATCTGGGCCGCAGCGCGTGGCGGTGGAGCTTCCGCGTAGCGTGCATCGGGGGCATTGCGTTCGGCAGGCGCAGCAGCGCCGCCATAGCTGCCGCCACCGCCGCCGCTGCCCGAATAGCCGGACGTATCGGCCACGCGGTTGACCGGGGCATAACCGGCTGGCGCCGGTGGCGGGCCCATGTCGCGCGTATCGACCTGCACCGGCGCCTCGGCCACCGGTGGCCCCATCTTCGCGCCCGATTGCGGCAGCCAGCCCATCACGGCGGCAATGCCGACGCCGCAGAACAGCACCACGGCAATGGCTGCAATCAGCAGCATCGGGTGGGTGGTATAGCTCATATTCCTGGTTTCTCGTTCCATGCTGTAATTCCTTTCCTGTTGGATAGTCGCATTGTGGCGGCCGAGGTGGCTAGCTTCCGTGCGTCAGCGTACATACAGTCTTTTTAATTGCCGATACGCTCCGCCTAAACTCCACCAGGCTGACGGCAATGACCCTGAATCTTCATACCGTTCCAAGCAGTGAATCGCCACCACCCCGCATTGGCAATCGCCTGCTGGCAAACCTGCCGGAAGACGACCTCGAGCACCTCGAGGGCTTGTGCGAGCTGGTGGACCTCGAGGCCGGCGACATCCTGTTCGAAGCCGGCCAGCCCATCGACTACATTTACTTCCCGCTTGACACACTGATCTCGCTGCTGGCCGTGGCCGAAGGCCGTATGACGCTGGAGGTCGGCTCGGCCGGGCGCGAAGGCATGGTGGGGGCGTCGGTCGCCCTCGGCCAGCGTTTGGCCCAGGTACGCGCCGTGGTCCAGCGCAGCGGCCATGCCTTGCGGATGGAAGCGGAAGACTTCATCGCCGAATTCGCGGAACTGGAGTCGCTGCAGCACTTGCTGCACCGCTATACCGACAGCTTGCTGGCGCAAGCGATCCAGATCGCCGTGTGCAGCCGCTTCCACGTGCTGGAAGCGCGCCTGGCGCGCTCGCTGCTGGTGACGCGTAACCGCCTGCAATCCGATCGCTTCCACATGACCCACGAATTCCTGGCCCATGCGCTGGGCGTGCGCCGCGTTGGCGTGACCAAGGCCGCCAGTGCCCTGCAGGGCCAGGGCTTGATCAGCTACAGCCGGGGCAATATCGAAATATTGGACCCGGCCGGGCTGGAAGCGGTGTCCTGCCATTGCTACCAGCAGGTCCGCACGCCGTCTTAGCGGCGTGGTTTGTCGACCTGGTTACCGATTACGCCACCAACCACGGCGCCGCCCACCGTACCGGTGGTGGAGCCGCCCGTCAGCACGGAACCGGCGACAGCGCCGACACCGGCGCCAATGGCCGTGTTCTTATCCTGTTGCGACATCGAGGAGCATGCACCCAGGCCTAGCATGGCGGTGGCGATGGCAAGGCGGGCTGCGATCTGTTTGGTTTTCATGATGTTTCCTCCGTAACTTGGAATACTGTGTCCAGCTTACGGAGGCAGGCCAATGTGATCTGTTCGCTATTTCACGGTGTAACGGTTTGTTACCTTTGCTTCTTGCCGGGCGGCGGTGCTTTGGGCTTTTCACGGGCCGCCGCCAGCAGGGCGGCACACTGGTTTTCGCCTTCGCCGCCGGCGCTGATCAGGGGCACCAGGGCCGCCGGCGCGGCCAGGGCGCCCAGTGCCAGCGCGCCGCCGGCGCGCATCGCTATCACGCCCTTGTCGATATCGACGTCGGGCTGCTTGAGCGTGCCGCGCACATAGATCGGGGCGCGCAGCGAGATGATGCGCAAGCCCTTGGTTTCCGGCTTCAGCGTCAGGTCGATTTTTTCACTGGCCAGGTTGACCGCGCCGTTGATGTGCACGGTGGCATCATTGGTGTCGGCAATGAAGTAGCGCGTTTGCGCCAGGCCGTCGCGCACGCCGAAGTCGCCGGCCAGGCAGTTCAGGTGCACCGGCTTGTCGCCGAACAGCTTGGTCAGCACGATGTTGCCGATATTCAGGCCCATCTGTTCCAGCAGCAGCTTGCTGACGGTGCCGTCGTTGACCAGGGTTTTCAGCTCGCCATTCGAATGGGCCAGCATGGCGGCCACCGAATTGCCCTTGGCCGTCAGCTTGGCGTCGGCGTTGATTTCGCCGATGGTGGCTTGCTTGAGTTCGGGCAGCTTGGGCAGCAGTTGCCTGAGCTTGATGTGCCGCGCGCTGGCATCGAGCGTGGCGGCCACCGCTTCGCCGCTACTGCCGTCCAGCGTGGCCTTGGATGCGACCTGGCCGCCGGCAAAGTCGAAGTTGAGCGGGGTCAGGCGCAGCACCCCGTCTTTCAGGTGGAATTCCGTCTGCAGTTTGCTGAGCGGCAGTTCCTTGGTACGCACGATGCGCTCGGCGCGGAAACTGACGTCGGCATCGATGGCTGTCCAGCGCTCGGTCTTGAAGGTTTCCACCGGCAGCAGCTTGCCGGCAGGCTGCACGGCGGCGACGCCGCGCTCTTCCTTCTTCGCGTTGGAGTCGGCGCCGATCAGCGGGCCGAGGTCGGCAAATTGCAGCAGGCGCGAATGCACCGAACCGGTCAGCAGGCCGCGCGGCTGGCGCTGCTGGAAGGACAGGGTGCCGGCAATATCGCTGTCGCCGACGCGGCCGGTGAATTTCTCATAAGTCCATTGGCTGGCGCCTTCGGCCAGGTGGCCGCTCAGGCGGCCGGCAGTGGTGAAGGGCGGGGTTTCCGGCAGCAGCAGCCCGGTCAGCGCATACAGGCGCGCGGCCGACGCGCCGGCTACCTTGAGCTGCAGGTCGATGGCGGCCAGCTGGGCCGGATTGGTCAGGGTGCCTTCCGCTGCCACGCTGACCAGGCCGACCCTGGCATCGGCCTGGATCGGGAAGGGCAGGCTGGTGTCGCGCAGCGCCAGGACAGCGCCGGTCTTGCCCTTGCCGCTGATGTCCTGCTTGTTCCACTTGCCGGCCAGCGTCCATTGCACGCCGTAGCGCGGGTCCTTCTCGAGGGTATCGACGTGGGCGGTCGCGCTGATCTTTTGCAACGCATCGTCCAGCTTGATGGTGCCGCGGGTGAACACCACGCGGTCCAGTTCCATGCGCCATGCGGAAGGCGGACGCTTGGGCAAGGTCCAGTTGTTCCTGCCGTCGGCCTGGCGCAGCAGGTCCAGCTGGGGCTGGTCGAAACGCAGCTCGGGAATGGCGATCTTGCGGCCCAGCAGGGCAAACGGGCTCAGCGAAAACGCCAGGGTCTGCGCCGCTGCCGTGTCGCCCTGCGGCAGGCCGGCCGGATTACCGACGTGCACGTCCTGCGCTACCAGGTGGGGCCAGGGAATGTGGTCGCGCCAGCTGCGCGCCTGCGGCGGCAGCGGCTGTTTTTGCCACGTCAGCGACAGATTGCCGCGCAATTCCACGGGCCTTTGCAGCGCTTCGGTGGCACGCGCACCCAGCCAGGGGCGGGCGCGGTTCCAGTCATAGTTCAACAGGATCACCAGGGCCACCGCCGGAATGGCCAGCAGGAAGCCCAGCACAGCCAGGCTAATCTTTGCGCGGCGAGAAATTGTATGTGCCATGGCGACAGGTTACACCCGGCAGCCCGACTTCAATGTGCGGCACCGTACTGAACCCAGCGGGGACAGCTTATATAACTGGCATACCCCAATCGCTTTGAGGAGAACAACAATGGATTCGCTGAATCGCCTACCACTGTTGGCTACTGCCTGCGCTGCATGCGTGATCGCGTTGGCTGGTTGCAGCAGCATGAAAACCCCGGCCACGGCCGAAGTGGCATCGTCGCGCACGGCGGTAGAAGCAGCTGCCTCGACCGGCGCACCGGAACTGGCGCCGGCCGAAATGGCCGCGGCGCGCGACAAGATGCTGCGCGCTAACCAGGCGCTGGCCGCCAAGGATTACCGCACGGCCCAGGACCTGGCACAGCAGGCACAAGCGGACGCCAAGCTGGCGCAGAGCAAGGCCAGCAGCGCCAAGGCTACCGAGGCCGCCAATAAACTGCAAGAAGACATCCGTGTGCTGCGCGAAGAGCTGGACCGCGCCAACAGCACCATGACTCGCTGAGAAAGGAGCCATCATGTTCAAGCCCTTCCTGAAACCTGTTGCCCTGGCAGCGGCCCTGGCCCTGGCAGCCTGCAGCACCACCCCGACCACCACCAGCGAACTGGAAACGGCACGCGCCAACTATGCGCAAGCGCAAGGCGATCCGATGGTGGCCAAGTACGCCGGCGCCGAACTGGCCGCCGCCACCCGCGCCATGGACCACGCCAATACTGCCGCCGCGCGCAACGAAAGCCTGGCCGAGATCGACAAGCTGGCCTATATCGCCAAGCAGAAAGTCGCCAGCGCCCAGGAAATTGCCCGCGCCAAGTCGGCTGAAGACCAGCTGAAAGACGCCGCCGCCCAGCGCGACCAGGTCCGCCTGCAAGCCCGTACCGCCGAAGCCGAAGCGGCCCAGCGCCGTGCCGACCAGGCCCGCATGGATGCCGAGAATGCGCAGAACCAGGCCGCCAGCGCCGAAGCCGCCACGCGCGATGCCCAGGCCCGCGCCGCAGCCCTGGCTGCTGCCCTGTCCGAGCTGCAGGCCAAGCAGACCGAGCGCGGCATCGTGATCACCTTCGGCGACGTGCTGTTCAATGTCGACCAGGCCAACCTGACGTCGCAAGGCATGGCGGTGGCGCAGCGCCTGGCCAATGTGCTGCGCGATAACCCGGACCGTACTGTGCTGGTGGAAGGCTTCACCGACAGCACCGGCAGCGATGCCTACAACCTGCAGCTGTCGCAGCGCCGTGCCGAAGCCATTCGCAGCGCCCTGAGCCAGATGGGCATCGACCGCGCCCGCATTGAAACGCGCGGCTATGGCGAGGCGTATCCAGTGGCCGGCAATGCCACGGCTGGCGAACGCCAGATGAACCGGCGGGTGGAAATCGTGCTGTCCGAAGCGGGCCGCCCGGTGACCTATCGCCGCTAACGAGGAGTTTCCATGATCGATAAAAATGCGATCCGCGCGGCGGCCCGCAACATGGCCGACGGTCCGGTGACCGAAGGCTACAAGGGCAACCGCGCGCTGGTGCTGCAAATGCTGAACGAGGCGCTGGCCACCGAGCTGGTCTGCATCAACCGCTACAAGCGCCACTACTACATGGTGACCGGCCTGTCGAATGCCTCGATCAAGGCCGAGTTCCTGGAGCACGCGACGCAGGAGCAGCAGCATGCCGACTGGCTGGCCGAGCGCATCGTCCAGCTCAATGGCGCACCCGATTTCAATCCAGCAACGTTGCTCGAACGGAGCCATGCCGAGTATGATGACTCAAGGGAGGTGCAAGCGATGGTGCGGGCCAACCTGATTGCAGAACGGGTGGCCATCGAGAGCTATCGCCAGATGATCGAACTGATTGGTGACAGCGACCCGACGACCAAGCAACTCTTGACGCAAATCATGGCGGTGGAAGAAGAACACGCCGACGATATGCGAGACCTATTGGCGTAAATCACTTACGAAAGAGGAGTCCTATCATGCTGGAACAGAACATCAGTACCGTCAACAACGATGTGAAAACGCTGGTCAAGGATGCGCAAGCCCTGTTCACTGCCGCCACGGCGCTGACCGGCGAGAAAGCGGACGAGCTGCGTGGCCGCGGCATGAAGGCACTGGACAGCGCGCTGGCCAAGGCCCATGAAGCCCAGGCCAGCGCGATTGCCGGCGCCAAGCACGCTGCGGCCTCGACCGATGCCTACGTCAAGGAGAATCCGTGGCGTTCGATTGCCGTGGCAGCCGGCGTGGGCCTGCTGGTCGGCGTGATCCTCGGCCGCAAATAAGCGATGTCGTCCGAGAACCAGGTACCACCACCGCCCGGCCTGATCGCCTCTGTGGCCGGGCTTGCCAAAAACTGCCTGCACCTTTTACTGTCGCGCCTGGAACTGGCAGCCCTCGAGCTGACCGAGGTGCGCGACACCTTGCTGCAATTGTCCATCGTATTTGCCGTAGCGCTGCTGGCTGCCTGGTTCGCCATCGCGTTCGGCACGGCGACCCTGATTTATCTGTGCTGGGAAGCGATGGGCTGGAAAATCCTGCTGGTGCTGGCGATTGCCTTTGCTGTGCTGGCGATCGGCCTGGTGCTGTGGGGACGCAGCCTGGTGCGGCAGGGCAAACTAGGCTTGTCGGCAACCATGGCCGAACTCAAGTCCGACCGCGACATGCTGCTTTGAAAGGGAGACGATGGCGTCCAAAAAGGAATTGGCCGAACTGGCCGTAGCCAAGGAAAGGCTGGTGCGGGAAGGGGAGTTGTACCGCCTCAGTGCACTGCGCTCCAAGCATGAAGTGGTCAATGCTTTGCAGCCGCAAGCCTTGCTGCACGGGGCAGTCGACCAGGCCATCGGCGCGCTGCAGGCGCGGCTCGGCAATTTCATCCGGCCCGGCGGCGGACTGTCCGGCATCGACTTCAAGACCCTGCTGCCGTTGCTGATGACGGCCGGCACCTGGCTCAGCCGGCGGCGGCGCCTGGCCAAGCCGGCGCTGGCAGTGGGGGCGCTGGTGGCTGCCGGGGTCATGTGGCTGATCCGGCGCAAGTCCGGCGAAGAGAACTAAGCCGTTTTGCGCAGGCGCGACATGTACTGCGTCGTAATGCCGAGGTAAGAGGCCAGCGCGCGCTGGGTAATGCGCTGTTCCAGGCCGGGAAACTGGCTGCGGAACGCTTCCAGCCGCGCTTCCGCCGTATTGTGGCTGCGGATCTGCAGATTGGCCGCATAACGGCGGATGCTGCATTCGATAATCTTCAGGTAATACTCGTTCACAAAGGCGTGCTCGGCCTTATGGCGCTGCATGGCCATCCAGTCGATGCGCCAGGCTTTGACCGCCGTCTCTGCGACAAAGAATTCCTGCGCGGGGGCTCCTTGCAGGCCGCCCATCATGTCGCTGTGCGAGCCGGTGTTTTCGCCCTCGGTGATGAAGCCCAGGGTAAGGTCTTCGCCGGCCACGGAAATATGGCCGCGCCGGGCCACGCCGCTGGAAATCCAGTAGTAATGGGTGGCGCGGGTGCCGGCCTCCTGCAGCATCGTGCCCTTGCGCACGGTGACCGGGGTCACGTGCGGGGCGCTCAGCTCGGTGTAGCGGTCGTAAAGCGCAATGCCTATGCCCAAGCGTTTGACGGTTGAGTCCCGGTGTTGCTCTCTTTGTAATTGGTATGCATGTGGCATGTTCGCATCATACCTGACCTCGCCAAAGGCCAGGATGACTTTTTATGATGCGGCCATAACGGCTGGTTGTTGGCTTGCCTTATTTGCCACTGGTTTCATAGGTACGCGACAGATCGCGCGTGGCCAGGTGGATCTGGCGCGCATTGGCCATATCCGACTGGGCGATGCTGCGCGCTTCTTTCACGCAGTCGCTGTTTGCGCCGGCCCCTTGCTGCTTGCAGGCTTCCAGGGCTTCACGCAGGGCTGCGTTGATTTCCTTGCGCAGCGTGGCAAGCTGGGCCGCTTCGGTGCGGTCCGGCCTGGTCCAGCGCGGCGGGTCGCCGCGCTTGAGTTCTTGTTGTTGCTGCCGTGCAACTTCCGGCGGCGTGACCTGGGCGCTGGCCAGCCCGCACAGGGCCAGTGCAACAGCGCCAATCAGCATTTTCATGATGGGCTCCTTCGCTACAGCCTGCCAGTCAGCAGCAGGATGAGCAGGACGACAACAATCAGGCCGGCAATGCCGCTCGGGGCATAACCCCAGTTGCGGCTATGCGGCCAGGTTGGCAGGGCGCCAATGACGAGCAGGACCAGCACGATCAGCAGGATGGTAGCCATGGCAACCTCCGCCTAGTAACGGTAGACCCGGCCATCGACCACGCGCACGCGCGTGCCGACCCGCAGGTCGTAAGCGCTGTCCTGGTTGACGGTACGGTAGTCGCCGTTATCGAGCCGCACGCTGATCTGGTACACGTCGCGCGGCGCGTTACGGTTTTCTTCAACGCGGTTGCCGATCACGGCACCGCCAATGGCGCCGGCAGCGGTTGCCGCGGTACGGCCGGAGCCGGAGCCGATCTGGCTGCCGGCCAGAGCACCCAGCAAGCCGCCGGCGACTGCGCCGGCCCCGCTGGTGGATGGGTCAACGCGTACCACGCGGATCGAGTCCACCGTGCCATACGTCGAGATATCAGCCTGCGAGGAATAATCGGTTGCCTGGGGATAGGATGAATTGCTGGCACAACCGGCCGACAGAGCGGCCACTGCCACCATCATCGCTGCAAGGGATACAGTCGGTTTCATAACGTCTCCTCCTGTGGGTGGGATTGGGGTCAGGATAGGGAGCGCGGGTCCTACTCGTCTGTGCGATTCCGCACAATGTTCGCCAGCGAACAGAAAGCAGGCCTTGTTAGCTGGACACTAGTGCCCGGAACACCCACCACACATAGGAGAAGCGTCATGAAAATCGCACAGAAATTCGCTACTGCCGTGTTCATCGCATCGACCCTCAGCCTGGCCGGCTGCGCCTCGACCCCAACCAAGGAAAGCGCCGGCGAGTATATCGACGACGCCGCCCTGACCACCAAGGTCAAGGCCAGCATCTTCAACGAGCCATCGCTGAAGTCGACTGAAATCAATGTCGAAACCTTCAAAGGCACCGTGCAGCTGAGCGGCTTCGTGGCCCAGCCTGCCGACATCACCCGCGCCGGCGAAATCGCGCGCGGCGTGAAAGGTGTCAAAGAAGTCAAGAACGACATCCGCGTCAAATAAACGCGGGTGGCATGGCTCATGCGCCTGGCGCAGACCATCCTTGCCACCGTCGCCTTCCTGTACGCCCTGCAGTGGGGCCGGGGCTTCCTCGTGCCCCTGCTGCTTGGCATCCTGCTGGCCTACACGCTCAATCCGCTGGTGGCCTGGCTGGAGCGCGTGCGCGTAAGGCGTGCGCTGGGCACCACCTTAGTCACTTGCGCCATCCTGGTGGGCGGTGCCGTGACGGCGGAGAAGGTGCACGTCGAATTTTCCAACATCATCGAAGAACTGCCCGACGCCGGGCGCAAGCTGTCACGCCTGGTGGCTTCGACTACCAGCGGCAAGGACAGCACGTTCAAGCGCATCCAGGATGTCGCCACCCAGATCGAGCAAGCGACCGCCGGCAAGCCCGTCACGCCGCCGCGCAAGGCGATCGCGGTGGTCACGCAGGATGGCGGGCATATCAAGGTGATCGACTGGGTATGGGCCGGCTCGCGCGGCCTGCTGGCTTTCCTGAGCCAGGCCACCATGGTGGTGTTCCTGGTGTTTTTCCTGCTGCTGTCCGGCGACACTTTCAAGCGCAAGCTGGTCAAGCTGGCCGGGCCTTCCCTGACGCGCAAGAAGGTCACGGTGCAGATCCTGGACGAGATCAACACCTCGATCCAGGGCTATATGTTCATGCTGCTGGTGACCAATGTGCTGCTGGCGCTACTGATGTGGCTGGCGCTCCATGCGCTTGGCCTGGAGAATGCCGGCGCCTGGGCCATCGTGGCCGGCTTGCTGCACCTGATGCCGTATTTCGGCCCGCTGCTGATCGTGTGCGCGCTCAGCGTCGCCGCCTACCTGCAAACAGAGTCGCTGCAGATGGTGGCCCTGGTGGCACTGGCCTCGAGCGCCATCGCCACCCTGGTCGGCACCGTCATCGCTACCTGGATGACCGGGCGCATTGCGCGCATGAATGCCGCCGCGGTGTTCGTCAGCCTGCTGTTCTGGGGCTGGCTGTGGGGCGTGTGGGGCTTGCTGCTTGGCGTCCCGGTGGTGGTGATCGTCAAGGTCGTGGCCGAGAAGGTCGAAGGTATGGAAGTGGTTGCCGAGCTGCTCGG
>CAMLSG010000029.1 GCA_946482635.1 uncultured Duganella sp.
GGGAAATGATCCGCTTCTCGGTCAACATCATGCGCGGCTGCTTCGGCGGCTGCACTTTCTGCTCGATCACCGAGCACGAAGGCCGCATCATCCAGAGCCGTTCCGAGCCGTCCATCCTGCGCGAGATCGAACATATCCGCGACAAGACCAAGGGCTTCACCGGCATCATCTCCGACCTGGGCGGCCCGACCGCGAACATGTACCGCCTGTCCTGCAAGGACAAGTCGATCGAGGAAACCTGCCGCCGCCTGTCCTGCGTCTACCCGTCGATCTGCGTCAACCTGGGCACCGACCACAGCAAGCTGATCCAGCTGTACCGCAAGGCGCGCGAGATCAAGGGCGTGAAGAAGATCCTGATCCAGTCCGGCCTGCGCTACGACCTGGCCGTGCGTTCGCCGGAATACGTGAAAGAGCTGGTGACCCACCACGTGGGCGGCCTGCTGAAGATCGCGCCCGAGCACACCGAAACCAATGTGCTGAGCAAGATGATGAAGCCGGGCATCGGCGCCTACGACGAATTCAAGGCGATGTTCGAGAAGTACTCGCTGGAGGCAGGCAAGAAGCAGTACCTGATCCCTTACTTCATCGCCGCCCACCCGGGCACGACGGACGAGGACATGCTGAACCTGGCCCTGTGGCTGAAGAAGAACAACTTCCGCCTCGACCAGGTGCAGACCTTCATGCCGACCCCAATGGCGATGGCATCGGCCATGTACCACTCGCGCAAGAATCCGCTGCACAAGGTCACCGAGAATTCGGAAAACGTGGAAACCCCGCGCACGCTGAAGCAGCGCCAGGCGCACAAGGCCTTCCTGCGCTACTACGATCCGAAGAACTGGCCGATCCTGCGCGAAACCCTGCGCCGCATGGGGCGTGGCGACCTGATCGGCGATGGCGAACGCCACCTGATCCCGCCATACCGCGTCGGCGAAGAGAACTTCAAGGCTTCGTCCGGCAAGCGCGCCATGCCGATGCTGGCTCCGGGCCAGCAGAAGCGCGGCGCCGGCCTGCCTCCACCGGCCCACGTTGGCCGCGGCGGCAAGCCGAATGCGCTGACAGGTTCGATGACGGCGCGCGCCACGGTGGAAACCAAGGCCCGTCCATCCATCCTCGACACTATCAAAGTCAAACCCAAGGCCGCCCCGGCCAAGACTGGCGGCCGCCCGGGCCGTAAGTAAAACGCTAACCGGCTATCACCTGCTGCAATTCCATAGGATTTTGCAGCAGGAATGCCACACTTCGGCGCGCCGCCTTCGGCGAAGCGGATACAATCGGCTTGTAGACTCTGCCAACTTTGTATCCGGACGATAACGTGCCCCAATTCCTGGCTGGCCTGTTCATATTTCTGTTGCTGTCGACACCTGCTCCCTGGGTGCAGGCGCAGGAACGCGTCACGCTGCAACTGAAGCACAGCCACCAGTTCCAGTTCGCCGGCTATTACGCCGCGCTGGAAAAGGGCTACTACCGCGATGCCGGCCTGGACGTGCAAATCCTCGAGGGCAGCGACGGCAATGAGCCGGAGCGCGCCGTGCTTGATGGCCGCGCCCAGTACGGTGTTGGCAGCAGCAGCCTGCTGCTGGCACGCATGTCCGGCAAGCCGCTGGTGGTGCTGGCGGTGGTGTTCCAGCATTCCCCCTATGCCCTGGCGATGCGCCAGACCGGCCCGGCGCCGGACATCCGCAGCATTGTGGGCAAGCGCGTGATGATCGGTTCCCTGACCGATGAACTGACCCAGGCCGACGAAGTCATGGCCTACCTGAAAAAGGAAGGCATCGACACCAGCCAGCTGGTGCGGGTCGAGCACAGCTTCAACCCGGACGACCTGGTCAAAGGCAAGATCGACGCCATGTCGATCTTCGTCAGCAACGAGCCCGATTACCTCGACCGTCTCGGATTCCCCTACGATATCTACAGCCCGCGCGCCGCCGGCATCGACTTCTACGGCGACAACCTGTTCACCAGCGAAGCGGAAATCAAGAACCACCCGGACCGCGTACGTGCCTTCCGCGCCGCCAGCATGCGCGGCTGGCAGTACGCCATGAGCCACCAGGAAGAAATCGTCGACCTGATCCTCAACAAGTATTCGCGCCAGCACGACCGCATGCACCTGCTGTACGAAGCGCGCCAGATGGTGCCGCTGGTGCAGCCGGTGCTGGTGGAGATCGGCTACATGAACCCGGACCGCTGGCAGCACATCGCCGACATCTATACGGATCTTGGCATGCTGCCGAAGGGCGCCACCTGGACCGGGTTCCTGTACAACACCGATCCCGGCTCCGACCTGACCTGGCTGTACCGCGTGCTGGGCGTGGCCGCGGGCCTGCTGGTGCTGGGCGCCGTGATCCACTTCTCGCTGCTGACGCGCGAACGTACGCGTGCCGAGGAAACCATCCGCAAAGGCGAGCAGCGCTTCCGCACCATGTTCGAAGCGGCGCCGATGGGCATTGCCCTGATCGATTCAAGCGGCGGCCAGTTCCGCGACGTCAATCCGCGTTTCGCCGAGATTGCGGGACGCTCGGCGCAGGAAATGCGCCACAGCCGCTGGCTGGAAATCTGCCACCCGGACGACGTGGCGCCGGAGCAGGAAAAGATGGCGCAGCTGGCGGCGCAGCAGATTGCCGGCTTCAAGATGGAAACACGCCTGGTGCGTCCCGACGGCCGCATCGTGTGGGTGGAAGTATCGATCAACGCAGTCGGCACGGAAAGCCAGCCGCACCACCTGTGCATGATCGAAGACATCACCGAGAAAAAGGAAACCGAGGCCCTGATCTGGCAGCAGGCCAACTTCGATACGCTGACGCAGTTGCCGAACCGGCGCATGTTCCTTGACCGCCTGCAGCACGATATTTTGAAGTCCCGCCGCGACGGCACCCGCATCGCCATCCTGTTCATCGACCTTGACCACTTCAAGGAAGTCAACGACACCCTGGGCCATCACCAGGGCGACGTGTTGTTGGTGGAAGCGGCGCGCCGCATTGGCGCCTGCGTGCGCCAGTCGGATACGGTGTCGCGCCTGGGCGGCGATGAATTCACCGTGATCCTGCCCGAGCTGTCGGAAGTGGACCGGGTGGAGGATATCGCCCAGCACATAATCGACAGCTTGCGCATGCCGTTCCAGCTCGGACAGGAACAAGCCTTCGTCTCGGCCTCGATCGGCATCACGATCTACCCGGACGATGCCGGCAATATGGAAGACTTGCTGAAGCACGCAGACCAGGCCATGTATGCCGCCAAGGGCGCAGGCCGCAACCGCTTCAGCTACTTCACGCCGGCCCTGCAGGTCGCGGCCTTGAATCGCATGCGCCTGACCAACGACTTGCGCGGCGCGCTGAAGGGCAATCAGCTCAAGCTGTACTTCCAGCCTATCGTGCACCTCCCGACCGGCAAGATCCACAAGGCCGAAGCACTGATTCGCTGGGAACATCCGCAGCGCGGCATGGTCAGCCCGCTGGAGTTCATCCCGCTCGCCGAATCGAGCGGCCTGATCGTCGACATTGGTGAATGGGTGTTCCGCGAGTCGGCGCAGTGGGTCAAGCGCTGGCGCGAGGAAGTGCACCCCGGCTTCCAGGTCAGCCTGAACCAGTCACCAATGGAATTCCAGCGCGAACGCGCCACCTATGCCGACTGGCTGGCTTACCTGCAGCAGCTCGGCGTGCCGGGTGAAAGCATCGTGGTGGAAATCACGGAAGGTCTGCTACTGGACGCCAACACCAGCGTCACCGACAAGCTGCTGCAACTGCGCGATGCCGGCATCCAGGTCGCGCTGGACGATTTCGGCACTGGCTACTCCTCGCTGTCCTACCTGAAGAAATTCGACATCGATTACCTGAAGATCGACCGCAGCTTCACCCGTAATCTCGCTCCGGATTCAAGCGACATGGCCTTGTCCGACGCGATCATCGTGATGGCGCACAAGCTTGGCTTGAACGTGATTGCCGAAGGCGTGGAAACCATCGAGCAGCGCGACCTGCTGGCCGGTGCCGGATGCGACTACGGCCAGGGCTACCTGTTCGCCCGTCCCCTGCCCGCCGCCGACTTCGACGCGATGCTGCACCAGCAAACCACTCCCACCGCGCCAACCCCGCAAGCCACTGCCGCATAAAACCATGCTAGACTAGCGCCGTTTTTCCTTCCTTGAATGCGCTGCTGCAAGAGAGGACGTCTACCGCGAATTTCGCGGGTTCTCATTACGTCCGTAGCAGCCATGAACAATTACACTCGAATTCAACGGGCCTTTGCCCGTTCCGGCATCATCGTCCATTATCGCGATGGTGTGTACCAAATCCATAATGAAAAAGCCCAGGCGCAGATCCTTTTGCCAGCCAGCCTTCCATTGGAAGAAAAGGCCGTGCGCCAGTTGCTTGAATTCGCCTCTGTGCGAAGTCACGACGATGAGCGCGGCGTTTGCAGGGCTTGCGCCACACCCGATTTTCACCCCGGTTCAATCGCACCGGTGGGTAGTGTCGTTGCAACCGACAGCGATTTCGTTATTCCGGCCGCTATCGGGACCGACATCAACTGCGGAATGCGCCTCCTCACCACAGGGCGTACGCTGCAGCAGCTCGCACCGCACAAGGAGCGGTTGATACAGCGGCTGACGCGCAGCCTGCTCGACAACGGTCGTGACGTGCCGGCGAGCACCGCAGCCTTCCGCGCCCTGTTTGACCTTGGTCCTGAAGCCTTCCTGCACGAGATTCCCCGCCAGGGATTGTGGAGCGAAATGGATCACGGCCGCCTGCAGGATGAACTGACACGCTGCGTTGGGCTGCACAACTTTGGCGGCTCCGCAAGGCATGCGCCGGAGGCTTTTACTGGCCGCCGACACGCGATATTCCGCGATCCGAATCTTGGAACGCCTGGCGGAGGCAACCACTTCGTCGAGTTGCAGGTTGTAGAAGAGGTGCTGGACCGTCATGCGGCGTATCGCGCCGGCCTCAAAGTTGGCGACGTAGTTGCGATGATTCATAGCGGTTCGCGGGATCTTGGATTCTTTGTAGGCCAGGCATGGATGGACCGGGCCCGGGCCGAATGGCCCGCCGGCGTGCGGCATCCCGAAAGCAGTCTGTATGGCCTTTCGGGGCCGCTGGCATCGGAATATCTTGAGGCAATGGGCGTGGCAGCGCGCTATGCCTGGGCCAATCGCCTGGTGCTGGCGGAGCTGGTTCGAAAGGACCTGGAAGCAACCGTCGGGGCGTCCGCATCGCGGCTGGTTGTCGATGTGCCGCACAATGTCGTCCTGGCCGAACAGGGAATGAATATCCACCGCAAAGGCGCGACGCCTGCACATGATGGCCAGTTTGCGTTGATTCCCGGTTCCATGGGCGACAGCTCATTCCTCGCCACCGGCCTGGGCCATGCCGACTGGTTATGGTCTTGCAGCCACGGTGCGGGGCGGCGCCTGCGCAGGCAGGAAACGCGCGCGATGCGCCCAACGGCCGCTGTTGGTGAGCAGTCGTGGCAGTGCGTGACCCTGCGCGAAGAACGTCGCATCGAAGAAGCGCCGAGCGCCTACAAGCCAATAGGCCCGGTGATCACCGCGCAGGAGGAGGCCGGTCTGATCCAGGCAGTGGCCAGGTTCCGTCCCTGGGTCACGTTCAAAGCATGACGTTTGGGGTGTTCTTGACCCAGGTCAAAGTCAAGCGGCCTTGTGAAAACCTATAGTTACTCTCGAACCAACCAAGGAGTAACGAAATGGGAAAAGAAAAACAAGTGTATATGGCCGGCGCCGGCATCGGTAACCTGGCGGCGGCGGCTTTCTTGATCCGCGATGGAAAAATGCGCGGTGACCAGATTCATATTTACGAATCGCTGGGTTTGGCGGGCGGCAGCCTGGATGGTGCGGGCAATGCGAAGGATGGTTACCGCCTGCGCGGTGGCCGCATGCTGACGACCGATAACTACGAATGCACCTGGGACCTGTTCGCGTCGATCCCGTCGCTGGTCCACCCTGGACAGTCGGTGCTCGATGAGACGCTGGCATTCAACGAACTGCATAAGTCGCACTCCCAGGCGCGCCTGGTCGACCGCAATCGCCACAAGGTGGACGTGACTTCGATGGGCTTCAGCCTGCGCGACAGGATGGAGCTGCTCAAGCTGCACGAAGCGGATGAAGCGGCGTTGGGCAATTCCCCTATCACCGATCACCTGTCGCCGGCATTTTTCGAAACGCCGTTCTGGTACATGTGGGCCACCACCTTCGCCTTCCAGCCGTGGCACAGCGCGGTGGAGTTCAAGCGCTACCTGCATCGCTTCATGAAGGAGTTCTCACGCATCGAAACGCTGGCCGGGGTCAAACGCACCGTGTACAACCAGTACGACTCGCTGGTCCGTCCACTGCAGGCATGGCTGGCGCAGCAGGGCGTTTGTATTGAAACCGGCTGCACCGTCACTGACATCAAGCTGGAAGACGGCAAGGACGAACTGGTGGTGCATGCGATCGAGCTCGAACGCGACGGACAGCGCGAACTGCTTCCGGTTACGCCTGACGACCTGGTGTTCTTCCAGAACGGCTCGATGACGGACGCCTCCAGTTTCGGCAGCATGGATTCTGCGCCTCCGCGTCTTGACCGCTACCAGAGCGGCGGCTGGAAGCTGTGGGAGCGCCTGGCGGAAGGCAGGCCGGAGCTTGGCAATCCAGCTGCGTTCAACCGCAATATCCAGCAATCGTGGTGGGAATCGTTCACGGTCACACTGCATGACTCCATCTTTTTCGACCAGATGCAGGCCTTCAGCGGCAACGTTGCCGGTACAGGCGGCCTGGTGACCTTCAAGGATTCCAACTGGTTGATGTCGGTCGTGCTGGCGCACCAACCGCACTTCGCTGATCAACCGGCTGGCGTGAAGGTTTTCTGGGGCTACGCGCTGCATCCGGACCGCGTCGGCAATTTCGTCGCCAAGCCGATGGCCAATTGCACCGGCGAAGAGATTTTGCGCGAACTGGCAGGACACCTGAACTTCGAACCTGAAGTCTTCGCCCAGGCCAACTGCATTCCTTGCCGCATGCCCTACATCACCAGCATGTTCATGCCGCGCCATTACAGCGACCGGCCATTGCCGGTGCCAATCGGCTCGCGCAATCTCGCCCTGGTCAGCCAGTTCGTCGAAGTGCCGGACGACGTGGTGTTCACGGTCGAGTACTCGGTGCGCGCAGCACAAATGGCGGTCTACCAGCTGCTTGGTATCGAGCGCGAGATCCCGCCTATCAAGCGCCACGACAAGACGCTGGAAGTGATGTTGGCCGCGCTGGTCAAGGCAGCCTGATAACGACAAGCGGGCGGCGGATTGGGGAATCCTTGACCTGGCTCAAGGATTTTTCAGTCGCGCCCGCGCAAGATGCCGGCTATGAATCTCGCAAACTCACTCTTGCACGCGCTGGCTGATCACGGCGCGCGCGAAGTCTTTGGTATCCCCGGAGACTTCGTCCTTGCCTTCTTCGAACAAATTGAGAAATCTGGCGTCCTGCCCCTCTACACGCTGAGCCACGAGCCGGGCGTGGGCTTTGCAGCCGATGGGGCGGCACGCTATCACGGGCGCATAAGCGTGGCGGCGGTGACCTATGGTGCGGGGGCACTAAATATGGTCAACGCCGTCGCGGGCGCTTACGCAGAAAAGGTGCCGATGGTGGTGATCTCCGGTGCGCCCGGCACCAATGAACGCCGCAACGGCTTCCTTCTGCACCACCAGGTCAAGCACCTGGATTCGCAAATGGCGATCTTCCGCGAAATCACCTGCGACCAGTGTGTGCTGGACGACCCGCAGCGTGCACCGGAAGACATCGCGCGCGTGCTGCGCAGTGCGATCACGCATTCGCGCCCGGTTTATATCGAGCTGCCGCGCGACATGGTGCATGCGCCGTGCGCACGTGTACACGCTTTGCCGGCTCCTGGCCACGATCAGGACGCCCTGGCGGCGTGCGTGGAAGAAGTGCTGGCCCGCCTGGAGCGCGCGGAACGGCCGGTGCTGATGGTCGACATCGAGACCCGCCGTTTCGGCCTGGAAGGCAAGGTCGCGCAGCTCGCCACCAAGCTGCAGGTTCCGGTCGTGACTTGCTTCATGGGCCGCGGACTGCTGGCCAGCGAGCCGGAAGCGCCGCTGCTCGGCACCTACCTCGGTGTCGCCGGAGCGCCGGAAGTCACCGAAGCCGTGGAAGGCTCGGACGCCTTGCTGATGCTGGGCGTGATCCTGTCCGACACCAATTTCGGCGTGCAGCGCGAACGCATCGACCTGCGCAAGTGCATGCTGGCGCTGGATGGCGACGTCACCCTCGGCTACCACACCTACCACGACATTCCGCTGGAAGCACTGGTGGACGGCCTGCTGGCCCATGCCAAGCCCCTGCGCGCCGATGCTGCCCTGCGCGGTGAGCGCACCGCCTATCCATGCGACCTGGCTGCGGACGACAGCCCGCTGGTGCCGCGCGACGTGGCGAGCGCCATCAACGACATGATGCGCAAGCATGGACGCATGACAATCGCCTCCGACATCGGCGATTGCCTGTTTACCGCGCTGGATATAGAGAACACCGACCTGCTGGCGCCCGGCTACTACGCCACCATGGGTTACGGCGTACCGGCCGCCTTCGGCCTGCAGGCAGCAGGCGGCGAGCGTCCGCTGGTGCTGGTCGGCGATGGCGCGTTCCAGATGACGGGCTGGGAGCTGGGCAACTGCCAACGCTACGGCCTGGACCCGATCGTGGTCATCTTCAACAACTGCAGCTGGGAGATGCTGCGCGCCTTCCAGCCGCAGTCCGGCTTCTGCGACCTGAGCGACTGGCGCTTTGCCGACATGGCGCAAGCGCTGGGCGGCGACGGCTATCGCGTCAGCACGCGCGCCGAGCTGGTGGCGGCACTGGAAAGCGCCGTGCAGCAGCGCGGCCGCTTCCAGCTGGTGGAAGTCATGCTGCCGCGCGGCGGCCAATCCGACACCCTGGCCCGCTTCGTCAACGGCGTACGCCGCCTGCAGGGAACCAAAGCATGATCGAACTCGTTTGTCCCGCCGGCAGCCTGCCGGCACTGAAAGCTGCTGTCGACAACGGCGCCGACAGCGTCTACCTCGGCTTCCGCGACGCCACCAACGCCCGCAATTTCGCCGGCCTGAATTTCGACGAAGCCGCGATTGCGGAAGGCATTCGTTATGCCCACCAGCGCGGCCGCAAAGTCCTGCTGGCGCTGAACACCTATCCGCAAGCAGCCAACTGGCAGCTGTGGCGCGAAGCAGTCGACCGTGCCGCCGGCGCCGGCATTGATGCCATCATCCTGGCCGACCCCGGCCTGATGGAGTACGCCCGCAACAAGCACCCTGGCCTGCGCCTGCACCTGTCCGTGCAGGGTTCCGCCACCAACTACGAGGCGATCAACTTCTACCACGAACAGTTCGGCATCTCGCGCGCGGTGCTGCCGCGCGTGCTGTCGATGCAGCAGGTTGAACACCTGATCCGCCATGTGAAGACCGAGATCGAAGTATTCGGTTTCGGCAGCCTGTGCGTGATGGTGGAAGGCCGCTGCGCCTTGTCGTCCTACGCCACCGGCGAATCGCCCAACACCGCAGGCGTGTGCTCGCCTGCCAAGGCAGTACGCTGGCAGCAGACACCAAAGGGCCTGGAGTCGCGCCTGAATGGCGTCCTGATCGACCGCTACCAGCCCGATGAAAACGCCAGCTATCCCACGCTTTGCAAGGGCCGCTTCGAGGTTGAAGGCGAGACCTATTACGCCATCGAAGAACCGGCCAGCCTGAACACCATGGAGCTGCTGCCGCAACTGGTGCAGATGGGCGTCAAGGCGATCAAGATCGAGGGCCGCCAGCGCAGCCCAGCCTACGTGGCTCAGGTGACGCAAGCCTGGCGCTCCGCCATCGACGCCTGCGGTGACGGCAAGCGCCGCTTTGCCATCCACCCAAGCTGGAGCGCTGCGCTGGACCGCGTGGCGGAAGGCCAGCAGCACACCCTGGGCGCCTATCACCGCAAATGGAAATGAGTATGTTGAAACTAGCCCTCGGCCCGGTGCTGTATTACTGGCCGCGCCTGACCATGTTCGAGTTCTACCAGCAGGTAGCGGAAAGCCCGGTCGATATCGTCTACTTGGGCGAGGTCGTATGCTCGCGCCGCCATGAGCTGCGCCTGCCGGACTGGCTTGATATTGCAGCCCTGCTGCGCGACGCGGGCAAGGAAGTAGTGCTCTCCACGCAGGCCTTGATTGAGTCGGGCGCGGAACTGACCACCATGCGCAAGCTGTGCGAACACCGCGACTTCCTGGTGGAGGCCAATGACTTCGGCGCTGTGCGCAACCTGGAAGGCGCCGGCTTCATCGCCGGTCCACACCTGAACATCTACAGCGAGCCGACGCTGGCCGTGCTGGCCCGCCAGGGAGCGCGTCGTTGGGTGGCGCCGCTGGAAATGGACCGAACCGCCATCGCCACCCTGCTCAAGACGCAGCCGGCCGGCATGGAAAGCGAAGTCTTTGCGTGGGGCCGCATGCCGCTGGCCTTCTCCGCCCGCTGCATGACCGCGCGCAACCGCAACCTGCCGAAGGACGATTGCCAGTTCAGCTGCATCGATTACCCGGATGGCCTGATCATGGACACACGCGAGCAGAAAGCCTTCCTGGTCCTGAACGGCATCCAGACCCAATCAGCCCTGTGCTGCAACCTGGTGCGCGTCATGCCCGAGATGGCTGACATGGGCATCAATGTGCTGCGCATTTCGCCGCAATCGCGCGATACGCTGGAAGTGGTGGCGGCCTTCGACAAGGTGCGCCGCGGCGAATGGCAGGCGCCGCATGCCGCCGTCATGCTGGAACCGCTGGCTCCCGGCGGCAGTTGCGACGGTTTCTGGTACGGCCAGCCCGGCATGGAGCGTGTAGCATGACGGCCGCCCCATTCCGCATCCCGCCCGCCATCGGCCGCCTGCTGGGCCGCCTGCCGCCGCAGCCGCCCGCCTGGCTGTTCGTGCAAGGGCTCAACCGAATCCTGGCGCCGCAATTGCCTGAAGACGTGCGCCAGGCCCTATTTGCCCGCCGCCTGCGCCTGTGGGTGGAAGACGCCGGACTTGCCATCGATTTCAGCTGGCAGGGCAAGGCTTTCGAGACAGCCCGCCACGGCGACCAGCCCGACCTGACCATCGGCGCCTGCGCACACGACCTGGTGCTGATGGCGCGTCGCCAGGAAGACCCCGACACCCTGTTCTTCAGCCGCCGCTTGATCCTGGAAGGCGACACGGAACTGGGCCTGCTGTTCAAGAACACGCTGGACGGCCTGGACGCCAGCGCCTTCGACTGGCGCAAGCTGCTGCCGAAAATCCCGACGCCGCCCGGCGCCCGCCATGGCTGACAAGACGCTGCCGCTGGTGTATTCATGCTCCGGCTGCAGCAGCGCGGCCCAGCTGGCCAACGCCGTCGCCCTCAGGCTTGACCGCGACGGCACCGCAGAAATGTCCTGTATCGCGGGGGTGGGCGGCGGCGTCGCCCCGCTGGTCAAGCTGGCCCAATCCGGCCGCACGATCATCGCCATCGACGGCTGCCCCTTGGCCTGCGCCCGCGAATGCCTCGCAAAGCAGGGCGTCGTCCCCGACCACCACCTCCTCCTCAACGAACTTGGGGTGCGCAAGAAAATGCACGCCGACTTCGATCCTGCCGATGTCGGCTACCTGTCCGGCCACGTTACCGGCCTCCTGCCGAAATCACAACCCTGACGGGGCGACAACCGTTTTCCCGCCAAAAGGCGATAATAATGATCGCGTTTCGCGGTTCTAATAGGCAAAGACTATTGAGTCTATTTGAACAATCAAATTTCCAAATCTCAGTGAAAGCCTTAAACTGGCGTCTCATTGATTCACAAACCCACGAGGAAACCACAATGTCCCTGATTAACACCCAAGTAAAACCATTCAAGGCCACCGCATACCACAACGGCAAATTCGTTGACCTGAGCGAAGAATCCCTGAAAGGCAAGTGGTCCGTATTCGTGTTCTACCCAGCCGACTTCACCTTCGTGTGCCCAACCGAGCTGGAAGACCTGGCAGACCACCACGCAGAATTCGCCAAGCTGGGCGTGGACGTGTACGGCATTTCGACCGACACCCACTTCGCCCACAAGGCATGGCACGACACCTCCGACGCCATCAAGAAAGTGCAGTACGCCCTGATCGGCGACCCAACCGGTACCCTGTCCCGTAACTTCGAAGTGATGATCGAAGAAGAAGGCCTGGCACTGCGCGGCACCTTCGTGATCAATCCGGAAGGCTTCATCAAAGTGATGGAAGTGCACGACAACGGCATCGGCCGCGACGCTGCAGAACTGCTGCGCAAAGTGAAGGCAGCCCAGTACGTTGCTTCCCACCCAGGCGAAGTGTGCCCAGCCAAGTGGACCGAAGGCGCAGCAACCCTGAAGCCATCGCTGGACCTGGTCGGCAAGATCTAAGCATCTTAGTCTGCTAATGGCTTGAACAGGCGACCCCACGGGGTCGCCTTGGGGCGTTGAAGCGGTACCTACCGCAAGCGACTAATCAAGAAAGGAATAGCCATGCTGGACGCAGACCTGAAAGCCCAACTCTCCTCCTACCTGGAGCGCGTTGTCCACCCGATCGAGATCGTGGCGCACACCGACGCCTCCGCCAAATCGCAGGAAATGTCGGCCCTGCTGCAGGACGTCGTATCCGCAGGCCACGGCAAGATCACCGTCGTCGCAGGCACTGACGACAAGGCCCGCAAGCCTTCCTTCGACATCAACCGCAAAGGCACCGATATCGGCGTAAGCTTTGCCGGCATCCCGATGGGCCACGAATTCACCTCCCTTGTGCTGGCACTGCTGCAAGTGGGCGGCCACCCGATCAAGCTGGATGAAAAAGTCATCGAGCAGATCCGCAACCTGGACGGCGATTACGTCTTCGAGACCTTCATCTCCCTAAGCTGCCATAACTGCCCGGAAGTGGTGCAGGCGCTCAACGCCATGTCCGTGATCAACCCGCGCATCAAGGTGGTGGCGGTGGATGGCGGCGTGTTCCCGAAAGAAGTCGAGGAACGCCAGGTGATGGCCGTGCCAATGATGTACCTGAATGGCCAGCACTTCGGCCAGGGCCGCACCAATGTCGAGGAAATCCTCGCCAAGCTGGATACCGGCGCCTCGGCCCGCGCTGCGGCTGAATTGAGCAAGAAAGACGTGTTCGACGTGCTGATCGTCGGCGGCGGCCCTGCAGGCGCTGCTGCGGCTATCTACACGGCGCGCAAAGGCATCCGCACCGGCGTGATCGCCGACCGCTTTGGCGGACAGGTGCTGGATACCCTGTCGATCGAGAACTTCATCTCGGTCAAGGAAACCGATGGCCAGAAATTCGCGGTCGCGCTGGAGCAGCACGTCAAGGAATACGACGTGGACATCATGAACACCCAGCGCGCATCGAAGATCGTGCCGGGCAAGATCAAGGAAGTCCATACCGAGAGTGGCGCTGTGCTGAAAGCCAGGTCCGTGATCATTTCGACCGGCGCCCGCTGGCGCGAAATCAACGTGCCGGGCGAGAAGGAATACCGCAACCACGGCGTGGCCTACTGCCCGCACTGCGATGGCCCGCTGTTCAAGGGCAAGCGCGTGGCGGTGATCGGCGGCGGCAATTCGGGCGTGGAAGCGGCGATCGACCTGGCCGGCATCGTTGAACATGTGACCCTGATCGAATTCGGCGCGGAACTGCGCGCGGATGCGGTGTTGCAGCGCAAGCTGGCCACCCTGCGCAATGTGAAGGTGATCAAGTCGGCCCAGACCAATGAGATCCATGGCGACGGCAAGAAAGTGAATGGCCTGAGCTACACCGATCGCGAGACCGGACAGTCGCACCGTGTCGACCTGGAAGGCGTGTTCGTGCAGATCGGCCTGGTGCCTAATACCGAATGGCTGAAGGGCACCATCGAGCTGTCCAAGCATGGCGAGATCGAGGTGGACGCCAAGGGCCAGACTTCGGAGACCGGCGTGTTTGCTGCGGGTGACGTGACCACCGTGCCGTACAAGCAGATCGTGATTGCGGTGGGCGAAGGTGCGAAGGCGGCACTGGGGTCCTTCGATTACCTGATTCGCTCTTCGGCGGATGATGAGCCGGCGGCGATTGCTGCTTAAAACCGGTAAACCTGGGTCAGGCACAAGTGCCTGACCCATTCTGCGCAACAGCTGTTGGTGTTGGTTCCAGGCCTTTGACATTCGACGAAGATCAACAGCGCACAACCTAACCCGGGTCAGACACAGGTTTACCGGTTTCAGAAATGAAAAAAGCCCCGAATTTCTTCGGGGCTTTTTTCTGAATATTGGCGGAGCGGACGGGGCTCGAACCCGCGACCCCCGGCGTGACAGGCCGGTATTCTAACCAACTGAACTACCGCTCCAATTCTTCATCAGTGTGACTGGTGGGCGTTGAGAGGGTCGAACTCCCGACCTAATCCTTGTAAGGGATCCGCTCTACCAACTGAGCTAAACGCCCGCTTAAACTGCCCGGTAAGCATCACTGCTTACCGAAGGCCATTATTGTACAGCGTCTTTCAAAGCTTTACCAGCTTTAAATTTAGGAACTTTAGCTGCGTCGATTTTGATCTCTTCTTTGGTGCGTGGGTTGCGGCCGGTACGGGCTGCGCGCTCGCTCACGGAGAAGGTGCCAAAGCCAACCAGGGTGACGCTGTCGTTCTTGGCCAGGGTGGTGGTTACGCCATCGATCACAGCGTCCAGGGCGCGTGCAGCGGCGGCCTTGGAGATGTCAGCGGAAGTCGCGATGTGGTCGATCAGTTCGGTCTTGTTCATTACAGTCCCCGTCACAAAGGTTTATATCGTTTATACCGTTTTTTATGCCGCGTTGTGATGCGTATAAAAATCTCAGGGCCGTATTAGACAGGTCGGGGTTGCACTGTGTCAAGGGTAAAAACAAAACGGGCGCCTTGTCGGCGCCCGTTTTTTACAGCAAAACCAGCAAACCAGTGTCTGACCCATTGGGTCAGACACTTGCCCTGCGGTTTAATGTTTAACTACTTCACTTCCGTCGGTAGTTGCCGCGACTGCCGGCACTTCAACCGGCGCAGCCGCTTCCACGATCGGCTCCGGCTGGCGTTCCAGTGCGACTTCCAGCACCTTGTCGATCCAGCGCACCGGCACGATTTCCAGCTTGTTCTTCACGTTGTCCGGAATCTCGGCCAGGTCCTTCACGTTCTGCTCGGGAATCAACACGGTCTTGATGCCGCCGCGATGCGCTGCCAGCAGCTTCTCTTTCAGGCCGCCAATCGGCAGGACTTCCCCGCGCAGCGTGATCTCGCCGGTCATCGCCACGTCCGCACGGACTGGAATGCCGGTGAAAGTCGACACCATCGCCGTGGTCATCGCGATACCTGCCGATGGACCGTCCTTCGGCGTGGCGCCTTCCGGCACGTGGATGTGGATGTCCTGCTTCTCGAACACTTCGTTCTTGATGCCGAGGCGCGAGGCGCGGCTGCGCACCACGGTGCGGGCTGCTTCGATCGACTCCTTCATCACGTCGCCCAAAGTACCGGTGCGGATCACGTTGCCCTTGCCCGGCATGCCGACCGATTCGATGGTCAGCAGGTCGCCGCCCACTTCGGTCCACGCCAGGCCGACCACCTGGCCCACCTGGTTGGTTTTCTCGGCAACGCCGAAGTCGTAGCGGCGCACGCCCAGGAACTTGTCCAGGTTTTTCGGCGTGACGCTGACCTTCTTGTCCGACTTCTTCAGCAGCAGCATCTTCACGACCTTGCGGCAGATCTTGGAGATTTCACGCTCCAGCGAACGAACGCCCGCTTCACGGGTGTAGTAGCGAATGATGTCGCGCACCGCTGCTTCGCTGACGGAGATTTCCTCGTCCTTCAGGCCATTGTTCTTCACTTGCTTCGGCAACAGGTAGCGCAAGGAGATGTTGGTCTTCTCGTCTTCCGTGTAGCCGGACAGGCGGATCACTTCCATACGGTCCAGCAGTGCCGGCGGGATGTTGTACGAGTTCGAGGTCGCAACGAACATCACGTCGGACAGGTCGAAGTCGACTTCGATGTAGTGGTCCGAGAAGGTGTGGTTCTGTTCAGGATCGAGCACCTCCAGCAGCGCCGACGATGGATCGCCGCGGAAGTCCGCGCCCATCTTGTCGATTTCATCCAGCAGGAACAGAGGATTGCGCACGCCGACTTTCGACAGCGATTGCAGCACCTTGCCCGGCATGGAGCCGATATAAGTACGGCGGTGGCCGCGGATCTCGGCTTCATCGCGCACGCCGCCCAGCGCCATGCGCACGTATTTGCGGTTGGTGGCCTTGGCGATCGACTGGCCCAGCGAGGTTTTACCCACGCCTGGAGGACCAACGAAGCACAGGATCGGCGCCTTCAGCTTGTCCACGCGCTGCTGCACCGCCAGGTACTCGACGATGCGTTCCTTGATCTTTTCCAGGCCGTAGTGGTCGTGATCGAGCACTTTCTCGGCATTGGCCAGGTCGTTGTTGACCTTGGATTTCTTCTTCCATGGCAGCGACACCAGGGTGTCGATATAGTTGCGCACCACGGTCGCTTCGGCCGACATCGGCGACATCAGCTTCAGCTTCTTCAGCTCGGCCTGTGCCTTTTCCAGCGCTTCCTTCGGCATCTTGGCGGCGGCGACCTTCTTCTCGAGTTCGTCGATATCGGCGCCCTCTTCGCCCTCGCCCAGTTCCTTCTGGATAGCTTTGACCTGTTCGTTCAGGTAGTACTCGCGCTGCGACTTCTCCATCTGGCGCTTGACGCGGCCACGGATGCGCTTTTCCACCTGCAGGATATCGAGCTCGCCTTCCAGCTGGCCGAGCAGGTGCTCCAGGCGCTTCGAGACTTCGATGATTTCCAGGATCACCTGCTTCTGCTCGAGCTTGAGCGGCAGGTGGGCGGCCACGGTGTCGGCCAGGCGGCCGGCGTCGTCGATACCCGACAGCGAAGCCAGGATCTCGGGCGGGATTTTCTTGTTCAGTTTGACGTACTGGTCAAACTGCTGGACGATCGCGCGGCGCATGGCCTCGATCTCCGACTCATCGCCCTGCTCGGATTCGAGCGGCATCAGGTCGGCAATGAAATGGGTTGGGCTATCGGTGATCTTCTTGATGCGGGCGCGCTGAGCACCCTCGACCAGCACCTTCACGGTGCCGTCCGGCAGCTTCAACATCTGCAGGATGTTCGCTACGCAGCCGATTTCATAGATATCCGATGGCGAAGGTTCGTCCTTGGCAGCGGCTTTCTGTGCTGCCAGCATGATGCTCTTGCCCTGCTCCATGGCAGCTTCGAGCGCCTTGATGGACTTTGGTCGGCCAACGAACAACGGAATTACCATGTGCGGGAAGACGACTACATCACGCAGTGGCAACAGAGGCAGTTGAGTTTGCTCAGTTAATTTGGTAGTTGTCATGGCGTACCTTATTTTAAAAGCTTGATTCTGATATAGGCCCCAGCGGCCAATTCACAAGCCCTATGCTGCAATTATATTTGCTTTGAGAAAATGCAGTTTTACTCTAACTAATATGCCGTTTTGGAACAAAAAAAGCCACGCGCGACGAGTGATCGCGAGTGGCTTTTCGACTGAAGCCGGCGTTATGGTTATTGAGACCGATTGTAACGCCTTGCCTCAGGGATTCAAAACCCTATTTAGTTTTCCCCTGCTGCTTTTGGGGATTCCTGGTAAATCAGGAGGGGTTTTGCGCCACTGGTGATCGTATTTTCATCGATTACGACTTTGGTGACGTTCGTTTGGTTTGGCAGGTCGAACATAATGTCCAGCAGCGCGTGTTCCAGGATCGAACGCAGGCCGCGGGCACCGGTCTTGCGCGCCAGTGCCTTGCGGGCGATGGCGTGCAGGGCGGCTGGACGGATTTCCAGTTCGGCGCCTTCCATTTCCAACAGCTTGGAGTATTGCTTGACCAGCGCATTCTTCGGCTCGACCAGGATCTCGATCAGGGCTTCCTCAGTCAGCTCGGCCAGGGTTGCCACCACCGGCAGGCGGCCCACCAGTTCAGGGATCAGGCCGAACTTGATCAGGTCTTCCGGCTCGGCGTCCATCATCAGGTCGCTGTTCGAACGCTGTTCCTTGCTCTTCACTTCCGCCGAGAAGCCGATGCCGGACTTTTCGGAACGGTTGGAGATGATCTTGGCCAGGCCGTCAAACGCGCCGCCGCAGATGAACATGATGTTGGTGGTGTCGATCTGCACGAAGTCCTGGTTCGGGTGCTTGCGGCCACCTTGCGGAGGCACGGACGCCATGGTGCCTTCGATCAGCTTCAGCAGCGCCTGCTGCACGCCCTCGCCCGATACGTCACGGGTGATCGACGGGTTGTCGGACTTGCGGGAAATCTTGTCGATTTCGTCAATATAGACGATGCCGCGCTGTGCTTTTTCGACATCATAGTTGCAGCTCTGCAGCAGCTTCTGGATGATGTTTTCCACGTCTTCGCCCACATAACCGGCTTCGGTCAGCGTGGTGGCGTCGGCGATCACGAACGGCACATTCAGCATGCGCGCCAGGGTCTGGGCCAGCAGGGTCTTGCCGGAGCCGGTCGGGCCCACCAGCAGGATGTTGGACTTGGCCAGTTCGACGTCGTCCTTCTTGCCCAGGTGCTTCAGGCGCTTGTAATGGTTGTACACGGCCACGGACAGGATGCGCTTGGCAGTGGTCTGGCCGATCACGTACTGGTTCAGCAAATCGGTGATTTCCTGCGGGGTTGGCAGGTCCGATTTCGCGCCCGTGACAGATTCGATGCTGGACGTCTCGTCGCGGATGATGTCATTGCACAGGTCAATGCACTCGTCGCAGATGAAGACGGACGGGCCGGCAATCAGCTTCTTCACCTCGTGCTGGCTTTTGCCGCAGAACGAGCAGTAAAGGAGTTTCTCGCCGCTGGAGGATTTTTTCTCTGACATGGGACTAATCTTTAGTTTTGGTGCAAATTTGCCGTGCGCACAAGCAAGAAATCCTGCGCACAACCACATGCTACCCGAAATAAAAGCAAAACGCCCGAACGTTGTAGCGTCCGGGCGTCGACTTGCAAGGACGCTTATGCGCGGCTGGTCAAGACTTTGTCGATCAGGCCATATTCCGCCGCCTCGTCGGAAGACATGAAGCGGTCGCGGTCGGTATCCTTGGCGATCTGCTCGATCGACTGGCCGGTACGTTCCGCCATGATGCTGTTCAGGCGGTGACGCAGGTAGAGGATCTCTTTCGCCTGGATCTCGATATCCGACGCCATGCCCTGCGAACCGCCGGATGGCTGGTGAATCATGATGCGGCTGTTCGGCAGCGAGAAACGCTTGCCCTTGGCGCCTGCGGCCAGCAGGAAGGCGCCCATCGAGGCGGCCATGCCGGTGCACAGGGTCGACACGTCAGGCTTGATGAACTGCATGGTGTCGAAGATCGCCAGGCCCGCGGAAACGGAGCCGCCTGGGGAATTGATGTACAGCGAGATGTCCTTGTCCGGATTTTCGCTTTCCAGGAACAACAGCTGGGCGACAATCAGGTTGGCCATCTGGTCGTTGACCGGACCGACCATGAAGATCACGCGTTCCTTCAGCAGGCGCGAGTAGATATCGTACGAGCGCTCACCGCGGCCGCTTTGTTCGATCACCATCGGCACCAGGCCGAGCATTTCCGTATCGAGTGCGGGATTACGATTCATTCCAATTCCTTTGAAAACAACGCCGGCTCGGGGCCGGCGTCGAATGATATCAAGCTATTAAGCTTGTACGCTTCCCATGAGTTCGTCGAAAGGAATTTCTTTCGAGACGTTCTTGCACAGGCCCAGGACGTAAGTAACGACGTTTTCTTCCAATACAAGAGCTTCGACTTCAGCCAGGCGGCGGCGATCGGAGTAGTAGTACTTCAGCACTTCGCGCGGGTCTTCGTAGCTTTGTGCGAAGTCTTCGATCTGTGCCTTCACCTGGTCAGGGGTAGCCTGCAGGTTCTGGTCGCCCACCAGCTTGGACAGGATCAGGCCCAGGCGTACGCGACGCTCGGCTTTGTCCTTGAACAGCTCTGGAGGGAATGGTACATCTTTTACGTTCATGCCGCGCTGAGCCATGTCCTGGCGGGTCATTTCAGCCAGGCGCTCGGTGTCTTGGGCGATCAGCGACTGTGGAACGTCCAGGGTCGCGGTCTTCACCAGGGTGTCCATCACGGCTTCTTTGTTGCGAGCCTTGACGCGGCCAGCAACTTCGCGCTCCAGGTTCACTTTGATGTCGTCGCGCATTTTGGCCAGGTCGCCGTCAGCCACGCCCAGGGACTTGGCGAATTCAGCGTCGACTTCCGGCAGGTGCGCCCATTCCAGGTTCTTCAGGGTGATGGTGAACTCGGCGGTTTTGCCTGCCACGTCCTTGCCATGGTAGTCCTCTGGGAACGACAGCGGGAAGGTCTTGGACTCGCCCACTTTCAGGCCGACGGTAGCGGCTTCGAATTCTGGGAGCATGCGGCCTTCGCCCAGCACAAACGGGTAGCCTTCAGCTTTGCCGCCTGGGAACTCAACGCCGTCGATCGAGCCGACGAAGTCAACGGTCACGCGGTCGCCGTTGGCAGCGATAGCTTCGCCGCCGTCGCCGTGCTCGCCTTTTTCGCCCTTCACGTGGAAGTGCACGCGCTGTTTGCGCAGGATATCGATGGTCTTGTCGATTTCTACGTCGGTCACGTTGGACTTGACGGTTTCGATCTCAACCTTGGTCAGGTCGCCAACTTCAACTTCTGGGTACACTTCGAAAGTTGCGTCGAAGGACAGTTGGCCTTCAGGTGCGTCTTGCTTTGGCTCGATGCGCGGGAAGCCGGCTACGCGCAGCTGGTTTTCATTGGCAGCATCGTTGAAAGCGCGGCCGACTTTGTCGTTCAGCACTTCGGTTTCGATCTGGTAGCCGTATTGTGCGGCAACCATCTTCATTGGCACTTTACCTGGACGGAAGCCAGGAGCACGTGCGGAGCGAGCCTGTACTTTCAGGCGCTTTTCCACTTCGGAACGCACGTCCGACAGTGGGAAGGAAATCGTCATGCGGCGTTCGAGTTTGCCCAGGGTTTCAACTGCAGTGGCCATTGTAAAAATCGTCCAATAAAAATAAGTGTACTTATGGTGCGAGGAGGGGGACTCGAACCCCCACACCATTGCTGGCGTCAGGACCTAAACCTGGTGCGTCTACCAATTTCGCCATCCTCGCGGCATATTTGCACAAAAGCAAAGGGCGACCTTACAGTGAAAACGGGGTCGCCCGGGGCTTTCAACTTCAACCCGGCATTCTATACGGTGTTGCTAGAGTGCGGAAGTGGTTTTTTGCGTTATGCGCAACATTTGGGCAAAACCGGTACCCCAGTGTCAGACCCACAGGGTCCGACACTAGTCCGCGGCCGCCGCGGGTCGGGTGTCAGACCCCACGGGTCTGACACAGGTTTACCGGTTTGGTCTGGGCACGCGGAACCAGGCTGCATACAAAGCTGGCAAGAACAGCAACGTCAACGCAGTCGCCAGAATCAACCCGCCCATGATCGCCACCGCCATCGGCCCCCAGAACACAGACCGCGACAATGGAATCATCGCCAGCGCCGCTGCAGCAGCCGTCAGGATAATCGGCCGGCAACGCCGCACCGCCGACTCCACAATCGCATCCCAGGCCGGCACCCCAGCTTTAATATCCTGCTCAATCTGGTCCACCAGGATCACCGAGTTACGGATAATCATGCCGAACAGCGCAATAATGCCCAGGTTCGCCACAAAGCCCAGCGGCCGCCCCATCACCAGCAGCGCCATCGCCGCCCCCGCCACGCCCAACGGCCCAGTCAGGAAAACCAGCAGGGCTCGCGAGAAGCTGTGCAATTGCAGCATCAGCAGAGTGAAAATGATGAACACAGCCAGCGGCAGGTTCGCGGCAATCGATTCTTCCGCCGCGCTGCTGTCCGACGCGGCGCCCTTCACTTTGATCTCATAGCCCGGCGGCAGCTTGGCACGCAGCGCGTCCAGTTTCGGATTGATCTGGCCCGACACGGTCGGCCCCTGCACGCCCTCCACTACGTCCGACTGAACGGTGATAGCCCATTCCCTGCCCTCCCGCCATACCACGCCCGGTTCCCACACGAAGTGCACGCGAGCCAGTTGCGAGATCGGCACCGAACGACCACTATTGGTCGGGATATAGGTGTCGTTCAGCACCGCAATGGTGCTGCGCTCGTCCAGTGGCTGGCGCACCTGGATGTCGATCAGGCGGATGCCTTCGCGGAACTGGCCAATCGGGGTGCCGGAAAGAATGGTATTCGCCGCACGCATCACGGTTTGCGAAGTCACGCCCAGGGCGCGCATCTTGTCCTGGTCCAAGTCGAGGCGCAGCACCTTGATCGATTCGTTCCAGTTGTCGTTCACGCCCACCGCATTCGGGTTGGCGCGCATGATGTCCTTCACCTGGTCGGCAATCGCGCGCACGCCCTCCACTTCAGTACCGGTGACGCGGAACTGAACCGGATATGGTACCGGCGGACCATTCGGCAGCAGCTGCACGCGGCCGCGCACTTCCGGGAAGTCGGTCTTGAAGATATTGCTGATCTTCTTGCGCAGCTCTTCGCGCGAATGCAGGTCTTTTGCCAGCACCACGGTCTGCGACACGTTCGTCTGCGGGAAGATCTGGTTCAGCGGCAGGTAGAAGCGCGGGCTGCCGGTGCCGACATAGGTCGTCACGCTCGCGACGCCTGGCTCCTTGCGGATGAACTCCTCGAACTTCTTCGCCTGCCGTTCGGTCTGCGCAAAGGCCGTGCCTTCCGGCGACCACATCTCCACCATCAACTCGGGGCGGCTGGAATCCGGGAAGAACTGCTTCTCGATGAACTTGAAGCCGTACACGCCAAGGAAGAACACCACCAGCGTTGCCACAATCGTGGTCTTGCGGTATTCCACACACCAGTTCACGACAGCACGGAACTTGCGGTAGCCGGGAGTATCGAACAGCTCGTGATGGCCGCCGCCCTCCGAATGCGGCTTCACCTTCAGCAGGATGTAGCCGATGTAAGGCGTGAACACCACGGCCACGATCCACGAGGTCACCAGCGCGATCGCATTCACCGAGAACAGCGAGAACGTGTACTCGCCCGCAGCCGAAGCAGCAAGGCCGATCGGCAGGAAGCCAGCAACCGTGATCAGCGTGCCGGTCAGCATCGGCATCGCCGTCGAGGTGTAAGCAAAGGTGGCCGCCTCAAGCCTCGAATGGCCCTCCTCCATTTTGCGCACCATCATTTCCACCGCGATGATCGCGTCGTCGACCAGCAGGCCGAGTGCGATGATCAACGCGCCGAGCGAAATCTTGTGCAGGTCGATATTGAGTATCCGCATGAACAGGAAAGTCACCGCCAGCACCAGCGGAATCGTCAACGCCACGACCAGTCCAGGCCGCGCATCCAGGCGAAGTTTCGGCTTGGTGTGCAGGCCGAGCGAAACAAAGCTCACTGCAAGCACGATCAGCACCGCCTCAACCAGGGTATGAAGGAACTCGCCCACGGATGCCGTAACGGCAGCCGGCTGATCCGATACGCGCTCCAGTTCGATACCGACGGGCAGCTTGTTCTTCATCGCATTGACGGTCTTTTCCAGGTCCTTGCCCATCTGGATGATGTTGCCGCCCTTTTCCATCGACACGCCGAGTCCGATGACTTCCTTGCCGTTGAATCGCATCTTGTCGCGCGGCGGGTCCAGATACTCCCGCTTGATGGTTGCAAAGTCGCCGAGACGGAAAGTCGTGTTATTTGCACGCAGCTCCAGCTCTTCCAGATCCTTGACCGTGCGCAGCGCACCGGAAACGCGAACTTGCAGGTTGTCGGTCGGCGTCACCACAACGCCAGTCGCCTCCACCACGTTCTGGGTGGTTATCTGGTTGGCGATCTGCTCGATCGTCAGGCCCAATTGGGCAAACTTCTTGTGCGAGAACTCGATATTGATCTTCTCGTCCTGCACCCCGAACAGCTCGACCTTCGACACCTTCTTCACGCCCAGCAGCTGCTGGCGCACCAGGTCGGCGTAGTCTTTCAACTCCGCGTACGTGAATCCATCGCCGGACAGCGCGAAAATCGAACCGTAGGTATCGCCGAATTCATCGTTGAAGACCGGCCCCTGTACCCCGGAAGGCAGCGTCGAGCGGATGTCGCCGATCTTCTTTCGGACCTGGTACCAGGCCTGTGTTACTTCCTTTGGCGGCGTCGATTCCCGCAAGCTCAGGATGATCAGCGTCTGGCCAGGCTTCGAGTAGCTGGTGATCTCATTGATAAACGGCGTTTCCTGCAGCTTCTTTTCCAGCTTGTCGGTGACCTGTTCTGCCATCTGCAGCGATGTTGCACCGGGCCAGAAGGCTTGCACTACCATCGAGCGGAAGGTGAATGGAGGGTCTTCATCCTGCCCCAGGTTCTTGTACGCCAGCATGCCGCCCAGCAGCAGCACCGCGATCAGGTAGCGCGTGAGCGGAATGTGCTCGAGCGCCCAGCGCGAAAGGTTGAAGCCCTTCATTTGGCGGCTCCGAGGATGGTCACTTTCTGGCCAGGCTTCAGCAGGTTGACGCCCGCCGTCACCACCGTCTGGCCAGGCTTGACGCCGCTGCCCAGCACCAGGTCATTGCCGGACACGCCGCTCACAGTCACCGGCACCAGGCGCACAGCGCCGTTTTCAACCACCCACACGGAGGTCGCGGACTTCTCATGGAACAGTGCCGTCAGCGGCACCTTGATCTGCGGTTGCGGGGTGCGCGAAGCAAAAGCCACCAGCGCAGTCATGCCAAGCTTTGCCTCGGACAGGCTGGCAGGAATCGACACGCGGAATGCGTAAGTACGGGTAAACGGGTCGGCCACCGGCGAAATCTCACGAATTTTGCCGGGCACCGACTTCTCAGGGCTCGCCCACAGGCGCACATGCACGTCGGAGATGGCGCGCAGCGTGTCGACCTTGTCTTCCGGTACGCCGAATACGATTTCTTTTTCATCGGTCTTGGCAACGCGCACCACCGGCGTGCCAGGCGACACTACCTGTCCCACTTCGGCGTCCACGGCGGTAACCACGCCATCGATGTCCGACTCAAGGCTGGCATAACCTGCCTGGTTCGACATTCCGCGGTATGCTGCCTGGGCCGAATCCACCTGTGCCTGGGCCGACTTATAGGCAGACAGCTTGGCATCGAGGATGGCCTGGCTGACGAAGTTCTTCTCGCGCAGTTCCTGGTAGCGCTTCAATTCGGCACTGGCAAGGTCGCGCGTCGTTTCGGCGGCGCGTAACGCCGCCATCGACTGCGCCTGCGACAGCTTCAAGTCCTGCGGATCCAGGTCCATCAGCACCTGGCCGCGCTTGACGACGCTGCCCACGTCCACTTTACGGGAGATAATCTTGCCGCCAACGCGGAAGCCAAGGCGCGATTCGACGCGCGAACGGACTTCCCCGGAGAATTCGGCGTTCACATCGATGTCCGAGCTTTGCAGCACGATCGCGCGTACCGGGCGGATATCTTCGGTCTTCGGGGCCTCTTTCGAGCAGGCGGCGAGCAGCAAGGCGCAGGCCGCAACCAGGGGTAGTTTTTTTGCTACGAACACGATGGAATTCCTTTTTAGCGTCTCTGGCATTTGCCGGGTGTATATGTTTGCCATTATTATTTCCCGTTTGGAACTAAATGACTTTCCGTTTAGTAAGAAAAAATTATATCCGGGTCAACCGTACTTGCAAATGACTTTCGCGTCATTAATTTAGAACAGCACCTCTATGTCCGTTGACCATTACGAGAATTTCCCTGTCGCTTCGATCCTGATGCCGCGCCGGCTGCGCCCGGCGGTCGAAGCGATTTACGCTTTTGCGCGCAGCGCCGACGACATTGCCGACGAAGGCGATGCCACGCCTGAGCAGCGCCTGGCTGGCCTCACCGCCTATGAAGAAGCCCTGGGCCGTATCGAGCGTGCCGACGGCGAGCATGAACCGATGTTTGCGCGCCTGGCCGCCGTCATCGAGCAGCACCAGTTGCCGCTGCGCCCTTTCTACGACCTTCTTTCCGCCTTCAAGCAGGACATCGTGGTGCACCGCTACCAGGACTACGCCTCCCTGCTCGATTACTGTTCCCGCTCCGCCAATCCGGTCGGGCTGCTGATGCTGCACCTGTACGGCGCGGCGGATCAGGAAAACATCCGCCAGTCGGACGCCATCTGCTCCGCGCTCCAGATCATCAACTTCCTGCAGGATGTGGCGATCGACGAGCATAAGGAGCGCATTTACCTGCCAATGGAAGACCTGGCGCGCTACGCGCTGTCGCCGGCCCACCTGGCCCGCCCCGACAACAGGGCCAAATGGCGCGCCATGATGAAATTCCAGGTCGAACGCGCGCGCGCCCTGATGCTGTCCGGCGCCCCGCTGGCCTGCCGCCTGAAGGGCCGCATCGGCCTGGAACTTCGCATGGTGGTCCAGGGCGGACTGCGTATTTTGGAGGCAATCGAGGAAGTCGATTACGACGTTTTCCTGCGCCGGCCAAAGCTGGAAAAGCGCGACTGGTTCAAGGTTTTCTGGCGCGCGCTTCGAATGAAGCCCTCTTCCCTATAAAATAGCGCCTTTGACAGCATTACCCAAGCCATAAGAACATGTCCCCCGACGAATACTGCCAGCAGAAGGCCGCCGCCAGCGGTTCCAGTTTCTACTACAGCTTCCTGTTCCTGCCGCCGGAGCGCCGCCGCGCCATTACGGCGCTGTACGCCTTCTGCCGCGAAGTCGACGACACCGTCGACGAGTGCAGCGACGAGTCGCTGGCGCGCATCAAGCTGACCTGGTGGCGCAACGAGATCGCCCAGATGTACGAGGGCAAGCAGACGCACCCGGTCACCCAGGCCTTGCAGCCGCATCTCGCCACCTATGACCTGAAGCAGGAACATATGCAGGCGATCATCGATGGCATGGAGATGGACCTGAACCAGACCCGCTACCTGGATTACGCCGGCCTGTCGAAATATTGCTGGCACGTGGCCAGCGTAGTCGGCATCCTGTCGGCGTCGATTTTCGGCGTGACCCGTCCCGAGACGCTGCAATATGCCGAAAAGCTGGGGCATGCCTTCCAGCTCACCAACATCATCCGCGACGTGGGCGAAGATGCGCGCAAAGGCCGCATCTACCTGCCCATCAACGAACTGCAGCAGTTCAATGTGACTGCGGCCGACCTGCTGAACGCCCGCGAGACCGAGAATTTCTCGAAGCTGATGGAATTCCAGGTGGCGCGTGCGCAGAAAGCCTATGACGAGGCGTTTGCGCTGCTGCCGAAGGAAGATCGCCGCGCCCAGCGTCCTGGCCTGATCATGGCGGCCATCTACCGCACGCTCCTGAACGAAATCGAAGAGGATGGCTACCACGTCCTCAAACAGCGCATTTCGCTGACGCCTATCCGCAAACTGTGGCTGGCGTGGAAGACCTGGGTTCGTGGCTAAGCACTTTGCCGTAGTCGGCGGCGGCTGGGCGGGCTTCACGGCTGCCGTTGAACTTGCGCGCGCAGGTCACCAGGTGACCGTTTTCGAGGCTGCCCGCACCTTGGGCGGCCGGGCGCGCCGCGTATCGTTCGATGGGCGCGAGCTGGATAATGGCCAGCACATCATGCTGGGGGCGTATTCGGAAACCCTGCGCGTCATGCGCGCTGTCGGCGTCGACCTGCGTTCGGCCGTCCTGACGCTTCCCCTGCAGATGCGCTACCCGCCCGCCGGCGGCGGCATGGATTTCGTCGCGCCCCGCCTGCCGGCGCCACTGCACGTCGGCGTTGCACTGCTGCGCGCGCGCGGCCTGGCGCGCGAGGACAAGATGGCGCTGGCGCGCTTTAGCACCACGGCACGCTGGATGGATTGGCGCTTGAACAACGATTGCAGCGTAACCGAAATGCTGGAACGTTTCGACCAGACGCCGCGGCTGGTGGCGCTGATGTGGCGCCCGTTGTGCCTTGCGGCGCTGAATACGCCGCCGGAACGCGCGTCGGCACAGGTTTTCCTGGCCGTGCTGCGCGACAGCCTCGGCGCCCGCCGCGCCGCGTCCGACATGCTGGTACCCCGCGCCGACCTCTCCGCCCTCTTCCCTGATGCTGCGGCAGCCTGGCTGCAGGGGAAAGGCAACACCATCCACCTCGGCGCCAAAGTCACCTCGATTCGCCCCGCTGCGGATCGCTGGACCGTCGAAGCAAGCGGCGCGGCCGTTGGTGGCGGTACGTCGAGTCAATTTGACGGTGTCATACTCGCGGCATCCGCGGCCGCCAGTGCCGGCCTGCTAAGCGCGCTGCAGGATGCCCAGGACGGCGCCGCTGGTGCAGCAGGCTTTGCCGAACTGGCAAGCTTGCTCGAAGCGTTTCAGCCAGAACCGATCACCACCTGCTACCTGCAATACGCGCCAGGCACCCGTCTCGACATCCCGTTCTACGCCCTGATTGACGATCCGGAAGCCCGGCGCTGGGGCCAGTTCGTCTTCGACCGCGGCCAGCTCGATGCCAAGCAAAACGGCCTGTTCGCCGTCGTCATCAGCGCCTCAAGCGAGGCAGCCAGCCTGCCGCAGGAAGAGCTGGCTGCAGCTCTCGCGACGCAGCTGGCCGCCGACCTGGCACGTCCCGAGCTGGCCAATCCGGCCTGGAGCAAGGTGATCACCGAAAAACGCGCAACCTACGCCTGCGCCCCTAGCCTCAAACGCCCATCCAACGAAACCCCGGCAAAAGGCCTGGTGCTGGCTGGCGACTACACGGCTGGCGAATACCCCGCCACGCTGGAAATGGCCGTGCGCAGCGGCGTCCAAGCCGCCCGCCTGCTCGCAAAGGCGTAACTTTGATGATCCGCCTGTCCCGCGTTTTGGTCGCCTGCTCCCAGATTTCTGCATCCTGTCGTAAACAGCTCGAGCCTCTCCAGTGCAAGCGATACAGTGCAAGCATGGAACAACAGGAGGCTTGAGTTTCCAATGAGCAAAAATGAGTACCTCGACGCACTAATGAAAGCCCTCACCGGCTTGCCGCCCGACGTGGCGGCAAAGACGATGGCTTTTTACGAGCAGCGTTTCATCGACAGCCTCGCCGCCGGCAAGACTGAAGACGAAATTGCGGCCGAGCTGGACGAGCCGCGCAAGATCGCCATGACCCTGCGCGCCAACGCCCACCGCAGCGCATTCGAGCAAAAACGCAATCCGGCCAACCTGGCGCGGATGCTGTTTTCCCTCTTTGGCCTTGGTATCTTCAACCTCTTCATGGTCGTGCCGGCCGCCGTGTTTTCGGCGCTGCTCGTGTCGATCTACGCCAGCGCCTTCGCCCTTTACGTCAGCGGCATTGCCGTTACTGCAACGGGCCTGGCCGGGGCCAATGAACTGGTTCTGACTGGTCCGCTGCGTCACCTCGTTGTCTTTGACGATGGCGAGCAGACGGACGCCCGCATGCAAACCAAGATTTCGATCAGCGACCAGGGTATCGACGTTTTCCAGGAACCCTCGGCTGGCCTGCGCAAGGAATGGGACGAAGCGGACAGCAAATCCGAGAAATGGCTGGAAGGTGCGGAAGCCATGGCCGAAGGCGGCGTGCGCATCACTTCCGACCTCGATAACGAGTCGCGCGCCACGCAGACCGCCGTCGGCATCGGCCTGGTACTGCTGGGAATCGTGCTGAGCCTCGTGAGCATTGTGATAACGCGCTATTCGCTGATTGGCCTGAAGCGCTACATCCAGATGAACGCTGCGCTGCTGCGCGGCCGTTGAAAGGAACAGCAATGAACATCCGTTCCCTGCTCAAGATAGGCCTCGGCATGGCGTTGCTGGCGGTACTGCTGACAGCCGTCACCTACAGCATGCTGCGCGCCCAGGGCGCCGCCAACCCCACCAGCGTTGCCGGCCGCGCGGCCCGCACGGAAGTGCGCGAAGTGAGCGCGACGATTTCCAATGTCGAACTGGTCGGCCCGATCGACCTGCGCCTGAAACAGGGCGACGTGCCGTCGCTCAAAGTACGCGGTGAACAACGCTTGCTGGGCAATATTGCCACCGAGCTCGACGGCGCGACCTTGCGTATCGGCTCCAAAGGATTGCTGCTGCACCCGCGCCGCCCGATCGAAGTCGAGCTGGTACTGCCTTCGCTGCGCGAACTGGTCATCAACGGCAGCGGAGACAGTAATGTCAACGGTTTCAGCGGCGAGCGCCTGAGCGTGCAGTTGCAAGGCTCGGGCAACCTGACTTTCAATGGCCGCTACAAGAATGTGGAAGCCGGCGTGCATGGCAGCGGCGACCTGAACCTCAACACCGGCCATGGCGAGACGGTGATGCTGGAAATGGTGGGCTCGGGCGCCATCACCTCCAGCGGCAGTTGCAAGGAGCTGACTGCCGAAGTGACCGGCTCGGGCGACCTGGACGCCGAGCACCTGGCGAGCGACAAAGTGGTGGTAACGCTGCTGGGCTCTGGCACCACCAATGTCTTCGCCCGCCAGTCGGCGGACGTCACCGTCAAGGGTACCGGCGATATCCGCGTCTTCGGCAATCCTTCCGGACGCAATGTGAGCCGCAGCGGCTCAGGCGGCGTTAGCTGGGTCCACTAGATAGCGCAGCATTTGCTTGCCGGCGGCCAGGCCGCTGGCGAAACATGCAGTGAGCAGGTAGCCGCCGGTTGGCGCTTCCCAGTCCAGCATTTCACCGGCCACAAACACGCCCGGCAAAGCCTTCAACATCGTCCCCTCCAGCGCCTCGAAACGCACGCCGCCGGCGCTGCTGATTGCCTCGTCGATCGGACGCGGCGCGCGCAGCGTGATCGGGAGCCCCTTCAAGGTCGCCGCCACGCGCTGCGGATCGTGGAATGCATCCTTGTCCAGCACCTCGTGCAGCAGGCCGGTCTTGACGCCCTTGATATGGACCCGGCTTTGCAGGAAGCTCGACATCGAGCGTGAGCCGCGCGGATGCGACAACTCCTGCTGCAGGCGCTCCAGCGGCCAGTCCGGCAACAAGTCCAGCTCAATGGTGGCGCTGCCATCCGACGCGATCCGGTCGCGGATTCCTGCCGACAGCGCGTAAATCAGGCTGCCCTCCACCCCTGTCGCGGTCACTACAAGTTGGCCTTTGCGGCCGCCAATCGCTACGGTAGTCAGCGGCTGGCCCGCGTATTTCTCGGAGAAATGACTGCTCCAGTCGGCATCGAAGCCGCAGTTGGCCGGCGCCAGCGGTGCGACATCAACGCCGCGCCCGGCGAGCAACGGCAGCCAGGCGCCGTCCGAGCCCAGTCGCGCCCAGCTTGCCCCGCCCAGCGCGAGCAGCACCGCGCGGTGGCGTGCCGTGCGCTCGCCATCCGGCGCCTCGAAGCGCAAGGCGCCATCCGGCGACCAGCCCAGCCAGCGATGCCGCTGGTGGAAGCGCACCCCGCTTTCGCGCAAGCGGTGCAGCCATGCACGCAGCATGGGCGCGGCCTTCATCTCGGTCGGAAAGACACGGCCCGAAGTGCCGACAAAGGTTTCGATGCCCAAGCCATGCACCCAGGCGCGCAGGTCGCCGGGCTTGAAGCCATCCAGCATCGGCCGCAAGGCGCCCGCTCGGCTGCCATAGCGCGCCACGAATGCTTCGTAGGGCTCGGAATGGGTAATGTTCATCCCGCCCCGGCCGGCCAGCAGGAATTTGCGGCCGACCGATGGCATGGCGTCATAGACATCGACAGGCACGCCTGCCGCGGCCAGTACTTCGGCCGCCATCAGGCCGGCAGGCCCGCCGCCGATCACCGCTACGCCTTGTAATTGATTGCTTTCCATAGGGGCAGCATTGTATTCGATCTCGGGCGATCGGCTGCCAGAAGCTGGGCCAAGGCATCCGCCGGCATCGGCCTGGCGTAGAAGCAGCCCTGGATTTCGTCACAATAATGATCGCGCAGCCATTCGCGCTGCAAAAGCGTTTCCACGCCCTCACCGACGATCTGCATGTTCAGGTTATGGCCGAGGTCGATAATGGAGCGGCAGATTGCCTCATCGGCTTGCTCGCTGCCAAGCTGGCGCACAAAGGACTGATCGATTTTCAACTGGTCCACCGGCAGCATGCGCAAGCGGGCCAGCGACGAGTGGCCGGTGCCGAAGTCACCGAGCGACAGCCGGACGCCAAGCGCCTTCAGTTCATTCAGCTTGGCCACAGCCTCGTCGAGGTTGTCCTTGACCATCGCTTCAGTAATTTCGAAGCTCAGCATGGCGGATGGCACGTCGTATTCCTCCAGCGCGACTTCGATGTGCTCAACCAGCCCCTCTTCGCGGAACTGGCGCGGCGAAAGGTTGATCGAAATCGGCACCATCGGAACTTCCGCATCGCGCCAGGCCCGCTGCTGGCGGCATGCTTCACGAATCACCCAGGCACCGAGCGGAACAATCAGGCCGCTGCTCCCCGCCAATGGCAGGAAGTCCGCCGGGGGCACCAGGCCGCGCGTCGGATGCTGCCAGCGCACCAACGCTTCCGCGGCAGCCAGTCCGTCGTCGCTCAATGCAGCGCGCGGCTGGTAGTGCAATACGAATTCATTGTGGACCAGTGCGCGCCGCAGTTCCGCCTCCAGCGCAAACATGCGCGACGCGCGGTCGTTCATGGCCTGCGCGACGAAGCGGAAGCGATTGCCGCCGTGACCCAGTGCATGTGCCATGGCGGAATTTGCCGAGCGCAACATACCTGAGGCATCGCTGCCATCCTTGCCCATCAGCGCAATGCCGATGCTGGCAGTCGTGGTCACGATATTGTCCTGCCAGCGCATCGGCTGCTTGATCGCATTGAGCAACTTCGATGCTACCGGCAGCACGTCGTCATCGCTGACCATATCCGACAGGATCACCGCAAATTCGTTGCCAAGCAGATGGGCTACGGTGTCACCTTCGCGCAGGCAGGACTTCATGGCGCTTGCCGCATGCATCAGCAAGGCATTGCAGGCGTCGTGCCCCAGGCTAGCCTTGACGCCCCGGTAGCGGTCCATGGTGAGCGCCAGTACAGCGACTTTGCGCCCGGTGCGCTCGGCAGCCATCATCGCCTGGCGCAGGCGGTCATTGAACAGGGACCGGTTGGCGAGGCCTGTCGCCGGGTCGTGGTTGGCATGGTAGGCCAGCGCCTGTTCCGCTGCGCGGCGCCTCCGTGCTTCACGCATCCTGTTCAAGCCCAGCGCCAGGTCGGCAGCGAGCTCCTGCAGCAGAGCGACTTCGTCGCTGTCGAAAGCGGCAGGATCAATGGAATAGACGCAAAGCACACCGGCAGGCGCCGCATCGTCCGCCGCACCGCTCAGCGGCAATGCCAGGGCGCTTGGATAGCCGAACTCCGCCGGCAGGCCGTGCACCAGCTTTGGTTTACCGTCGCTCATCGACTCCAGCGCAATGCCTCCGCAACTGCAACCATGCTGCCACCCTCCCGCTGCTGCTGCGAAGCGTCCGGCAGGCGTACCGTGAATTTCACTGGCCAACAGGTCTTTGTTGCTGCCGGCCACCACCGTGCCGGTCCAGGCCAGCGAATAGCCGCCCTCTTCGGATATGCAGCGACAGAAAGCGGCCATCATTTCTT
>CAMLSG010000030.1 GCA_946482635.1 uncultured Duganella sp.
TCGCGCCAGGTGCTGGTGCGCTGCAGGCGGTCGGCGGTACGGCTGTACAACATCAGGAAGCGGTCGACGTAGGCCACCAGGGTTGCCTTGTCCAGGTCGGAAGCCAGCAGCTCGGCATGGCGCGGCTTCATGCCGCCGTTGCCGCAAACGTACAGGTTCCAGCCTTTTTCGGTGGCGATGATGCCGACGTCCTTGCCCTGCGCTTCGGCGCACTCGCGTGTGCAGCCGGACACGCCGAACTTGATCTTGTGCGGGGTGCGCAGGCCCTTGTATCGGTTCTCCAGCTCAATCGCCAGGCCGACCGAATCACCGACGCCGTAGCGGCACCAGGTCGAGCCGACGCAGGACTTCACGGTACGCAGCGACTTGCCGTAGGCGTGGCCCGTTTCGAAGCCGGCTTCGATCAGTTCTTCCCAGATCGCAGGCAACTGGTCGACGCGGGCGCCGAACAGGTCAACACGCTGGCCGCCAGTGATCTTGGTGTACAGGCCGTACTTCTTGGCCACCTGTCCGACTGCGATCAGGCCTTCCGGCGTCACTTCGCCGCCCGGCATGCGCGGCACCACCGAGTAGGTGCCGTCTTTCTGGATATTGCCCAGGAAGTAGTCGTTCGAATCCTGCAGGCTTGCATGCTCCTTCTTCAGCACGAAGTCGTTCCAGCAGGTGGCGAAGATGCTCGCTGCCAGCGGCTTGCAGACGTCGCAGCCCATGCCCTTGCCGTGGCGTGCCAGCAGGTCTTCGAAGGACTTGATCTGGCCGACGCGGATCAGGTGGAACAGTTCCTGGCGCGAGTGCGGGAAGTGTTCGCAGACGTGGTTGTTCACGTCCATGCCCAGCTTCTTCATTTCCGCCTTCATGATCTGCGTCACCAGCGGCACGCAGCCGCCGCAGGAGGTGCCGGCGTTGCAGCATTGCTTGATGGCGCCGATGCTGGTGGCGCCGCCTGCAACAGCTTCGCAGATCGCGCCTTTCGACACGTCGTTGCAGGAGCAGATCTGGGCGCCGGCCGGCAGGGCATCCACGCCCAGGCCCGGCTTGGCCGCGCCGTCGGATTGCGGCAGGATCAGGAATTCCGGCGCTTCCGGCAGTTCGATCCTGTTCAGCATCATTTGAAGCAGGGTGCCGTATTCGCCGGCATCGCCCACCATCACGCCGCCCAGCAGGTACTTGCCGCAGTCGGAGACCACGATCTTCTTGTAGACCTGCTTGCGTTCATCGGTGAACTGGTAGCTGCGCGCGCCTTCCGCCTTGGCGTGCGGGTCGCCGATGCTGGCCACGTCCACGCCCATCAGCTTCAGCTTGGTGCTCATGTCGGCGCCGGTGAATTCGGCGGCGCTGTCGCCGCTGATGTGGCGCGCGGTGACGCGGGCCATGTCGTAGCCCGGTGCGACCAGGCCGTACACCATGCCGTTCCACAGTGCGCATTCGCCGATCGCGTACACGTCCGGGTCGCTGGTCTGGCAGTGGTTGTTGATGGCGATGCCGCCGCGCGGACCGACTTCCAGGCCGCATTCGCGTGCCAGGTAGTCGCGCGGGCGAATACCGGCGGAGAACACGATCATGTCGGCGTCCAGCGAAGTGCCGTCGGCGAACTGCATGCGGTGGGTGCCGGCCTCGCCGTCGACGATGGCGGTGGTGTTCTTGCCGGTGTGGACGGTCACGCCCAGGTCTTCGATTTTCTTGCGCAGCACGCGGCCGCCGCCGTCGTCGACCTGCACTGCCATCAGGCGCGGGGCAAATTCAACGACGTGGGTTTCCAGGCCCATGTCTTTCAGCGCCTTGGCGCATTCCAGGCCGAGCAGGCCGCCGCCGATCACCACGCCGGTTTTCGAGCGGGCGCCGCATTCCTGCATGGCTTCCAGGTCTTCGATGGTGCGGTAGACAAAGCAGTCCTTGCGGTCCTTGCCTTCCAGCGGAGGCACGAAGGGGAAGGAGCCGGTGGCGATCACCAGCTTGTCGTAGGCCAGCACTTCGCCGCTATTGCTGGTGACGGTGCGCGCGGCGCGGTCGATCGCGACGGCGCGGCCGTTCAGCTTCAGGACCATGTCGTCGCGATCGAAGAAGCCCGGCTCCACCAGGGACAGTTCGTCGGCGCTCTTGCCGCTGAAGAATTCCGACAGGTGCACGCGGTCATATGCCGGGCGCGGTTCTTCGCACAGGATAGTGACCTGCGCGCTGCCTGCCGGCAGGGATTTCAGGAACTGGTGGCCAACCATGCCGTGGCCGATGACGACGATCTTCTTCATGCTGCTGCTCCTGCAATGGCGTTTTCTTTTACGGTGGATTCGCTGAAACGTGCGGCCAGTGCGCACAGGGCGGAGACGGCGACGAACACGCCCAGGATCCACAGGGTTTGCTGGGTATTGCCGATGCCTTTCAGCAGGAAGCCTGCTGCCACTGCGCCTACGTTGCCGCCGGCGCCGATGATGCCGGCCACGCCGCCCAGGGCGCGCTTGTCGACGAAAGGCACCAGCGCATACGTCGCGCCGCAGGCCATGTGGGTGAACAGGCCGAAGACCAGCATGGCGATCACGGCGAAGGTCACGCTGTCCGCCTTGGCGAAGAACATCAGGCCGATGCCTTCGCCGATCATCATGGCGAACAGCAGGGTGACGCGGCTATTCAGGCTGCCGCGGGCGGCTGCCTTGTCCGAGACATAGCCGCCCAGGGCGCGGGCAAACAGCGCCAGCAGGCCGAAGCTGCCAGCTGCCAGGCCGGCTTGCGGCAGCGTGAGCTTGAAGGTGTCGACGTAATAAGTGGCGGCGATGTTGTGGATGAAGATCTCCACGCCGAAGCAGGCGCCGTAGGTAATGAACAGCAGCCACACACGGTAGTTGGCAGCAGCCAGCTTGAAGCTCGACCAGCCGCCCTTCTTGCCGCCTTCCAGTTCGACGCCGGCAGCGCGCAGGTCGGCGTAGTTGCCTTCCGGGCAGTCCTGGGTGAAGCGGTAGTAGACGAAGGCCATGACCAGCATCAGCACGCCCGGCACCACCAGGGCGGCGCGCCAGCCCATGGTTTCGTTCACGCCCAGCATGACCATGGCAGCCATGATCATCGGCATGGTGGACTGCACCACGCCGCCGCCCGCATTGCCCCAGCCGGCGGCTGCCGCGTTGGCGGTGCCGACCACGTTCGGCGCGAACATGACGGAGGTGTGGTACTGGGTGATGACGAAGCTGGCGCCGACCGCACCGATCAGCAGGCGGAAGAACAGGAAGCTCTCATAGGTCTGCGCCGCAGCCACGCCCAGCACCGGGATGGCGCCCAGCAGCAGCAGGCCGGTGTAAGCCTTGCGCGGGCCGTAGCGGTCGCACAGCGGGCCGATGATCAGGCGCACGATGATGGTGATCGCCACGGCGGCGATATTGATGTTGGCGATCTGCCCCGGGGTCAGGCCGAATTCGCCTTTAATCACCGGCATCAGTGGCGCGCAGGCGAACCACGCGAAGAAGCAGACGAAGAAGGCCATCCAGGTGAGGTGGAAGGCACGCATCTGCGGCGTTGAGAACGAAAACAGTTTGATGCTGGTCGCTTTGGCCATGTCGTTATCCCTGAAAACAAAAAGGCGTCCGCACAGCCGCTGCCGATCGAATCGTGTCGAAGGTAGCGCTGCGCGGACGCCGTTGTCCGGTTTTGCCGATCCTCCGTTAGACCGACCCTTTACCTATTGCTTTGCAAGACCTGTGCCAGCTCCTTGCAGGGGGAAAACGCGTCATTGGGCCCTGCCGAAGGCCGATTTCGCCATCTCGCGGTGCACCGCGCCCAACTATGGTGCACCGCAATAGCGCACGCGGCTCAGGCGCTGGCCGCTTGCAGGGCAGCCTTCACCATGTCGTCGATTTCGGTGGTGATATTCGAGAGCACGCCGGCCACCACGGCAAATTCGCGCCCGGCGTGGCCGGCCCGTGCCGCCACCACGCGTGCATTGAAGGTGACCATTTTTGCCTGCCGGGCAATGGTTTCGATATCGGTGATCACGCCGCGCAGTTGTTTCTTCATCAGCACCGCGTGCTGCTTCGACTGCTCTTCATATATAGCGGTAAGCTGGTTCAGGACCGCCAGCACGGGCGTGGCCGTTTCCACCAGTTGCTCCAGCGCGGGACCGGCGCGGCCCCGGTCGAGCGCGCGCTGGGCCAGGTCGATGAAATCCTTGATCTGGCGCGCCCCATCGGGCTTGCCGTAATAGGCTTCCTGCAGCTCGGGGCAGAAAATGCCGGGCAGCGTGTCGCTGCCGTTCAGGAGGATGTGGTGCGCTTCGCGGAACAGGTTCAGCGCATCCAGCGCCGTTGCGGCGGCGCCGGGCTGGCCCTGGGCCGCCAGCACCGCATACAGCACCAGCCTTTGGGAGGTAAAGCGGCGGCGGCCGGACAGGTTGATCAAAGCGCCGAATACTTCGCCCGACAGGGGCTTGGCTGGTTCCAGCATGGATTCTCCTTCGCTACATGTGGATGTCGAAGGAGCCGGCGTAGCGCTCGGGGTCCTTGCCATCCCAGGTGGTCCCGTCGATGAACACCGAGCTGCGCAAGGTGCTGGCGGGGATCGGAGTCTCCGTTATTTCCGCCGCCTCTTTATACAGGGCGGTCTGGTGGACCTTGAGGGCCACGCCGAGGTAGTCGGGCGAGGCCTTGAGCAAGCCCCAGCGCTTTTGCTGGGTCATGAACCACATGCCGTCCGACAGGTAAGGGAAATTGGCCGCACCCTCCTGGTGGAAGCGCATGCTGTGCGCATCTTCCCAGCTGCGTCCCATGCCGTCTTCATAATGGCCAAGGATGCGCTGCCAGATCACGTCCTTGCCGGTGTTGACGTACTGGATGGCGGAGATGATCTCGGCCATCGCCATGCGGTTGGCGGAACTGGCGTCGATCCAGCGGCTCGCCTCCAGCACAGCGGCGACCAGGGCGCGCATGGTGTTGGGATGGCGCCGCACGAAATCGGCGGTGGCGGCCAGCACCTTTTCCGGATGGTCGGGCCAGATCTGCTGGCTGGTGGCGATGGTGACGCCTACGCCATCCATCACGGCGCGGTGGTTCCATGGCTCGCCGGCGCAGAAGCCGTCCATATGGCCGGCAGCCAGGTTGGTCGCCATCTGCGAAGGCGGCACCGTGATCACGCGCGCCTCCCGCAGCGGGTGCACGCCGTGCGCCGCCAGCCAGTAATACAGCCACATGGCATGGGTGCCGGTCGGGAAGGTCTGGGCCCAGCGCAGCTCGCGCTCATGCGACAGGGCAGCGACGGCGGCGCCATCGCGCACGCCCTCGTCCACCAGGCGGCGCGACAGGGTGATGGCCTGGCCGTTGCGATTCAAATTCATCAAGATTGCCATGTCGCGCCGCACCGAACCCACGCCGAGGTGGGTTGCATAGACAAGCCCGTACAGCGCATGGGCGGCATCGAGCTCGCCGGTCAGCAGCTTGTCGCGCACGCCGGCCCAGGATGTCTCCTTGCTCAAGACGATGCGGATGCCGTGCTTGCGGTCCAGCCCAAGCACGGACGCCATCACCAGCGACGCGCAATCGGTCAGCGGGTTAAAGCCAATCCTGACGATGTCTTTTTCAATCTGCATGCTTCACTCCGGCCCGGAATGCACCACGACGGTGCATCATCCGAGCAAATCCTCTGCGTCCAGGATGCGCTGGGCCAGGTCGGCCAGCTTCAGGTTCTTGTTCATGGCCATGCTGCGCATCTTCTGGAAAGCCTGGTCTTCAGTCAGGCCCTGGCGCGCCATCAGGATGCCCTTGGCGCGGTCGATCAGCTTGCGCTCGGCCAGCTTGAGGCGGGTGCCTTCCAGCTCGTCCAGCAGCTTCTGTTCGCGCTTGAAGCGCACCAGCGCCACGTCCAGTACGGGCTTGATGCGCTCGGGCTGCAAACCCGCCACCACATAGGCGGAAACCCCCGCCGCCATTGCCGCTTCCATGGAATCGGCCTTGTCGTCTTCAGTGAACATCACGATCGGACGACGCTCGTCGCGAGTGGCGATGACGATGTGTTCGAGCACGTCGCGCGCATCCGATTCGGCGTCGACGATGATCATGTCGGGCTGCAGGCGGGCGATGTGTTCGGGCAGGTGGAAATCGGCCGGCAGCGAGGCGATAAGGTCGTACCCCGCCTCCGCCAGCCCGGCCTGCAGGGCGTGCGCGCGTGCCTCACTTTCGTGCGGCGGGTGGATCAAAACGATGCGTAACTGGCGGTTCATGCTACTAATCGAGCAAGAACCGGGCCAGCTTTCGAGTTACTATTCGCATATGAACAAAACAATCTCCCCCTTGCACCTGGCGCTGGGCGCCATTGTTCTTTTGGTATTGGCCTGGTCGGGCATCGGTCCTTATGACCGTACGACCTGGTGGATGGAAGTGGCGCCGGCGCTGGTGGCCCTGCCGCTGATGGCGGCGACTTACCGCAGCTACCGCCTGACCGATCTGCTGTATGTGCTGATTGCTGTGCATTGCGTGATCCTGATGGTGGGCGGCGCCTACACCTATGCGCGGGTGCCGTTCGGCTTCGACCTGCAGCACTGGCTCGGGCTGTCGCGCAACCCTTACGACAAGATCGGGCATTTTGCGCAGGGCTTCGTACCGGTCATGGTGGCGCGCGAAATCCTGCTGCGCGGCCGCTACCTCCCGGCCGGCAAAATGCTGGCCTTTATCGTGCTCTCCATCGTGCTGGCGATCAGCGCAACCTATGAGCTGATCGAATGGGGGGCTGCCGTGGCGCTGGGCCAGGGCGCGGACGAATTCCTCGGCACCCAGGGCGACCCGTGGGATACGCAGTCGGACATGTTCATGGCCCTGATCGGCGGCGTCGCCGCCCTGCTGACGCTGACCCGCCTGCACGACCGCCAACTGGCTGGCCGCTAGGATGCTTGGCTCGATCATCCCGGTCTTCCTGCTGATCATGCTGGGAGTGGCGATCCGCCAGTCCCGCTGGATGCCGGACGATTTCTTTCCCTCGGTCGAGAAGTTCTCGTATTTCATCGCCTTCCCTGCCCTGCTGTTCACCGGTATAGCGCGGCTCGACTTCCACGGCCGCATGGTGGAGGAACTGGCGCTGGCGACGCTGCTGCCGACCTTTATCGTGGTCGGCCTCGCCCTGCTGGTGCTGCTGTTCTGGCGCGGGTTGCCCGATCCAAGCCGCTCCTCCGTAGTGCAGGGCGCGATGCGGCCGAACAGCTACTTCGGCATTGCGGTCTCCGCCCTGTTCTTCCAGCCGCAAACGGCTGCGCTGGTGATGCTGGCTCTGGCCTTATGCCTGCCGGTGGTGAACGTCGTCTCGATCCTGGCCCTGTCGTGGTGGAGCGGCAGCAAGGCGGACCTGGGCAAAGTGGCGAAGACGCTGGCGACCAATCCCATCATCCTGGCGACACTGGCAGGGATGGTTTTCAGCCTTGGCGGGCTGGCCCTGCCGGCGCCGTTGATGAACACACTGGATATCCTCGGCAAGTCAGCGCTCGCGCTTGGCCTGATCAGCGTGGGGAGCGGCCTGGTGTTTTCCATGGAAGGCCTGCGGCCGGCGGCGCTGGCCTTTACCTCGGCACTCAAGCTGCTGGTGCTGCCCTTTGTGGCATCGCGTGTATGCCTGGCGTTCGGCGTGTCCGAACCTGTAACGCTGGCGGCCTGCTTCTACTGCGCGCTGCCAACCGCCCCTAACGCGTACATCATGGCGCGGCAACTTGGCGGCGATGCGCGGCTGATGGCGTCCCTGATTACGCTGCAAACGCTGCTGGCGGCAGCCACGATTCCGCTGAGCCGGATGCTCTCCGCTTAGGTTATAGCAGACGCTTTGCTTCGAGCAGTGCATCGATGATGGCCTGGCGCGCGGCGGCACGGGCTTCACTGCTGGGGACGCGCAGCGCATAGGCGGGATGGTAGGTGGCGATGATCCAGCGGCCGCCCCGCTCTACCGGCTGGCCCATATAGTCTTTCAGCGCCACGCTGCCGCTTTGCAGGACAGACTTCAGCGCAGTAGCGCCAAGGGCGACGATGACGTCTGGCGCCACGCTTTCCAGTTCGGCTTCAAGCCAGTAGTGGCAAGCAGCGACTTCCTTCTGTGCCGGCGTCTTGTGCATACGGCGCTTGCCGCGTGGTTCCCATTTGAAGTGTTTGACCGCGTTGGTGATGTAGACCTGGCGGCGGTCGATGCCGGCTGCCTCCAGCGCCTCATCCAGCAGGTCGCCTGCCGGGCCGACAAAGGGTTTGCCGGCCAGGTCTTCCTGGTCACCCGGCTGCTCGCCGACCAGCATCAGCTTTGCATGGCGTGCGCCCTGCCCGCCGACAGGCTGCGTGGCATTGCGCCATAAATCGCAGCGGCGGCACTCATCCAGCGTGGAGGGGTGTTGCTCATCCGGCTTGGCTTTCATCCGGCCATTGTACGGCGCGCCCGGCAAAGCGGCGCAAGCTTGGAAATTCGGGGTCAGGTCTGTCATTTGGACACACCGGCATAACCTTTGATTTGCATCAATACGCAAAACTGGTCGATTTTAGGTCTTGATCTCGATCAAATGATCGCGCTAACTGTCCAAATGACAGACCTGACCCCGACTTTGGCAGGTTAGAGAAACATAGTAAAGTCGTCGATGTCGACGTAGCCACCCTGCGCGCTGGATGCTGCGCTGAACAGGCCCATGCGGGCACCGACCCAGCGGCCCACGGTGGCGGTGAATGGCATGCCGATTTCCTGGAAGCGCTTTCGGTCCAGGCTATAGCTGAAGGTGGTGCGGCCGCCTTCCGTCACCTGCAGGCGCAGGTAGACGCGGCGTGCAGGAAGTTCGATGCCCGTCTGCTCTTCGTCGCGGCAGCCGGCCATCGCCTTCAGGCAGGTTTTCAATACGAGGCGGTTGGCGCCGCCGCTGCGCTGCACGCCGATCCAGGCGTAATCGAGGCCGTACATCAGCAGGCCGCTGCTGTCGCCGTCGGCCATGCCGGACAGGTCAAGGCTGGCGGTGGCGGTGAACCGCTCGGCCGGAAGCTTCTGCATCATCAGGGAGGCGCGGTTCCACAGGCTTCCCTGCTGCTGGGCCTGGGCGTCGAATTGGGAGAACAGGCGCAAGTGGCCGGGGCGGGCCTGGAGCGAATACCACTCGCTGCGCCAGTTGGCGTTCCATTGCCATTGCAGGCCGAGCTGCGGGCCGTCGAAATTGTCGCTGGTGGCCGGCGCCATGGCATTGAATGCGCCGGCGACCGGCTGGCGATAGTTGCTGACTGGCTGGCCGATGCCTTTGCCATCCTGCTGTTCGCCCATCACCGGCCAGCCATCCTGCCATCGCATCGGCTGCAAGTGGACTATGCGGCCATAGGCGCCCTTGTCCTGGAAGTGATAGAACCAGTCGCTGCCATCTGCCGCCTGCACCCACGCGCCCTGGTGCGGGCCGTTGACGGCTGTGCGGCCCTGGGCCAGCACGATCTTCGCTTCATACGGTCCTTCGATGCTGCGCGAGCGGAACACCGATTGCCAGCCCTGCTCAACGCCGCCAGCCGGGGCGAAGACATAGTAGTAGCCCTGGTGCTTGTACAGCTTGGGCCCTTCGAGCGTGTGGTAGCCGGTGAACTTGTTGCCGTCGATGGCGATGCTGCCCTTGTCGTCCAGCAGGCGGCTGGCGTCGGGTGCCATGCGGCGCAGCGTCAGCAGGTTGTTGATGCCGGCGCGGCTGCGTGCCCAGGCGTGCATCAGCCATGCGCTGCCATCGTCGTCCCAGAATGGCGCTGGATCAATGATGCCTTTGCCGGGCAACAGCAGCGTAGGCGGACTCCATGGGCCGCGGAAATCGGGTGCTGTCATCACGTACACGCCCTGGTCCGGGTCGGGATAGAAAATCCAGAACTTGCCATCGTGATGCCGCAACGCCGGCGCCCACACGCCCTTGCCGTGCGCGGGACGCTCGAACTGCACGGCCGGCACAAGTTGCGGTAGCGCGTGGCCGACCAGCTGCCAATGCACCATGTCGCGCGACTCCAGCAGCGGCAAGCCGGGGGCGTTGTTGAAACTGGACGCGGTCATGTAGTAAGTGTCGCCGACGCGGATCACGTCCGGGTCGGAGTAGTCGGCGTGCAGGATCGGGTTGCTGTAGTCCGGCGCCAGGGCTTTGGCAACCGGCTTGGCCGCAGTGGGGGAAATGGTGAAACTGTAGCGCGCCGGCTGCAACTTGATGCGATAGCGCGCCAGCGGCCATCCATCGGGGCTCCAGCCGGTATCGCCGCCCACGCCTGCCTGCGCGAGGTCCACCAGCAAGCTGCCATCGCCATGCGGCGCGATGTCGGTGTTATGCCGCTCGCCGCGTGGGCGCAGGTATAAGTCTTCGTAGGGGAATGCCAACGCGTTCATCGCCAGCGGTACCGGGCCCGCTACGCGGATGCCTGCACCGTCGGCATCGGTCAGCGTGAGCCAGCGCACGCCGGTCTTGTTGCCGCTTTCCTGCGGACGCATATAGCCTGCATAGTATTGGTCGGCGACCTTGCCGCTGTAACGGCCAAGGGCGGCACCGGTCAGGCGGTCGGCGTAGGATTCGCGCGGGCCGCGGCCATACCAGCTTACAGTGTCCAGCGCGGCGCTATGGTTGAAACGCATGCCGATGCGCATCGGCTCCGGCAGGTCGTCGCGCAGCGGGGTAAAGGCCGCTTCCACCTGCAGCTTGCCGTCCGGCGCCATGCGGTAGGTGCTTTCCCATTCCGCTGCGCCGGCGCCGAAAGCGTATTGCACCTTGACGAAGTCATGGCCCGTTTCGATCGCGCGAACCTGGCGCTGCTCGGTGAAATGCTGCCATATCTTCTGGCGCTGTTCGGCGCCCGTGCCTTCGTCATTGTCGGTCGCGCCGCGCCAGAAATTCGGCATGCCACCCTTCAGCAACAGTTGTCCGTTGGCGCTGTAATTCACCAGGCCGGTGCTGGTGTCGATCTCCAGCTTTGCATTGGCGGCAGCCAGGGTGATCGAACCGGCGCTGCGCTGCGGAGCGATGAACTTGCTCGACGGCGCCTTGGCTGCCGGCGCGGAGGCGACGATGAACTGGCTCCAGCCGAGGATTGTTCCTGCCTCGACACCCGGGACCGCACCTTCCCTAGCCTTGGCGCGCAGGGTCAGGACCAGCTCTCCGCCTTGCGGCGCGGCCGACGGCAGTTTGAAGGCGAAGCTGCGGGTGGCGCCGGCGGGTGCATTCACGCCTTCCAGCCTGCCTGCGGCGATCTGTTCGCCATCGCGCGCCAACATCCAGTCGAAGTCGAAGCCGGACAGGTCGAGAAAGTCGTAGCGGTTCACTACCGAGAGCTTGCCGCTGCGCGGGTCGCCTTCGAAGACGACGGGCGAATACACTTTCTGCAGTTCGTAATATTCGGGCTGCGGCGCGCGGTCGGCCGTGACCACGCCGTCGCCTACCACGCTGTTGTCGCCGCGTTCAGGATTGAGGTCGAAACCGGAGGCCCAATATTCGCGGCCTTGCGCATCCTTGGCGCGCACGCCCTGGTCAACCCAGTCCCACACGAAGCCGCCCTGCAGCTTGCGATACGAGCGGATCACCTTCCAGTAGTCTTCCAGGTTGCCGAGCGAGTTGCCCATGGCGTGGGCATATTCGCATTGGATCATCGGCTGCAGGTAGCGTGGGTCGCGCGCATAGCCGGCCATCTTGTCGATGTCGTCGTACATCGGAGCATAGATGTCGACGTAGGCGTTCGGCAGGTGCTCCTCGCCGAGGGTGCCGTGGCCCAGGTAGCTTATCAGGCGGCTGGGGTCGCGCTGGCGGATCCATGCGGCGGTCTGCTCGAAATTCATGCCGGTGCCGGCCTCGTTGCCGAGCGACCAGAAGATGATCGATGGGTGGTTTTTGTCGCGTTCGACCATGCGTGAGACGCGGTCGATGTGGGCGTCCTTCCAGCTTTCCAGGTAGCCGAGCTGGGTTGCGGCGCGCGTCGCGGGATCGGTTGCGGCGTCACCTTTCTGCATGTATTCGTGCGACTCGATATTCGCTTCGTCCATCACGTACATGCCGTATTCGTCGGCCAGTTCGTACCAGCGCGGGTCGTTCGGGTAATGCGAGGTGCGCACGGCGTTGATGTTGGCGCGCTTCATCAGCTCCATGTCGCGCCGCATCGATTCCAGCGACATCACGCGGTAAGTATCAGGGTCGTGCTCATGACGGTTCATGCCCTTGATCATCACGCGCTTGCCGTTCACGCGGACTTCGCCCTGCGCCACTTCGACCGTGCGGAAGCCGATCTTGCGCGAGGTAGCGGATAACAGCTTGCCGCCGGCATCGCGGTATTCCAGCTGCAGGCGGTACAGGTTCGGCGTTTCGGCCGACCAGGCTTTCACGTTGGGCAGCGTGGCGCGCAGCGCAGGCGCCCGGCCGGCAGTAATCGGGGCGGCCGCGCTCCAGATGCTCCTGGCGCCGTCATAAATGGTGGCGATGATGCTGCCGCCGGCAGGCTGGCCCGCCATCGCGGCTTCCAGCGCAAAGATGCCGTCGCGGTAGTGTGTCTTGTCCAGTGCGGCAGTGACGGTGAAATCGCGCAGGCGCGCCTTCGGCTCGGCATAGATGTAGACGCTGCGTTCGATGCCGGACACCCGCCAGAAATCCTGGTCCTCCAGGTAGGAGCCGTCTGCCCAGCGATACAGTTCGATCGCGATGGTGTTGCGGCCGGCGCGCACGAATTTGCCGATGTTGAATTCAGACGGCAGCTTGGAGTCTTCCGAGTAGCCGACTTTTTCGCCGTTGATCCAGATGTAATAAGCCGCACCTGCGGCGCCGATGTGCAGGAATACGTCGCGTTCCTGCCAGCCTGTCGGTACCTCGAAATCGCGCCGGTAGGATCCTACTTCGTTCAGGTCATGCGGGATGAAGGGCTGGTTGGCCGGGAAAGGGTATTTGATATTGGTGAAAATCGGCTTGCCGTAGCCTTGCGCCTGCATCATGCCCGGAACCTGGATGGTCTTCCAGCCGCTGGTGTCGTAACCGGGCTTGTAAAAGTCCACTGGGCGCCTGTCGGTTCCCTGCGTGTAGGCGAACGACCATGTGCCGTCCAGCGAACGGTAATACTGCGATGCCGCCATATCCCCCGCCACGGCCTTTTCGACGCTCTCGAAATTGAAGAACGTCGCCTTCATCGGCTCGCGATTGAGCGCGACTACGCCGGGCTGTTCCCATTCCGGGGTGGCCGCTGCGCATCCGAATGCGGCTGCCAATACAAGGGAGGCGAGGATATAACGAATACTCACTGCATGCTTCCTTTAAAAAATGCCGGACAACGCCATTCAGGGCGAAGTCCGGCATCAAGGTGCTGGGATGGCACCGGAGAGAACAACTGGTCAGCCGCCGAACTTGTAGCTCAGGCCGACGCTGAAGGTGCGGCCGTTGTAGAAGTGCTGGTACTCGATCGGCACCTGGGTCGAACCTGGCTCGCCAAGGGCGCGGTTAGCTGCCTTGTTGAGGATGTTCGAGGCGTTGAAGCGCAGCGTCAGGCTTGGCGCAACCTGGTAGCTGATCGAACCATCCAGCAAGCCGTAGGACTTGATGTAACGAGCCCAGATCGGGAACGGGTCGACGTTGAACAGCACCGACGGCGAGCGCCAGGTATAGACCAGGCGGGCCGACAGCTTGTCGTCCTCGTACATGCCGGACACGCTGACGTTGTTCTTGGAAACGAACGGCTGCATGGTTTCGACGATCTTTGGCGCGGCGGCGCTGCCGAAGTTGACCGGGTTGGAGGTCTTGACGTAGCTGTAGGAACCGGACACGCCGAAGTTGTTCAGGAAGCCGTAGCTGGAATCGAAGAAGTACTGGCCCGCCACTTCGAAGCCGCGTGCATAGCCTTTCTCGGAGTTGACCTTCTTGGTCACCAGGTACTGGCCGTCCGAGCAGCCATTTGCGATGGCGCCGGAATAAGCCGGGGCGTTGCTCAGGGTTTCGCAGGAGTTGATCCCGTTCGGGAAGTCCTTGATCTCCTTGTCGAACAGGGCCAGCGAGGCGTAGTTGGTCTTGTTGAAGTAGTGCTCGAGCGAGATGTCGAAGCTGTCGGCCACCAGTGGCTTCAGTTGCGTATTGCCGATGCTGCCGGTACCGGTGGTGGTGTTGACGCTGATCACAGGATTCAGGTCGCCCAGCCCCGGACGGGTCATGCCGCGGCCTGCGCCGAGGCGCAACAGGGTGTCCTGCGCCAGGTCATAGGTCATGTTAAAGGTGGGCAGCACATTGTTGTAGGTGGAATTCTTCACGACATCCACCAGTTGGCCGGTGCGGGTATCGGTGGCGCGGGCCGTTGCCGTGGTGTTGGTGCGCACCAGGCGCACGCCGACGTTACCCTTGATGCGGTCGTTGAACGCGGTGAAGTCGCCAACCAGGTAAGCCGCCGAGTCGTGCTCGCCGAAGATGCTACGCGCACCCTGGTTTTCAACATACGAATCCTGCGGCAGGATGCCGGCGTTAGGGAACGCCGTGCGAACCTGGTCGCCCAGCAGGGCGTCCGGGGTGTAGACCAGGTAACCACCGCTGTAGCCGGCCTGGCCGTTCATGAAGTTGGTCGGCGCCTGCTCCAGGTTGCCGGCCCGGGTGCTGGCCGACAGCGCATTGGAACGAGTGGCGTTGACGTCCTTGCCGTCGGTGGTCAGGAACTTGCTGAAGCCGTAGTTCTGGAAGAAGTCGTGCTGGTAGGCGTGGCGCGCACCGAAGCGCAGCTTGTTGAACATGCCGTCCATGGCATAGGAGCCGGACAGTGCCAACGCAAAGCCATTATCCTTGTTGTGGTAGTTCTGGCCATTGCCGTAATCCTTGAACACGAAGTTCTGCGGATCGCTCAGGCTTGGGCCGGTGAACGTCAACTGGTGCGGCTCGCCGTCCGCCACGCGGTTGGTGGTCCATTGCAGGCCGGCCGCCGAGTCCAGGCGAATCGAGCGGTTGTCGCTCTTCTTGTCGGACTTGATGTAGTTGGCGTCAGCTTTCAGCGACAGGCGCGAAGTCGGGCTCCATTCGACGCCGATGGCGCCGATCATGGTTTCCCACGGCGTGTGCTCGTCGCCGCCGATGGTGGTCATGGTGGAATTGAGGAAGCTTCCGCTCAGCAGGCGCTTGTTGACGATGGTGTCGTTGCTGCCGCCGTTGCTGTTGCGGTTGGCAAGGTTCTCGTCGTAGTTGAACGGCGTGGTCTGCAGGTTCTGCACGTTGCCGCCGTCGTTCGAGTTCAGGCCGCGATAGTTCTGGTGGTACAGGAAGGAGTAGTAATTCGCTTCGGTGTAGAAACGCAGGGTGTTGCTGACGCGGTAGTCTGCCGCCAGGTTGAGGCCTTTGCGCTCGCGCATGATGGTTTCCTGGAACACGTTGGTGTTCACCCATGGAGCGATCATCACGCTGTCTTGCTGGGCGGCCGTCAGGCCCGCCAGGTTCGGCGTCTGTGCGCCGGTGGTCGGCACGTTGGCCAGGAAACTGATGTCGTTGCGGCCGACGTAGGCCGACATCGGCTGGTTGGTCGCATTCGCGGTATTGGCAGCGGCCATGGTGGCGTATTCGGCACTGTCGGCGCGGATGGCGCGCTTCAGGTTCGGGCCGCGGCCGCCGGCCGGGTTGTTGTCGTTGCGCGTGGTGCTTTTCTGGTAGGTCGCTGCGGCCAGCACGCCAATGCGGCTGCCGCCGCCCAAGTCAAAGCGGTTGGCGATCAGGCCGAAGAGCTCCGGATCTGCTTTCTTGGCCAGCGAATTTTCGCGGTAGTTCACGCCCAGCGATACGGTCAGGTTCTTGAAGTCGCTCGGGTTGCGGGTACGCACGTTCACCAGGCCGCCAATGCCGCCTTCGATGTGTTCCGCCGACGGATTCTTGTAGACGTCGATGCCGGCCACCATCGCAGGGACCGCAGCTTCGACGTTGTATTCGCGGCTGCCGGCGCTGAAGTAGGAGCGGCCGTTGGTCTGGAACGCGGTGTAGCCCAGGCCGCGGATGGTCACGCCGGAGCCGAAGCCGCCGAACGGCGCAGAAGCTTCACCGCCAAAGCGGTAAGCCTGCACGCCGGGGATGCGGGTCAGCGTTTCGCCCACGTTCGGGTCGGGCAGCTTGCCGATATCGTCGGCGGTGATCGAGTCGACCACTTCCATCGTATCGCGCTTGATTGCCACGGAACTGCGGGCGCTGGCACGGATGCCGGTCACCACCACAGTGTTCTCATCGGACGCCTTTTCCTGCGCCATGGCTTGTGGCGCGAAGGCTTGCATCACTGCCAGCGCAACGCCGGACAGCTTGAGGGACATCTTGATCTGCTGCTGATTCATTCTCCATCTCCTCCAGGTATATATTTTTGTAATACTGATTTCGAAGACTGTCAGCGGAAGGTCACTCCGCTGGCGTGTGGGCCAATATCCAGCAAGTTGGGAGCGGCGCCGGTAAGACGCTTGCCGGCTACCGTCACGTTGTCGATGACGATGTTGCGCACCTGGCGGCCGGGATCGTAGCCGTAGATGACGGACGCGCTGGGCGAGCCCTTGCCGGTGTAACTGATATTGCGAAGCGTGACGTTTTCTATGCCACGCCCGGGACTGGTGTTGTACTTGGGTGTATAGGCAATGTGCAGGTTGAACAGCTTGCCTTCTTCGATGCGGTCGACGCGGATGTCCTCGAACACCACGTCGCGCACCAGGTTGTCGTCGCCGGCCATGATGCCGATAGCGCCTTCGTACTCGGGTTCATCCTCGTCGTGCTCGAGGATGTCGATATTGCTGAAGCGGATGCGTTCCAGCACTTCCGCTTCCGGGTGGGCCGGGGTCGGCGTGTTGCCGTGGATGCCGATCATCACGGCGTGCGCCACGTCGGCCCACAGCGTGGAATCGGTCACCGTCACGTCGCGTGTATTGCCCCAGATGTCCCAGCGGTGGTTGTACAGCGTGATGCAGTCATCCGAAGTGCGAATGAAGCTGTCGGAGATGCGCACCCGTTCGCAGGCGAAGTGTCCCAGGCCATCGGACCATTGGCCGGCGCCGATGCTGCGGATGCTTTTTTCCTCAACGTCCTGCGAGGTGATGCAGCGCATGGTGCCGTGCGGCTGGTTAATGAAGATCGGGCCGTCGATGCTGACGTTCTTCGAGTTGCGGATGGCGACCATGTCGACGCCGTCGAACACGCCGTCGCTGATCACTTTCACGTTTTCCACGCCATCGATGATCAGGGGACTTTTCAGGAAAGCGGAGCCGTCGATATAGACCGTGCTGTTGGAACGCAGGCGAAACTCGCCGCTGTGGATACCTGGTCCGAAAACCACCACCGGCTGGGTGAAGTCGGGCGTCTTGCCCTGCGTGATACTGTAGCTGTCCAGGGCCGCCTGCTGCGCCGGCATGTCCTTGCGGATGGCATGGGTGAAGACGTGCAGGTTGTGCAGGCGGTCGTCGTCGAATTCCACGCTGAGGTTTTCCGGCCGCTGCATGGTGAAGTAGGCAATGCCGTCGCGCACCACAGGCTTGATGCCGCGCCCTGCGGGCCGCACGGCCACTTTGGCAAAGTTGCCGTTGTTCTTCTGCACCGCCACTTCCACCGCGCCGTCGAAATTGAAGTAGACCATGGAGGCGTCCTGCTGCTTGTCCAGGTCCACTTTGGCGCGGTATTCATACAGGTCCTGCCACACGCCGCCCGGGGTGCGCACGCGCACCGTGAAATCGTCGTTATGGTGCGAGTAGCGCAGCGGCTGCGGGAAAGGGAACACCTGCAGGCGGTCGGCAGCCAGGGCGGCGGCCGGCAACAACAGGGCAAGGCTGGCGCAGGCAAGGCGCCGGGTCAGGTACGTCAACACTTGGTCTCCTCCGATGACTTAGTCATTCTAAGTTTAGTGTTATCGATAACGCGCTTTGACGAATGCAATGGCGGGGTTTTTGGCGCGTTTTTTACATGCTACTGAAAGAAGTAGGCCTGGAACAATAAAAAAACGCATCAAAGCTATATGAATCTGGCATAAATCCGCCGCGCCGGAGCGCATATACTTGTTATCGATAACAGAAATGGAGGCGGTTAATGTTCGAAAAGTGCTACCACGCGACCCACCCTGACATGATGGCCGGCGCCAGCAACGAGCAGTTGCGCGAGCGCTACCTGGTCGACGGCTTGTTCCAGCCAGGCCAGCTCCGGCTCAATTACTGCCATCACGAGCGCTTCGTGATCGGCGGGGCGGCGCCGGTGCACAGCGAACTGGCGCTGCCGCGCCAGACCGAACCTGCCGCCGCCGCCGGCCAGCCTTTCCTGGTGCGGCGCGAACTGGGCATCATCAACGTGGCAGACGGCGCCGGCCGCGTCACGGTCGACGGCCAGGCCATTTCGCTGGCGCCGCGCGACGGCCTGTATGTGCCGATGGGCGCTGGCGACGTCAGCTTCGCTTCCGACGATCCGGCCAACCCGGCCCGCTTCTACCTGGTCTCGACGCCGGCCCACCAGCGCTTCGAACTCACCAAGATCACCCACGCCCAGGCGGTGCCGCTGGAACGCGGCAGCCCCGAAACGTCGAATGCGCGCACCATTTACCAGTATGTGGTGCCCGGCGTCTGCCAGTCGGCCCAGCTGCTGCTTGGCCTGACGGTGCTGCGGACCGGCAGCGTGTGGAACACCATGCCGCCCCACCTGCACGAGCGCCGCTCCGAGGTGTACTTCTATTTCGGCCTGCCGCCGTCCGAACGCGTGTTTCACTTCATGGGCGAACCGGACAGCGCGCGCCACATCGTGGTGGCCAACGAGGAAGCGGTGGTGTCGCCGCCATGGTCGATCCATATGGGTTCCGGTACCTCGAACTATGCCTTCATCTGGGCCATGGGCGGCGAGAACCTCGACTACACCGACATGCAGGCAGTCGATATCTGCCAATTGAAATAAAGGACGCGCCATGCCTTACCTGTTCAACCTGAGCGGCCAGGTGGCGCTGGTAACCGGCGCCAACACGGGCCTGGGCCAGGCAATTGCCGTGGCGCTGGCGACCGCCGGCGCCGACATCGTGGCTGCCGGTCGCAGCGCCGCCGACGATACCGCGGCGCGCGTGGCGGCAACCGGCCGCCGCTTCCTGTTCCTGCAGGCCGACTTTGCCGCGGATGGCGCCGCCATGCGGCAGGTGGCCGACGCGGCCCATGCCTGGCAGGGCCGGCTCGACATCCTGGTCAACAATGCCGGCACCATCCACCGTGCCGACAGCCTGGATGTAAGCGAAGAGGACTGGGACCGCGTGGTCGATACCAACCTCAAGGCGCCCTTCTTCCTGTCGCAGGCAGCGGCGCGCCATATGGCCGGCCAAGGCTCCGGCAAGATCATCAACATCGCCTCCATGCTGTCCTTCCAGGGCGGCTTGCGGGTGCCCGCCTACGCCGCCAGCAAGAGCGCCATCGCCGGCCTGACGCGCGCCCTGGCCAACGAATGGGCGGCGTGCGGCATCAACGTCAATGCGCTGGCGCCGGGCTACTTCGAGACCAATAACACCGCGCAGCTACGCGACGACCCGCAGCGCGCGCCGGCGATCCTGGCGCGCATCCCGGCCGGCCGCTGGGGCCAGCCGGGCGACCTGGCCGGCGCCGCCGTATTCCTGGCCAGCCGCGCCAGCGACTACGTGCACGGCATCGTATTGCCGGTCGATGGCGGATGGCTGGCGCGATGAAGGGCCGCATCGTCTGCTTTGGCGAAATGCTGCTGCGCCTGTCCTCGCCGGCCGGACAACTGCTGCTGCAAACGCCGCAACTCGACAGCTGCATAGGCGGGGCGGAAGCCAATGTCGCCGTCTCGCTGGCGCGCTTTGGCCAGCCGGCTGCCATGGCCAGCACCCTGCCGGACAATGCACTTGGCTGGGCCGCGCGCGACCAGTTGCGCATGCACGGCGTGGCGGTGGACGGGCTGCGTTTCGAGCCGGGCCGCATGGGCCTGTATTTCCTCACTCCGGGCGCCGTCATGCGCCCGTCCGAAATCGTGTACGACCGCGCCGGCTCCGCTTTTGCGCTGGCTGACCCCGCGGCTTACAACTGGACAGAGCTGCTCGATGGCGCGGCCTGGCTGCACGTGTCGGGCGTCTCGCCAGCCGTCGGCGAACAGGCGGCGCAAGCCGTGCTGGATGCAATGACAGCGGCGCGCGCACGCGGCGTGCAGGTGTCCTACGACGGCAATTACCGCGCCTCGTTGTGGGCCGCGCGCGGCAGCGACGGCGCCGGCGTGCTGCGCACCCTGCTGGCGCAAGCCGACCTGGCGTTTGCCGGGCCGCGCGACATCGCCCTGCTGCTCGGCGAACCTGGGCTGGCGCAGCAAGGACGCGCCGAGGAAGCCATTGCCGCCTGCTTCGCCGCCTTCCCGCAATTGCAGCGGCTGGCGGCCACGCAAAGGGCGCAGGACAGCGTCGACCAGCATACCCTGTCGGCCACGCTGCACACGCGCCAGGGCGCGCTGCAGGCCGGCAGCTACGCCATGCACGGCATTGTCGACCGCATCGGCGGCGGCGACGCATTTGCCGCAGGCATGCTGCATGGTTTGCACAGCGGCTGGAGCGACAGAGAAGCGCTGGAATTCGCGCTGGCAGCGGCCATCGCCAAGCACAGCATCGCGGGAGACTTCAACCTGGCCAGCGTGGCGCAGGTGGAGGCCGTTCGCGGCGGGAGGCTGGATGTCCAGCGCTGACCACTTCGTGCGCACCACGCGCGGCCCGTGGCGCCTGTGCTGGGCCCACGGCAGCGCCGAAATCCAGGCCCTGGGCGGCATGCTCGGGCCGCTGCAGTTCCGCCTCGACGATGAACGCGAGCTGGACGTCATGCACGTGGCGCCCTGGTCCGGGCTGACGCGCGCCAGCGCCCTGCCCGGCGTGCTGCGCCGCCTGCGCGGCGAATGGCCCTGCATTCCCTTCGGCCGCGCCGACCAGCCGCCCGCGTTGCCGCCCGGCTGGCGGGTGCAGCCGGCCGACGACGGCTGGCATCATGGTTATGCCGCCAACCACCGCTGGCAATGCCTGCATGCCGATGCCGGCCGGGTGCGGCTGGCGCTGGACTTTCCGCCCGACGCCCCTGTGGCGCGCGTGGAGCGCGAGATCAGCGCCGACCCGCACGCGGCGGCCATCGATATCGGGCTGACGGTGTGGGCGCGGCGCCCCGCACGGCTGCCGCTCGGCCTGCACCCCACTTTCCGCCTGCCGCCGGCGGCGCGGCGCGTGCGCGTCATGCTGGGCCGCCACGACGGCATCCACAGCTACCCGGCCCTGGCCAGCGATTCGGTAACGCGGCTGCAGCCCGACACCTGTTCGGCCGACTTGGCGGCGCTGGCCGGCATCGACGGCCCGCTCGACCTGGCGCAATTGCCGGCACACGGCGTGTTTGAAGAATTGCTGCAGGCGCGCGCCGTGCAAAGCGCCAAGGAAGGCACGCCGCCGTTCGCCCTGCATTACCTCGATTACGACGCCTGCGTCGGCCTGTGGTGGGATACCGCGCAATTGCCCGACCTGATGCTGTGGGTCAGCAACGGCGGGCGCCAGCGCTTTCCCTGGCAGGGCCGCCACCTGGCGCTCGGCGCGGAACCGGTCAACAGCCTGTTCGACCTGGGCCGCGTAGCCAAGGCGCCGCCCGGCCATCCGCTGGCCGATCGCACCGGCATTGCGCTCGATCCCGCCACGCCATGGCACACCCGTTACCGTATCGCCGCCTGGCAGCAGGCGGCCCATCCAGACGCCGACCACCATGCCTTATAAACCCGTGCCGTTCCGTTCGCGCCCGATGCTGCTGGCCCATATCCGCCACACCATGGGCTTCTACCATCCGCGCTGCATCGACCAAAGCGGCGGCTTCTATCATTTCTTCCTCGATGACGGCACGGTGTATGACCGCAGCACGCGCCACCTGGTCAGCAGCACCCGCTTCATCTTCAACTACGCCATGGCATACCGCCAGTTCGGCGACCCCGAATACCTGCAAGCTCTGCGCCATGGCCTGGCTTTCCTGCGCGACGTGCAGCGCGATCCGCAGACCGGCGGCTATGCCTGGCAGCTCGAATGGCAGGATGGCCGCAAGCGCGTCATCGATGGCGACAACCATTGCTACGGCCTGGCCTTCGTGCTGCTGGCCTATGCCCATGCCAGCATGGCCGGCGTGGCGGAAGCGCGGCCCCATATCGAAGAGACTTTCGCGCTGATGGAGCGCCGCTTCTGGCAGCCGCAGCACGGCCTGTACGCCGACCAGGCCAGCGCCGACTGGTCGGTGCTCGATCCGTATCGGGGCCAGAACGCCAATATGCACGCGTGCGAGGCGCTGCTGGCGGCTTATTCGGCCACCCGCGAACTGCACTACCTGCACCGCGCCGAAACCGTGGCGCGCAATATCACAATGCGCCAGGCCGGCCTGGCCGGCGGCTTTATCTGGGAGCACTACCGCGAAGACTGGTCGGTGGACTGGGACTACAACCGCCACGACAAGAGCAATATCTTCCGCCCCTGGGGCTACCAGCCGGGCCACTTCACCGAGTGGGCCAAACTGCTGTTGCTGCTGGAGCGCGAAGCATCGCAACTGGCCGGCCCAGGCGACTGGCTGCTGCCGCGCGCCAGGCAATTGTTCCAGGCCGCGATGGAGCGGGCCTGGGACACGCAGCATGGCGGCATCGTCTACGGTTTCGGCCCGGATGACGAAATCTGCGACGGCGACAAGTACTTCTGGGTGCAGGCGGAAAGCCTGGCCACAGCAGCAGTGCTGGGTGCCCGGACCGGCGACACAGCCTATTGGGACTGGTACGACAGGATCTGGGACTACAGCTGGCGCCACATGGTCGACCACGAGCACGGCGCGTGGTACCGCTTGCTCAGCCGCGACAACGTCAAGCAAAGCACGGAAAAGAGCCCGGCCGGCAAGACCGATTACCACACCATGGGCGCCTGCTATGAAGTGCTGGGCGCACTGGAGGCGGCGCCATGAGCGCCCTGCCCCACTTCGTCGCAGCCGGCGAAGCGCTGACCGACCTGCTGCGCAGCGGCCCTCAAGGCTGGACCAGCCAGGTGGGCGGTTCGACCTGGAACGTGGCGCGCGTGGTGGCCCGCCTCGGCATGCCCAGCGCCTTTGCCGGCGCCGTCAGCCGCGACATATTCGGCGCGGCGCTGGCCGCAGCCAATGAGGCGGCCGGCCTGGACCGCCGCTTCCTGCAGCAGCTGGACCGCTCGCCGCTGCTGGCCGTAGTGCACGAACTGGACCCGCCGCGCTATTTCTTCGTGGGCGACGACAGCGCCGACCTGCACTTCAACGCGGCGCAACTGCCGGCCGGCTGGCAGGCTGCTGCACGCTGGGTGCATTTCGGCGGCATCAGCCTGGCGCGCGAACCGCTGGCAGGCAAGCTGGTGGCGCTGGCGGCCGAACTGAAGGCGCAGGGTGTGTCGATCAGCTACGACCCCAATTTCCGCAGCCTGATGGACCAGCGCTACGACGCCACGCTGCGCCGCATGACCACCCTGGCCGACGTGATCAAGGTATCCGACGAAGACCTGCACGGACTGTTCCGCCATAACGACAGCGCGGCCTCGCTGGCTGCCATGCGCACGCTCAATCCCGGCGCTACCATCCTGTACACCCAGGGTGCGCAAGGCGCCTCCCTGCTCAAGAAAGACAGCAGCTGGCATGCCAGGCCGCCCGCCGTGACGGTGGCCGACACCGTCGGCGCCGGCGACGCCAGCATCGGCGCCCTGGTCTATAGCCTGCTGCGCCATCCCGAGCGCGATGGCGGCGAACACCTGCGCTTCGCCGTCGCTGCAGGCGCCGCCGCCTGCACCGCGCCCGGCGCCACGCCGCCTGCACTGGAGCAGGTCACGGCCCTGCTGGCAGCGACGCCGGTGCAGGAAACCGGCGCCCCGAACCGCCCAACCCAACCTTTCAGCCCGGCAGGATGACACCATGAACAGCCAGCAGTCGCATTTCCGCTTCCTGTGCAGCTTTGTCTTCATCTTCTTCTTCGCACAGGCGATGGCTATCTCGCTGCTGGCCCTGTGGCTGCGCAGCAGCCTGCAATTGAGCGGCACCGAAGCGGGCATCGTCTTTTCCGCCAACTTCATCGCCGCCATGTGCTCGCAGCCGATATACGGTTTCGTCTCCGACCGCGTCGGCATGCGCAAACACATCCTGTGGCTGGTGGCCGGCCTGGTAACGCTGTGCGGCCTGTTCTTCAGCTTCGTCTATGCGCCGCTGCTGAAGGCGAACATCGTGGCCGGCGCGGTGCTGGGCGGCGCCTACCTGGGCGTCACCTTCATCGCCGGCAGCTATGCGCTGGAATCGTATGTTGACCGCATCGGCCGCCGCCACGGCTTCGAATACAGCCGCGTAAGGCTGTTCGGATCGCTGGGGTTTGCCAGTGCCGCACTGGTAAGCGGCCGCCTGTTCAATATCGACCCGGCCATCAACTTCTTCCTGGCCTCGGCCGCCGGCCTGCTGCTGCTTGGCCTGCTGCTGTTCTGGCGCACCGACGCCGGCGCCGGTGCAACGGACGCGCAGGCGCCGGCGCACAAGGTGCACCTGGCGGAAGCGCTGGCCCTGCTGCGCAACGGCCAGTTCTGGCGCTTCATGGTGTTCATCCTCGGCGTCACCAACCTGTACCTGGTGTTCGACCAGCAGTTCCCCAGCTATTTCACCAGCCTGTTCGCCGACAAAGGAACCGGCGCCGCCATGTTCGGCTACCTCAATTCGCTGCAGATCTTCATCGAAGCCGGCGGCCTGTTCCTGTCGCCGCTGCTGGTCAAGCGCATCGGCGCCAAGCGCGGCCTGCTGCTGGCCGGCGGCATCATGCTGGTGCGCATTGCCGGCTCCGGCCTGGCGGTCGGCCCGCTCAGCATCTCGGCGATGAAGCTGCTGCATTCGGTGGAGCTGCCGATCCTGGTGGTGTCGGTGTTCCGCTATATCGCCTGCCACTTCGACAACCGCCTGGCCTCCACCATCTACATGGTCGGCGTCAGCTTCGGCCATTCGCTCGGCCTGGCGATCCTGTCGCCTATCGCCGGCAAGGGCTACGACCTGCTCGGCTTCCCTGCCACCTACCTGCTGATGGCAGCTTTGGGCCTGGTGTTCCTGCTGCTGTCGGCATGGCTGCTGTCGCCCACTGCGCCGGAAATCGCCACACGCAACAAGCCCCAAGGAGTTACCGCATGACCCAAGCCCTGAACAGCGCGCGCCTGGAAGCGCTGGACGTCGAACGCCTGCCGCCGCACTGGGACGGCAGCATCGACAGCGTGCTGCTGCAGCGCGCCACCGCCCAGGCCCTGCTGTCCATCGACCGCAACCTGCGCCACTTCGGCGACAACTTTCCCGCGCCATCGAGCAGCGGCCTGCAATACCCGGCAATCGGCAATATCGAATGGACCAACGGCTTCTGGACAGGCATGCTGTGGCTGGCCTATGAGCTGACCGGCGCGCCGCATTACCGCGCCGGCGCCGAACGCCAGGTGCGCAGTTTCCATACGCGCCAGGCCGGCCGCCAGCACACCAACCACCACGACCTGGGCTTCCTGTACAGCCTGTCCTGCGTGGCCTCGCATCGCCTGACCGGCGATCCGCTGGCGGCGGAAGCGGCGCTGGGCGCAGCACGCCTGCTGCTGGAACGCTACCTGCCGCACGCCGGCATCATCCAGGCCTGGGGCGAGTTGAGCGACCCGGCCCAGCAGGGCCGCATGATCATCGATTGCAACCTGAACCTGCCATTGTTGTACTGGGCCAGCGAGCATAGCGGCGAAGCGGCGTTCCGCGCTGCCGCCGACAGCCATATCGAGGCAGCGGCGCGCCATATTGTGCGGCCGGACGGTTCCACCTTCCACACCTTCTTCTTCGATCCCGCCAGTGGCCGCCCGCTGCAGGGCAATACGCACCAGGGCTTCGCCGACGATTCGTGCTGGTCGCGCGGACAGGCCTGGGGCATTTCGGGCTTCCCGCTGGTGTACCGTTACAACGGCAACGCGCGCCTGCTGGAGCTGGCCAAGGTGCTGGCCAACTACTTCCTGAACCGCCTGCCCGCGGACGGCATCTGCTACTGGGACCTGGTGTTCACCTCCGGCAGCGAAGAACGCGACAGCTCTGCTGCGGCCATCGCCGCCTGCGGCCTGCTGGAGCTGGAAGCGAACCTGGCGGCCGACGACCCGCTGCGCCCGGCCTACCGGCGCGCCGCCATCGGCATCGTGCAAGAACTGTCGGCCAGCTACCTGGTCCAGGACGCGGCGCCGGGCAGCGGCCTGCTGCAGCATGCGGTGTACCACAAGCCGCAAGGCATCGGCGTGGACGAATGCTGCATCTGGGGCGATTACTTCTACCTGGAAGCGCTCACCAGGCTGCAGCGCAACTGGCGGCCTTACTGGTAAGGAGCCGGGCTTCCGGCCGAGGATTCGCGCGTAACGAGGGTATAGGGCAGCAGGCGGTGCGGCACGTGGCGTGATTCGCCTGCGCGGCGGCTGCGCACCTGGTCGACCAGCAGGTCGACCGCCAGGCGCGCCATGTCGCCGATCGGCTGGTGGATGGTGGTCAGTTCCGGCCAGACGGTGGTGGCCACCGGCGTATCGTCGAAACCGCACACCGTCAGGTCTTCCGGCACCTGCAGGTGCATGCCGTGCGCCACGGCGATCACGGCGGCCGCCATGTCGTCGTTGCTGGCGAAGATGGCGGTCGGCCGCGGCTCCCGCGCCAGCAGGCTGCGTGCCGCAGTCAAGCCGGAGCGGTAGGTGAACAGGCCCTGCGCCACGCGCTGCGGCGGCACCGCCAGGCCGGCTTCCTCCATCGTGTCCATGAAGGCCTGGTAGCGCAGCTGGGCCGGGGTGTGCTCCGGGTCGCCCTTGATGAAGGCGATGTTCTGGTGGCCCAGCGACAGCAGGTAGCGCGTCATGGTGCGTGCGCCTTCGTAGTCGTCGATGCGCACCGCTGCCACGCCGGTCAACGGGCGCGCAGTGGCCACTGCCACCGTCGGGATGCCGATTTCATCGAGCTGGCGCAGCGCCTCTTCGGCGTCGCACAGGGGCGGCGGCACCAGGATGCCGTCGGCGCCTTCGGCGATCAGCCTTTCGATGGCCTTGCGCTGGCTGGACAGGCCGTCGCAGCGTTCCAACAGCAACTGGGCGCCATTCTGGCCGCACTGGTCCATCGCACCGACCAGCAGGGCGCTCAGGAAAGCGGCGCTGGGATTGCTGTACAGCAGGCCAACGCGCAGCGTACCGATGCGGGCCGCGCGTGCCGCATGGTTCACCTGGTATTTGAGCGAGGCGATGGCGGCCAGCACCTTGTCGCGCGTGGCCTCGCTGACATGGGAATTGCCGTTGATGACGCGCGAGACCGTCATGGCCGACACCCCGGCCGCGCGTGCCACGTCATATACGGTGGCGCCGCCAGTGGCGCGCGCCTGTTTGCTTACATCGTCCATTTTGTCCATGCCTGCCTCAACCCGGCTGATTATCGCATCGAACGGCGCACGATGTAGCTGCCGATATCGAAGCGCCTGGTGATATGACGGTAATGGAAGGTGAAGCCGGGCCAGATCACCAGGTTGCGACCGCGCGAATCGAGGTACCAGCTCTTGCAGCCGGTGTGCCATACGGTGCCCTTGAGCTTTTGCTGCAGCCTGCGGTTGTAGGCGCCCTGCACCTCCGGCTTCACCTCGACCGAGTGCAGGCCGTCGCGCAGCACGCGCCGCACGCCATCCACGGCGTAGCGCACGCCGGATTCGATCATGTAGAGCATTGAATTGTGGCCCAACAGGGTATTCGGCCCGGTGATCATGAAGAAGTTGGGGAACCCTGCGACGGTCGCGCCTTTGTACGCGCCTGCGCCATCCTCCAGCGCCTTCCCGAAACTGCAGCCGCCGCGCCCACGCAGTTCGATCGGGCCGTAGGCATGTTCGACGTCGAAGCCGGTGGCGTAGATGATCACATCGACCGGGCGCTCCTCTCCGCTGCCGGTGACGATGCTGTACTCACGCACTTCGCGGATGCCGTCTTTCAGCACGGCGACGTTGGGCTGCGCCAGCGCGGGATAGTAATCGTTGGTCAGCAGCACGCGCTTGCAGCCCAGCGTGTACTCCGGCGCCAGTTTGGCGCGCAGCTGCGGATCAGCCACCTGCTGCTTCAGGTGACGCATGGCCTGCCATTGCATGAGCTTCGCCAGCGCGGGCAGGAAAATGAATAGCACGACACGCGATTCGAACTGCACATAATGCTTGGCGCGGAACAGCAGCTGCAGCGGGCGCACGCGATCGAGCAGCCATCGCTCGACGCGGGTAACGGCACGGTCGGGGCGCGGCAGCACCCAGTGTGCCGTACGCTGGAAGTGGTCCAGCTGCCGCACCAGCGGCTGTATCTCCGGCACGAACTGCACCGCGCTGGCGCCGCTGCCGATCACGGCCACGCGCTTGCCGCGCAAGTCGATGCTGTGGTCCCATTGCGCGGAATGGAAGGCCTGGCCGCGGAAACGCTCGATGCCTGGAAAGTGCGGCACGCTTGGGCGTCCCAGCAGGCCGATGGCGAAGATCACCGTGCGGGCGGTCATGTCGCCTTTGCTGGTGGCGATGCGCCAGGTGCCCGTGGCCTCATCGAACTGCGACGAACGCAGCGCCGTGCCGAGTCGCAGGTGCCGCTCCAGGCCGAATTCGCGCACGACGCGCAAGGTGTATTCGAGCAGTTCGTCCTGGCGCGGGAACAGGCGGCTCCAGTGCGCGTTCTGCGCAAAGGAAAACGAGTACAGGTGGCTGGGAATATCGCAGGCTGCGCCGGGATAGGTGTTGACGCGCCAGGTGCCGCCGAACACCTCGTCCTTTTCCAGGATGACGAAGTTGTCGATGCCTGCTTCCTTCAGCTTGATCGCGCTGCATATGCCGCCAAAGCCGCTGCCCACGATCACAACGTCATAGTCCATTGCCGCCCCCTGGATGGTTTGGCAGACTATAATTTTGCATTAATAACAAGTCAATACGGAAACTGGGATGTTCTTCCTTTACGCGTTGGGCGGCGCGGTGCTGGCGCTGGCGGCGGCGGACCGGCTGCTGCCAGGCCCGGTGGCGCGGGCTTCGCTGGCACTGGAACGCAAGCGCTCCGGGCTCAACCTGCGGCACGCCTCCCTGCCCTACCTCGATAGCGGCGCGGGCAAGGAGGTACTACTGCTGGTGCACGGTTTTGCCGGCGACAAGGACAACTTCACCCGCATCGCGCGCTTCCTCGCTCCCCACTACCGCGTCATCATTCCGGACCTGCCGGGCTTTGGCGATGCGCGCCGCGATTCCGGCGCGAGGCACGATATGGCAACGCAAGTCGAGAATCTTCGCGCCTTCATGGCTGAACTGGGCGTGCAGCGCTTCCACATGGGCGGCAATTCGATGGGCGGCTTTATCGCAGCCGAATACGCGGCGCGCTACCAGGAGCAAGTCCAAAGCCTGTGGCTACTCGCCCCTGCCGGCACCGACGAGGCGTTTGAAACCCCTGCTTTCCAAGACTACCTTGCCGGCGGCAGCATGCCTTTGCTCGTGCGCGAGGTGCGCGATTTCGACACGATGATGGCGACCTGTATGGCGAAGGCGCCATACTTTCCTTACTCGTTGAAACGCGTGCTGGCGCGGCGCGCTATGGCTGATTACCCACTGCACTGCGAGCTTTTGAAGCAACTGGTGGGTTCGCCACGCCTGCGCGTGCCCATCGATGTGCCTGCGTTAATTGTATGGGGTACCGAAGACCGCATCCTCAGTGCGAAAGGCGCCTCCGCAACAAAGGCAGTGATGCCGAATGCACGGCTGGTCATGATGGAGGGAGTCGGTCATCTGCCGATGCTGGAAACCACGCGCCGTACGGCGTACGAATTCCTGGACTTCCAGCAAAATATTGGCAATCCCGTTTGATCTATTCGAGGGCAGCTTATTCGCGGTTTGGCTATCGTAAGCTCTCCGCGCATCTTTTCGCGCCTTTATCCGCCTCTAAAAATGGCTGACATCAAACCCTTGGCGTTCCGCGGCAAAATTCACTAATGCGATTTATGTTCTACACTGTTTTCAGAAGAAGTCAGAGAAAACAAGCAAACTGGACATCGACATCGGATCACAGCGTTTCAAAGAACTACTGAAGGAATTGCGGCCGTGAGCACCCAATTGTTTACCAATGTCTGGAACGCAATCGAAGATTCCCCGGAAAGTGCCGATGAGATGACCCAACGCTCGGACTTGCTGATCATGCTTAAGGCATATATCCAACGGAACGAGCTCAACAAATCTCAGGCGGCCGCCTTATCCAATGTCACCGAACAGCGCGTCGCGGACCTGCTGCACGACGAAATTGATTCGTTTGATCTGGATGCGCTAATAGCCATGGCTGCTGCAGCGAAACTACCAATTAAAACCACCGCAAAATAACGCTATGCCGGGCGGCCAGTCAGGGCGAAGGCGCGGGTGCGCTTGAGGAACTCGTTGAACTGGGAGGCGTGCTCGGGGAAGAGTTCCTGGCCTTCGGTGAAGATGGCCTCGGCTTCGTCAAGGTGGCCCAGTTTGAGCAGGCATTCCCCCTTGGCGAAGAAGGCTGCCATGCCTTCTGGATTGAGGTAGATCGATTCGTCCAGATCGCGCAAGGCTTGCTGGTGCAGGCCCAGTTCCATGAAGGCGAAGGCGCGCTTGTCCAGCGCGTCGGTGTAGGCGGGATACAGTTCGATTGCCTTGCCGTATTCGTTGATGGCGTCGATGCGGCGGCCTTCGGCGGCGTGCATTCCGGCGCGTTCGAAATGCTCGGTGGCGGTGCGCATGATCGTGTCGACGTCCTGCCCGGTCAGGCGGACATAGAGTTCGAAGTCCATATACTTCAGGCCTTGCAATTCGCGCGCTGTGGCGGGCTGGTTGCCGGCCAGCTCCCATCCTTCCGCCAGTGAAGCCGCAGCGCGCGGCGAGTGCGCCATGCGCACGGCGGCTTGTGCCAGCGATGCCAGCGCAGGCTTGCCGGTACTCGTTTCGTAAGTCAGGCAATGGGCGGTGGCGCCGTCGACAGCGAACACCTTGAGCGAGCTCCAGCCCTGGCCATCCGGCAGCGGCTGGACGAGCACATCTCCCGCCTTCACGGCGAGCTGGGAGTGGGGATGGAAATTTCCCGCAGCCCTGGCGCGCGAGGCGCCAAGGGAAGCGAAGAAGGCAGTGATGGTTTTAAGCATGCACAGGAGTGTACATGCTTTTTTAACAGGTTTACTGCTTGGCGTAGGATGCCAGGCGGGCGTCGATGGAAGGCTGCAGGTCTGCCGGAGAGCTGATGTTCATGCCCAGGTCGTTCAGCAGGCCGTCCTTCAGGCCATACACAAAGCCGTGCACGGTCAGTTCTTGGCCGCGGTCCCAGGCGTCCTGCACGATGGTTGTGGAGCAGACGTTCGCCACCTGTTCCACCACGTTCAGTTCGCACAGGCGCTCGCTCTGCTTGTTGACGTCGTTCAGCGCGGTGCCCAGGTAGCGTTCGTGCTTGGTGGCGACGTCCTGCACATGGCGCAGCCAGTTGTCGACCAGGCCCACGCGGCCGCCGGTCAGGGCGGTGTGCACGCCCTTGCAGCCGTAGTGGCCCACGATGATCACGTGCTTGACCTTCAGCACTTCGATCGAGAACTGCAGCACCGACAGGGAATTCAGGTCCGAGTGCACCACCACGTTGGCGATATTACGGTGTACGAACACTTTGCCCGGCGGCAGGCCAAGCAGTTCGTTCGCCGGTACGCGGGAATCGGAGCAGCCGATCCACAAGTATTCCGGTCCCACCATCGACAGGTCTCGGAAGTAATCCGGGTCCTTGGCCAATTTGGCCTCGGCCCATTTGCGGTTGTTTTCCAGCAGGTGCTTCAGTACGTCGTCGCTCATGTCTCTCACTCGAAGAAGTCTTTGACCTTGTCCATGAAGGACTTGGTCTGTGGGCTATGCTTCGCACCACCCTCGGTGGTGGAACGCTCGAATTCGCGCAGCAGTTCCTTCTGCTTGTCGGTCAGCTTGACCGGGGTCTCAACGGCGACATGGCAGAACAGGTCGCCCGGATAACCGGAGCGCACGCCCTTGATGCCCTTGCCCTTGAGGCGGAAGGTCTTGCCGGACTGGGTGCCGTCCGGAATGGTGAACGATACTTTACCATCCAGCGTCGGCACTTCGATTTCCCCGCCCAGCGCCGCCTTGGCGAAGCTGATCGGCATTTCGCAGTGCAGGTCGTCGCCTTCACGCTGGAACACGGCGTGCGGCTTGATGTGGATTTCCACATACAGGTCGCCCGGCGGCCCGCCGTTGGTTCCCGGCTCGCCGTTGCCGGTGGAGCGGATGCGCATGCCGTTGTCGATACCGACCGGGATCTTCACTTCCAGCGTCTTGTTGCGCTTGATGCGGCCCGCACCGGAGCACGATGGGCATGGCTCGGGAATGATCTTGCCTGTGCCGTGGCACTTCGGGCAGGTCTGCTGGATGCTGAAGAAGCCCTGCTGCATGCGCACCTGGCCGTGGCCGCCGCAAGTATTGCAGGTGACCGGCTGGGTGCCCGGCTTGGCGCCGGAACCGTGGCAGGTGTCGCACTTGTCCCAGCTCGGCACGCGGATGGTGGTGTCGAAGCCGTGGGCGGCCTGCTCCAGGGTGATTTCCAGGTTGTAGCGCAGGTCGGCGCCGCGATAAACCTGCGGGCCGGACTGGCGGCTGCGGCCGCCGCCGAAAATGTCGCCGAAGATGTCGCCGAAGGCGTCGCCAAAGCCGCCGAAGCCGCCGCCGCCGCCCGCACCCATATTCGGGTCAACGCCGGCGTGACCGTAACGGTCGTACGCTTCGCGCTTTTCCGGGTTGGTCAGCATCTCGTAGGCCTCTTTGACCTCCTTGAACTTCTCTTCGGCCTCTTTGTTATCCGGATTGCGGTCCGGATGGTATTTCATCGCGAGTTTGCGATAGGCCTTCTTGATTTCGTCTTCGGACGAGTTCTTAGCGACCCCGAGGATCTCGTAAAAATCACGCTTTGCCATGGTGTACCAATTTATGCGAAAAAGCCGAGCGAGCCCCTGTTGGATGCTCGGCTCGGCAGGTCATAGAGTTGACCGGATTTGAAGCTTACTTGCTGTCTTTGACTTCCTTGAAGTCAGCGTCGACCACGTCGTCCTGGGCTGGCTTGGATTCAGCCTGTGCACCGGCACCAGCGCCTTCGGCACCGGCTGCGCCTTGCTGCGCCTGCATGTCAGCGTACATCTTCTCGCCCAGCTTCTGCGAAGCTTCGGACAGCGCTGCCACCTTGGCGTCGATCGCTGCCTTGTCGCCGTCCTTGATGGTGGCTTCCAGGGCGGTGATCGCAGCTTCGATCTTCTCTTTCTCGCCGGCTTCCAGCTTGTCGCCGTACTCGGTCAGGGATTTCTTGGTCGAGTGCACCAGCGCGTCGGCCTGGTTGCGGGACTCGGCCAGTTCCTTCAGCTTCTTGTCTTCTTCCGCGTTCAGTTCCGCGTCCTTCACCATCTTCTGGATTTCCTCTTCGGACAGGCCGGAGTTCGCCTTGATGGTGATCTTGTTTTCCTTGCCGGTGGCCTTGTC
>CAMLSG010000031.1 GCA_946482635.1 uncultured Duganella sp.
AACGACTCTGCGCCGATGATAGTGCTGCAACCAGTGTGAAAGTAGGTTATCGTCAAGCTAATAATTCCTGGTGACGCGCCAAGCGCGAACCAAGTACCGGTCAGTCTGATGACCATAGCAAGTCAGTCCCACCCCTTCCCATCCCGAACAGGACCGTGAAATGACTCTGCGCCGATGATAGTGCTGCAACCAGTGTGAAAGTAGGTTATCGTCAGACTAAGTAACAAGCCAAAAAGGCCCGCTGAATAGCGGGCCTTTTTGCTTTTGTGTCATCAGCAGGTCACTTCCTCTCGTTAAGCTGCGCCTTTTAAACTCCAGAGGCCAGCATGAAATCCCTGTCGCTCCTTCCCCTTGCCATCGCACTTGCCGCCTGCGGCGCTGGCGGCAGCAATGAACCCGTCAAACTTTCGGTCAACGGCGCCTTCGTCGACGGCGCCGTGGAAGGCGCGGACTATGTGGCCGGCACGGCTGCCAAGGCTGCGACCGGCGCCAAGGGCGAGTTCACCTGCAAGGAAGGCGACACCATCAGCTTCAGCGTAGGCGGCCTTGCACTGGGCAGCGCCGCATGCGCGCCGATCATCACTCCGCTGCAACTTGCCGGCGGGACCGACGTCAAGGACGCCAAGGTCGTCAACCGCCTGCTGGCACTGCAGCTGCTGGATGAAGACAATGATCCCTCGAACGGCATCAGGATCACGGCCGAAGTGAAAGCTGCGCTGGCCGGCAAGTCGGCCGATTTCGGCGCCGCCGCGGCAGATTTCAACAAGGCCATGGCCGCCAACCTGGTTGCCGCCGGCACTGCTTATGCTGCGCGCGGCGTCGATGACGACCGCCGCCAATTGGTGCGCGAGCACTTCGAAGACACGCTGGCATCCAGGGTTGGCACGCCGGTGCAGGAAACCTTTACCCAGGCGGCCGCCTCAGTCACCGTAACGCGCTACCAGGTGCAGGCTGCAAACAGCTTCTACATTCCATATGAAGGCAGCAATGCCAAGGTGAAGGCCGATTTTCCATTGGGCTTCCTTCCGTCCTACGGTTCTGCACTGGCGTTCAAAGGCACGACCGCCAACGGCGACCTGGAATTCTATGGACTGACCGACCGCGGTCCGAACGGCGACGGCCCGAATGTGCCTAATCCAGGCGGCAGCGGCACCATGGGCGCCAAGATCTTCCCGTCGCCAAGCTTCACGCCATCGATCGGCATCATCACGGTCGGCAAAGGCGGCGCCGTACTGAACTCCACGCTGCCGATCAAGGTCTCCGCAAATACAAACAGCTTCGGCCTGGCCATCCCGGCCGGCACGCTGGGCAACTCCGCTGAAGTGCCGGTCTTAGATGCGATGAAATACGATGCCACGACCAAGGCGGTGTACAACGTGAATGGCCTCGATACTGAAGCCATTGCCTTCGACAAGAAGCGCAATGCGCTGTGGGTGTCCGATGAATACGGCCCCTTCATCTTGAAGATCGATGCCGCGAGTGGCGTGATCCAGTCGCGTTATGCTCCAGGAAGCGGCCTGCCTGCCATCTTCGCAAAGCGCCGCGCCAACCGCGGCATGGAAGGCATGGCGCTCGATACTGCAACCGACAAGCTGCACGGCTTCTTGCAAAGCCCCCTGACCGACGGCAGCGCCTTGTACTCGGTGACCGGCAAGAACGAGCAGGTGGAACGCTTTGCACGCTTCACCCGCTGGATCGAATTCGACCCGGCCACGGGCAGCACTGGCCGCATGTTTGCCTACCCCTTGAACGGCGCCGATTACGCGGATGGCCGCACCGGCAACGCCAAGCTGGGCGACATGGTCGCACTGGGCAACGGCAAGTTCATCGTGATCGAGCAAGGCGCCGCGCCGGGCGGCAAGGTATTCAACAAATTGATGCTGGTGGAAATCGGCGGCGCGACCGACATCAACGCTGTTGCATACAACCCGGCTACATCCGACCTCGAAAAGAGTTCGATGGGCGCAGTGGTGGTCAATGGCGCCGACTGGTCCAAGGTAGTCACGCTGAAGAAAACCCTGCTGCTGGACCTGAACGCCATCGGCTGGCTGGCGGAAAAGGCGGAAGGCCTGACCATCGTTGACGGCAACACGCTGGCTCTGGCCAACGATAATGACTTCGGCCTCAAGACCAAAATCTTCACGCCATCCGGCGACGTCGTGGCTGATGCCGACGTCACCAAGTGCAATGTCGATGCGAACGGCACCATCATCACCAGCAATGCAGCCGGCTGCAACGCCGCCAACACCATCCGTGTTGCGCGTGGCGATGACCGTGAGCGTCCAAGCCGCTTGTGGTTGATTAAGTTCTCGAAGGCACTGAACACTTACTGATGTTCGTGCGCCACCTCCCTGCCGGCGGCAGCATAATGCCGGCAGGGAGGTGCGCGATGATTGAACTGGACGGTTCGACGGGCGAAGGTGGCGGGCAGATCCTGCGTACGTCGCTGACGCTGTCGATGATTACCGGCCAGGCCTTCCGCATCCGGAATATCCGCGCCAATCGCCAGCCGCCCGGCTTGCGCCGCCAGCACCTTTCGGCAGCGCGCGCAGCAGCTATCGTTTGCAATGCCACTGTCAGCCACGCCGAAGTCGGCTCAATTTCATTGGAATTCACGCCCGGCCGTGTGACCGGCGGCGTGTACGACTTCGATATCGGCACTGCCGGCAGCACAACACTGGTGCTGCAAACCCTGGTTCCTGCCTTGCTGTTCGCTGAACAGCCGACCGTCGTGACGGTCACGGGCGGCACGCATAATCCAAAGGCGCCGCCGGCCGAATTCCTGCAACGGGCATACTGCCGCGTGCTCGCAGCCATGGGCGCGGACATCGAGATTGATATCGAACGTTATGGCTTCTATCCGGCCGGAGGCGGCAGCATTTCGGCCAACGTCTGGCCATGCAAGCAGTTGCGCCGGCTCGACCTGCTCGACCGGGGCGGCTTGCAGCAGGCTTACGCGCAAGCGATTGCAGCGCGCCTGCCGGCTCAGGTGGCGCACCGCCAATACGCGACTGTGCGTAACCTGCTGGGATGGGAGGGCGAGCAGCTGCGTGAAGTTCTTGCACCCGTTTCGGCCAGCCCGGGCAATGCGGTCTTGCTGACCGTAGAGAGCGAAACGGTGACGGAGGTGTTCTCCGCCATCGGCGATCGCGGTGTGCGGGCGGAAGCGGTGGCACGCGAGGCGGCGCTTGAGGCCCGCCGCTATCTCGCTTCCGGCGCAGCGGTGGGCGAACACCTGGGCGACCAGGTGATGCTGCCGATGGCGTTGGCGGGCGGCGGTTCCTACACGCTGGACCACGTGTCGCAACACGCGATCACGAATGCGGAAGTGATTACGCATTTCCTGCCCGTGACAATCAGTTTCGAGCAGGGCGAACGATTCAACACCTGCCACGTGCGCGCCAAGATCTAGCTGACCTGTTCCCACTCCAGGCCAAAGCGGGCCAGGTATTTTTTCAAGCGGTCCGCATCGTTCGGCTTCGCCTTGCCAAGCCGCGAGGCGGCGAACAGCTTGCGGCCGGCGTCGGACATGGTCTTCGACTGGCGGCAAATGGCGATCACGGATTCCAGTTGCATGCGGTCGAACAGGTCAATCTGCTCAAGCGCTTCTTCGTCGAACAGTCCGTCGAGCGTGACGGTGGCCTTCACGCCTTCCGCCAGCGGCTTCCATTGGCGCTGAAGGCGAGCGACTTCCGCCGCGACGATCGGCGCCGTGATGCGTCCTGCATCGGCCAGCGTTGCCATGCGCGTGACTGAGGCCGACAGGTCGCGGAAGTTGCCGTTCCAAAGCGCGTCCGGCGACGCCGCAAAGCGCATGTACTGCTGGCGCGCCTCGATATTGAAGCGCACCATCGAGCCGTTCTCTGCACCGAATTGTGCCAGCAGGTAGTCCAGGTTGGGTTCGATGTCCTCCTGCCGTTCGCTCAGGCCGGGCAGGGAGTAAGTCCACAGGTTGATTCGTGCGAACAGGTCATCGCGGAAGCGGCCTGCAGCCACTTCGCGCGCCAGGTCGCGGTTGGTGCCGGCGATCAGCTGGAAATCGCTGCGCACTTCATGGTCACCGCCCATTGGCAGGAAGCGCTTCTCCTCGACTGCCTTCAGCAGCATGGCCTGTTCGTCCAGCCCCAGCTCGCCGATCTCGTCAAGGAACAGCAGGCCTTTGTGTGCAGTGCGCAGCAAGCCGGGGCGGTCCGATGCCGCACCGGTGAAGGCGCCCTTCACGTGGCCGAACAGGGTCGAGCCGGCGCCGTCCCCATGCAGCGTGGCGCAGTTGATTTCGACGAAGGCGCCGTCGAGCTGGTGGCGCGCCTTCTTCAGTTCATACACGCGGCGCGCCAGGAAAGACTTGCCCGCACCGGTTGGCCCCATCAGCAGCATTGGCGCGCGCGAACGCGCCGCCACGTGTTCGATCTCGTCGATCATGAGGTTGAAATGCGGATTGCGGGTGGCGATGCCGGACTTCAGGAATTCCACGCCCTCGCGTTGCGCGTTGGAGAAGCGCTGCGCGATCTGGTCGTAGCGCGACAGGTCCAGGTCGATCAGCGTGTAAGCGCCTGGAGTGTTGGCGCCCTGCCGCTTGGGAGGCGAGGTTTGCAGCAGGCGCCCTGGAAAGTAGCGTGCTTCGGTCATCAGGAACAGGCAGATCTGCGCCACGTGGGTACCGGTCGTGATGTGCACCCAGTACTCCTCTTCCTCAGGGTTGAAGTCGTAGCCTTGGGCGAAGTCGTACAGGCAGCTGTACATGTCCTCGAAGTCCCAGGCATCGCTGATTGGCAGCGAATGCAGGTTCACCTTTGTTTCAGGCGATGCCGCCTGCATGTCCTCTTTGACCAGTTCGGCTAAAGCGAGATGAGGGGCATTACATAGGAGTTCGAAGCGATCTACCAGCACGTCCTCATATTGGGTGATCGCCACAGTGGGGCGCCACTTTTCCCAACGCCCGCTGCCTTTGCCGCTATCCAGTTGGGTTCCCAGGAAGCCCAGCACGACAATTCGCTTTTCCATTTACGTATAAATAATTATCTATAAAGATAAGGTAGCATAAATTCAAAAAATTGTCATTCCTTAATAATCAATGACTTAATGAGCTGGCACGGTGCTTGCAATAGATGAAGCAAGAACAAAGGAAATCATCATGGCAAACATCCAGTTATTCCAAAGCCTGAAACAGAAATTCCTGCCGGTGGCAGACACTGTGAACATGCACGCTGCACCGGCATATGCAATGACGCCTGAGCATCGCCTTGCCCAGTACGCGGCGACCGGCTGCCTGAACGACACGTTCTATGCCGGCGCCGAAGCGCAATTGGCTTCCGTCATGGAGCTGTGCGAAAAAGTCGACGCGCGCTTTATTTCGCAGGCTGCGATCTATTGCCGTGAGCGCGGCTATATGAAGGATATGCCTGCGCTACTGCTGGCAGTGCTGGCGGGGAAAGGCGCGCCGGAACTGGCGACGGCTTTCGGGCGAGTGATCGACAATGGAAAAATGCTGCGCAACTTCGTGCAAATCCTGCGCTCCGGCGCGACGGGCCGCAAATCGCTGGGTTCCCGCCCGAAGAAGCTCGTGCAGGCCTGGCTGAACAACGCTTCCGAGCAGGCCTTGCTGGCCGCATCGGTCGGTACGGCGCCGTCCCTGGCTGATGTGGTCAAGATGGTCCATCCCAAGCCTGCCGAGCCATGGCGCGAAGCCTTCTTTGCATGGCTGCTGGATCGTCCTTATAACGCGGAAGCCCTGCCGCCGCGCGTGAAAGCTTTCGAGGCATATAAGCGCGACAAGTCGCAACCTTTGCCTGAAGTGCCGTTCCAGATGCTGGCTGCCCTGGACCTGGATACGTCGGCGTGGGCGAACATTGCCAAGGCCGGGGGCTGGCAGATGGTGCGCATGAACTTGAATACCTTTGCGCGCCACGGCGTGTATGGACTACCAGGCATGACGGAGGCGATTGCCGCCAAACTTACCGACGCGGCGGCGATTGCGAAAGCCAAGGCCTTCCCGTATCAGCTGCTGGCTGCATATAAGGCCGCTGGCGAGGACGTGCCGAACGAAGTGCGCGAAGCGCTGCAGGATGCAATGGAAATTGCGCTGGCCAACGTGCCCGCGCTGGACGGCAAAGTGGTTGTGTGCCCAGATGTTTCCGGCTCCATGCAGAGTGCCGTGAGCGGTCATCGCCGAGGCGCCACTTCCGTGATGCGTTGCATCGATGTCGCTGCCTTGGTGAGTGCGGCCATATTGCGCAAGAACCCTGGCTCGAGCGTCCTGCCGTTTGAAGTGAACGTGGTCGATTGCAAACTCAATCCACGCGATTCGGTCATGACGAATGCGCAAAAGCTGGCTTCGATCGGTGGCGGCGGTACCAACTGCAGCGCGCCGCTGGCCTGGATGAACGCGCGTAAAGTAAGGGCAGACTTGGTGGTGTTCGTGTCTGATAACGAGTCGTGGATTGATGCCCGGCGCAACGGCGCAACCGCCACTATGCGCGAATGGGCTGAGTTTAAGCGCCGCAACCCGGCCGCTAAGCTGGTGTGCATCGACATTGCGCCGTATGGCACAACGCAGGCGGCTGAGCAGCGCGATGTGTTGAACATCGGCGGCTTTTCGGACGAGGTATTCAATCTGCTGGCTGCCTTTGCTGCTGGACAGCTTGGCGCCGAGCACTGGGTTGGAAAGATTCGCTTGCAATAGTTTTGCAAGAAAGTTTTTGAAGGAAACGGGGGCGGCATGAATGCCGGTGTGACTACATATCCCAAATGTTCGATGTCACACCAATTTCTTGTCATGGCGCAGTCCGTCAACAAGTTTGTCCCGAATGCGGACAGGACTACATCTGGTGAAGGCCGGTTCAATTCCGGCACGTCCTGCCCACCTTTGTCGGGAACCTATTAGTGAAGAGAGAGTGAAAATGAAAAAAGAAAGCTACGATGTGATGGAAGTGTCGGGCGGTAGCCCGGTGAAGATGTGGACCAAGGGTGTGCCGGTTGAATCGGAGGCGCGCCAGCAGTTGGCCAACACCGCCAAGATGCCCTTCATCTACAAGCATATTGCCGTGATGCCTGACGTCCACCTGGGTAAAGGTTCGACCATCGGTAGCGTGATCCCGACCCTCGGTGCGATCATTCCGGCGGCAGTCGGCGTGGATATCGGTTGCGGGATGATGGCCGCCAAGACCACGCTGAATGCGCGTGACCTACCGGATAACCTGGGTCCCCTGCGTAGCGCGATCGAAAAAGCGATCCCGCACGGCTTGACCCCGAAATTCCGTGGCCGCGACCGCGGTTCGTGGGAGAACCCGCCTTCGGCCGTGGACGTCGCGTGGGGGCAGTTGAAGGATGAATTCGACGTGATCTGCGAGAAAACGCCGAAGCTGAAAAACACCAACAACTACCGCCACCTGGGAACCCTGGGTTCAGGTAACCACTTCGTTGAAGTGTGCCTGGATGAAGAAGGTTCGGTGTGGTTCATGCTGCACTCCGGGTCGCGCGGCGTGGGTAATGCCATCGGCTCCCACTTCATCGAACTGGCGCAGAAGGATATGCGCACCCATATCGCCAACCTGCCGGACAAGGACCTGGCCTACCTGGAAGAAGGTACCCAGCACTATGACGACTACGTTGAAGCGGTGGGTTGGGCGCAGAAGTTCGCCCGCATGAATCGCGAAGTGATGATGCAGAACCTGATCGCCTCCGTGCGCACCGTCATCACCAAGCCGTTCCAGACGCACGTGGAAGCAGTGAACTGCCACCACAACTATGTGCAGAAGGAGCGCCACTTCGGCAAGGATGTGCTGGTGACCCGTAAGGGTGCAGTGTCGGCGCGCGAAGGCGAGCTGGGGATCATTCCGGGGTCGATGGGAGCGAAGAGCTTCATCGTGCGTGGTAAAGGCAACCCGGAGAGCTTCAACAGCTGCAGCCACGGCGCCGGCCGTACCATGAGCCGTAACGAGGCGAAGCGCCGCTTCTCGCTGGAAGACCAGGTAAAGGCGACCGAAGGTGTCGAATGCCGTAAGGACGAAGGCGTGATCGACGAAATCCCGATGGCCTACAAGGACATCGAGGCCGTCATGAAGGCGCAGGAAGAGCTGGTTGAAGTTGTGCATACCCTGAAGCAGGTGGTGTGCGTTAAAGGGTAAGAACAAGGATAAGAACAAGAATGATTGAAATTGATGGATCCCAAGGGGAGGGCGGCGGCCAGGTGCTGCGCACCGCGTTGACGCTCTCGATGATTACCGGCCAGCCGTTCCGCATCTCGAACATCCGCGCCAACCGCTCGAAACCGGGCTTGATGCGGCAGCACCTTGCTTCGGTCAAGGCGGCCGCGGAAATCTCCGGCGCGAAAGTCGAGGGCGACGCTCTCGGCTCGACCAGCCTGTCGTTCGCGCCGGGCGCGATCAAGGCCGGCGTGTATGAATTCCAGATCGGCACGGCCGGCAGCTCCACCCTGGTGTTGCAGACCGTGGTGCCCGCGTTGCTGTACGCCCCGGGCGAATCGGTGGTACGCGTCAGCGGTGGTACCCATAACTCCAAGGCGCCGCCGGCGGAATTCCTGCAGCGTGCCTATGGCCGCGCCATGGCCGATATGGGGGCGCAAGTCGAATTCCACCTGGAGCGTACCGGCTTCTATCCCGCCGGCGGTGGGGCAGTGCGGGCAACCGTGAAGCCGCTGGCGGCCTGGCGCCAACTGGCGCTGGAGGCACGCGGTGAACGGCGCGAAGCATATGCCGAAAGCCTCGTGGCCGCAGTACCGCCGGGTGTTGCGAAGCGTGAACTGGACTGCGTAGCCAGCGCCATGGGATGGTCTGGCGACCAGTTGCGTTTCAAGACGCTGCCGGACAACTGGGGCCCCGGCAACGCGTTGCTGATCACGCTGGACCACGAGCACGTAACGGAAGTCTTCGTCGCCTTCGGCGAAAAAGCCCGGCGCGCGGAGGAAGTGGCGCGCGACGCCGTGGCGCAAGCCCGCCGCTTTATCGCGTCGGGCGCTGCGGTCAGCGAACACCTGGCCGACCAGTTGCTGGTTCCTATGGCACTGGCCGGCGGCGGCAGCTTCACCATGGACGTGCTGTCGCAGCACACCCGCACCAACGCAGAAGTCATCGCGCGCTTCCTGCCGGTGTCGATCACTTTCGACAAACGCGAGGCATGCACGATTGCGAAAATAACTAGCTAATTTGATTACTCCATGGCAAAATTCGGCGTCGTTGTATTTAATATAACTTTGCCGGACCCGCCATGAACAAAAAGACTTTGGCCAAGATCGCCGCGGCAGTTGTTGTCGTTGCCGGCGGCGTTTTCGCCTACCGGGCTTTTGGCTGGGGCGCCATGAATGGCCCTGTCAACAGCCTGAAGATCGACCTGTCCAAGCCGGACGCCCTGGTCGTCACCAAAAGCCTTTCCAGCCTGCCGCGCGATCTGCTGACCGTGCCGCTGGCGCGCGACGTGCTGCGCGAGGATTTCCTGTTCTATTACGAGCAGACTGAAGACCGCCTGGGCCTGAAGGGCAGTCTGCGCCGCATCGCCTACGAGCATGAGTTGGGATGGGGCGACCAGTTGATCCGCATGGTGCTGGACGAACCGGCGGAAGTGGCCATGTGGCGCGATGCCGATGGCTCGCTGAAACACTACGTGATCTCCGTTTCGCGCGGCAAGCTGGCGCGCGTGCTGGAAGAAGCGGGCAAGGTGGCGCTGAAGGACACCCAGCTCACCATCGCAGGCGACTTGCGCGTCGATGGCGACAAGGTGCCGGTGTATGCACTGAATTACGCTTATCAGCGCAACCTGCTGTTCGCGGCGCACGGCGACCGCATGGTGATCCTGTCGCACCCTGGCATGCTGTATGGCGCCGACCGCAAGGTAAGCGACGACAAGGCGCAAACCACGGTCGCCAAGCTGCTGGGGAAGGATGCCGCACAGCAGAAAGTCTTCCACGACCAGTTCCACTTCGAGAAAGCGGCGCAGGACGGCCATAGCATCGCCATCAAGGCCGATTTCCTGTCCTTCGGCTACCAGCCATTTTTCAGCGGACTGGAAGCGCTGCGCTTCGATTTCAGCAAGGGCGCGTGGCGCTCGCAGGTACTGCTCGATGCGGCCAAGCTGCCGAAAGATGGCTATGACAGCAGCGCCCTGTGGAGCGCGCTGCCCTACAACCCAAGCAGCTGCTTCACGCTGCCGGTGGATTGGAACAGCCTGCAGCCTGTGCTGAAAAGCATCAGCGGCAAGACCAGCCAGCCAGTGCTGCCGCTGGCGACCGAGCTGAGTGGCCCGGCCGCAGCCTGCTGGTACGGCAACTCACGCCTGCATACGCCGGTGTTCGTCGCCAATCGAGCCGGCGGCAATGAGGCGCTGTTCGAAAGCCTGTTCCAGGCCGCGATCCGCGACGGCAAAGGCGCCCAGAAACAGCAAGGCAAGAAAGGCGAATTGCGCTGGAGTGGCGCGGTTTCCACGGCGCAGGGAGATACCACGCCGACGCTGGCGATCAGCGGCAACACCGTGGTGTTCTCGGCGGACGGTAAGCTGGTCGACCAGGTGCTCGCTGTGAAGCGCAAGGAAATGCCTGCCGCTTCGGACTTGCTGCCGGACGCCAAGCACACCGTCGGCCTGATTGCGCCGGCTTCGCTGGCCAAGCTGATCGAAGAAGAAAGCTTCAATACCCTGCCAAGCCAGCGCGAGCCTGTGCTGCGCGGCGCAGTCGACGCACACCTGGTGCCGCGCCTGCAGGCGCTGAAGAAGTATCCGGCGTACCGCATGGTTCTCAAGTCCGTGCCAGGCAAAGGCGTTTCGTGGCAACCGCTGGAATGGCAGGCAGCGGGCAAATGAAGCGTCGCAGTACGCTGCGCCTGCTGGCCGGATGCGCCGCTGCTGTGGCGGCGCCACGGGCGCTGGCGCTGACCAGTGCCAATGACGCGCAGGTGCGCCTGTCGCAGGCGCAGTCGCGTGCCTTCCAGGCGTGGATGCTTCGGATTATCAGCGCCCAGGTCGAACAAGGTCCTTCGCCGCGCTGGCACCACCGCGATTGCGCGGGCCTGGTGCGTTTCGCCGTCAACGAAGCCTTGTCCGTGCACGATGCCAAATGGATGCGTGCCAACGGCATTGCCAGCGACCGGCGACTGCCGCCGGAACTGGACCTGACGCCGCAGCAGGCGGCCCTGCGCAATCGATGGGTGCAAGGCGAAGGCAAGGTAGGCGCCTTCGTTACAGCGCTGGCGCTGGTGCAGCACAACAGCCGCTTTGTGGCGCGTGAGATCAGCCAGGCACTCCCGGGCGACCTGCTGTTCTACGACCAGGGCGACGAACAACATTTGATGGTGTGGATGGGGGCGCATATCGCTTACCACACGGGCACCGTCACCCCAACAGATAACGGTCTTCGTACCGTCGATATTCAACAACTAACGACATGGAAGGACACGCGGTGGCAACCAGCGGTCAACAATCCCAACTTCGCCGGCGTATTCCGGCTGTCATTTCTGTCCTGAAGCTGTGCCTCGCAGGCTTGCTGGCGCTGACCGCGCTGGCAGGTGCGCAAGCACAGGAGGCGCCGTCCAGCGGTTACACGCTGTTCAAGGGCGAGCCGTTCTTCCTGCTGTCCGATGCCAGCTATGGCAGCACGGACGAGGCGCGCGTGCGCCTGGAAGTGCCCGGCCGCGACTTCGGCCGCTCGCAGCTCGAGCAGTATTCCGGCGCTGACATCGTGGTCTACCGCGTGCCGCAACCGCTGGAGTTCCTGAAGAAGCAGCGCAACCTGCACCGGGTCCAGGTGGAAGGCAACTACCAGGGCGAGGGCCTGGCCAATGCCCTGAGCTTCCTGTGGGACAGCTGGTGGAAGCAATCGCGCCTGGCATGGCGCCGGATCTTCTCGTCCGAGGCTCGCCACGCGGTCACGACCAACCAGCCCAAGCTGGCGACGAACGGCGAAGCGATGAAGCGCGCCACCGTGTTCGCCAACAACCCGCAGTACAAACCGATCAAGGGCTTCGAGATGGTGGACAGCTTCCGCTATCCGATCTGGCAGGCGAAGGCGATCGAGCCGCCGAAGGGCGTCAAGATGGACGGCTCCAGCAGCGAATTCATTGCCGGCAACAGCGGTAATGTGATGATCCCGGTCGGCAAGCGCAAGCCCGGCCTGTACCTGGTGGAAGCCATCATCGGCGAGCATCGCGCGACTACGCTGGTATTCGTATCCGACACCATGGCGGTGACCAAGGTATCTTCCGGCCAGATGCTGGTATGGGCTGCGCGCCGCGACAACAGCGCCGCCGTGGCCGATGCCAACGTGATGTGGACCGACGGCACCGGCGTTCTGCAATCCGGCACTACCGCCAGGGACGGCGTGGTGTCGATGGAGCGCAGCAGCCCTGAGCACACCTATGTGATCGGCGAGGACCGCAGTGGCGGCGTGTTCGTGTCGGAGAACTTCTACTACGACAGCGAGATCTATAACACCAAGATGTATGCGGTGACGGATCGTCCCCTGTACCGTCCTGGCGATGAAGTGAACGTCAAGTTCCTCGGCCGCGAATTCAAGTCGGCGCGCCTGTCGCAGGCTGCCGCTGCGGCGCCGATCGGCCTGACCGTGTTCGATCCGAACGGCACGCCGGTGCTGACGCAAACCCTGCAACTGTCGCCGGAAACTGGCACGGAAACCCGTTTCCGCCTGCCGGAGCAGGCCACCGCTGGCGGCTATGAGCTGCGCTTCAGCTACAAGGATGGCCTGTACGGTGCTGCGTTCCGCGTGGCGGAATACGTCAAGCCTCACTTCGAGATCAACGTCCAGCCGGCCAAGCCGGAATTCAAGACCGGCGAAAAAGTCAGCGGCACGATCTCTCTGCGCTACCCGGATGGCAAGCCTGTAAAGAATGCCAAGCTGTCGCTGTCCCTGCGCGGCCAGCAGAACACCATGGTGGAGGGCGAACTGCGCTACAGCGGCATGTTCCCGGTGCAGTTGAAGACTGAGGAAGCAGAGACCGACCGCAGCGGCGACTACTCGTTCACGCTGCCGCCGGCCACCGATCCGTCGCGCTATGTGCTGACCGTGATGGCGACCGACGGTGCGGCCTACCGCGTCAAGGCGACGCGCGAGCTGATGATCGAACGCTCCATCAGCAGCTACCAATTGAAGGCGGCACGCTCGTTCTCTGAACCAGGCCAGCAGGTGCACTTCGACCTGGTGGCGGACGGCCAGGGCGCGGCACGCCCGGTGCGCTGGGAGATGGTGCAGCTCGAGAAACAGGAAAAGACCGAAGGGAAATTCGATCCTGCCGCCAAAGGCTGGGACGTGAACTTCGCCAAGCCAGGCTCCTACCAGCTCTCGCTGCGCGACGAGCGCGGTAACCTGCTGGCGGGCACCAGCCACTGGGTCAGCGGCGAAGGCTTGCAGGCGGCACCGGGCAGCATCGAAATCGTGATGGATAAAGTGCGCTATCGCCCGGGTGAAACTGCCGAAGCGCTGGTGACCTTCTCCGACCCGGTCGACCAGGCCCTGCTGACCATGGAACGCGACAAGGTGGAGCAGTATGGCCTGATGAGCGGCAGCGCCGATTGGTACCAGGCCAAGCGCGTGGCGAAGAACCAGTGGCGCGTGCGTATTCCGGTCAAGGAAGAGCATGGCCCGAACATGACGTTCTCCGTGGCCTACACCCGCAACGGCGACTTCGTGTTCCAGAACGCCGGCCTGCAGGTGATCGAGCCGCGCATCGCGCTCACCTTCAAGACCGACAAGGAGGTCTACCAGCCGGGCGAAAAAGTCACGCTGGACGTGACGGCGCAACTGGATGGCAAGCCGCTGTCCACCCTGGTGGCGCTGGGCGTGGTGGATGAGATGATCTATGTGCTGCAGCCTGAAATTGCACCGGATATCGGGGACTTCTTCTATCACCCGCGCCGCAACAACGTGCGCACCACGGCCAGCCTGTCCTTCATCAGCTACGACATGGCGCAAGGCCGCCGCGAGAACGTACCGGCACGCCATAACTACAACGAGCGTGGCGTGAAGGTGCTGGAACGCCCGCGCCGGGACAATGTCGATACCGCCTTCTGGGCGCCATCGCTGAAAACCGATGCAGACGGCAAGGCGCGCGTCACTTTCACCATGCCGGATGCGCTGACCCGCTGGCGCATCACGGGCCGTGCCATGGATGCGCAGGGTCGCGTCGGCCAGCGTACCGGTTACCTGCGCTCCGACAAGGCGTTCTATTCCAAGTGGACTGCTCCGGACTGGCTGCGCACCGGCGATGCGCCGCGCGCTTCCGTCGCCATCTTCAACCAGACCAGCGATACGAAATCCCTGGAGGTGACGCTGTCCGGCGGTCCTCAGCCTAAGGTGGAGAAGCTGTCGGCCAAACCGGGCGTGAACTACGTCGAATTCCCGGTTGCCGTCGGCACCGCACCGCTGCGCCTGGAAGTGAAGCAGGACGGCAAGCTGGTTGATGCGCTGGACACCAAGGTGCAGGAGCAGCCTGCAGCCTGGAGCAGCCCGCGCAGCATGAGCGTCACGCTGACCGGCACCGACAACGCGCTGAAACTGCCGGCTGACGCACGCAATATCCGCGTCTCGTTCGCGCAAGGTGCTGCGAGCCACTTCGCCCGCATCGCCGATGACCTGATCGATTACCCGTATGGCTGCGTGGAGCAGACGGCCAGCCGCCTGATCCCGCTGACCATGGCAACGCAAAGCATGCCGGCGGACGCCGGCCCGGTACGCGAGCGCCTGATGGCGATCATGCAGGCGCAGCGCCTGCGCCTGGTATCCATGGCCGGCCCGAACGCCGTCTTCAGCTGGTGGGGCCCAGCAACCCAGGGCGACGCGCTGATGACGTCCTACGCCTACTACGCCGACTGGTATGCCTCGCGCGCACTGCGCCTGGAGCTGCCGGGCGAGCACTGGAACAACCTGGTCAGCGTCTACACCGAGCATGGCAAGAACAACGCCCCGCTGGAGCGCGCCATGAGCCTGTGGATGATGCATGAAATGGGCTTGCCGACGAAGACACTGGCGGAAAGCCTGGTGGCGGATGCCGCGAGCCTGGAAGTCGGCTCCGCGCCGCGCAAGCAGGGCGTCACCAGCAGCGTGCTGCTGGCTGATGGCCAGGACAGCGTGACCCGCTCCATGGCGATCGGGCTGACGTCCGTCGTCGCCGCGCAGAACGGCATTGCCCTGCCGGCGCAGTTGCAGCAGCAATTGCCGCAAGCATGGGCAGCACTGCGCGCCTCGCCGGCGCCGGTGGCCCAGGCCCTGCTGATGCTGGCCGGCGAGCTGCCGGCAACGCAGGCCGACGCAGTGCTGTCGTCCGTGCGTGCCGACATGCCGACCATGGATCGCGCCCTGACCCTGGTCTGGGTGCAGAAGAAACTGGGTGGATCGCCAGCCGCAAGGCCGCCAGTGGCAGCGCTGGAAGGCGCATGGCAGCAGATGGACAGCCGCAGCGGCCAGCCGGTATGGCGCTGGAGCGACGCCAAGGCCTTGCCGGAGCAACTGAAGCTGGCGCAGGCCGCGCCGGCCGGCACCGTCGCCATCGTGCAGTACGACAGCCGCGCCGTCGAAGCGCATTCGCTGGATGTCGGCATCGAGCGCCGCATCCTGCGCATGAAAGCCGGCTCCAAGGGCTACACCATGGAACTGGTGAAGCCGGGTGAAGCACTGCGCACGGACGAACTGTACATGGACGAGATCAAGCTCAAAGCCGGCAGCGCGACGCACCGCTTTGGCTTGCTGGAAGTGGCGCTGCCGCCGGGCGCGATGGTTGAGTCGACCACCTGGGGCATGAAGCTGGCGGGCGACGAACCTGTGCAACTGGAACGTGCACGCCACGTCGAGCGCCGCGACGGCTATGCCGTGCCGATCGAGCCGCTGAGCGGCGAAGTGGTCGTGCGCCACTTGCTGCGCTTCGGCCAGAAGGGCAGCTTCACCCTGCCGCCAAGCCGCTTCCATCGCATGTACCAGCCGGAGCAAAAAGCCTTTGAAGGCGGTGGCAAGACCATGCGTACGCTGAAAGTCGAGTAATGCTGCCACGCCTGCTGCCTGCCTTGTTGTTGGCCTGCGCCGCGCCTGTTGCGGCGGCGGCCTCGCTCGACCTGGCATGGTGGCGCGACGGCAAGGTACAGGCAGTTCAGCTGCAGCAGCGCAGCGCATCGGCGGCGCAGCCGATGGCGGCCAACACCGAGATCCCGCTTGGCAGCCTGTGGAAGCTGTTTGTCTACGTGTACGCGGTGGACAGCAAGCTGCCCACTCCCGACTACAACTGCGGCGGCCGCAAGCAGGAGGAAGTATATTGCTGCGAAGCCGGCGGCAGCATCGGCCGCGATGCTGCGCTGGCGCAATCCTGCGGCCTGTTCTTCGCGCCGGAACGCCTGGGAATCGCACAGCGTCCATGGCAGGAATACTGGACGCGCCGGCTTGGCAGCGCACCCGCCGGCGAATTCGCCTGGCTGGCCGATCCTGCGCGCCTGGAGCCCGCCCGCCTTGTGACGCTCGGCAGCCTGTTGCGCGTGCTGGGCAGCATTCCGCCTGCGAGCCGCGCGGAAGCGGAAGCGGCCCTGCTGCGCGTGGTGCTGGACGGCCGCGGCGCGGGCAGCGTGCGCTGGTTCGGCAGCCAGCTCCGGGTGAAGACCTATTCCTGGCACCATCCCAAGCGCGAGGATGCACGGCTGGGCGGTGCGGCCGGCTGGCTTGCCGACGGCACGCCGGTATGGTTTGGCGGCAGCGACAGCAGCACTGGCATCTTCCAGAAATGGGCGCCGCAGATTGCCGCGGCCTTGCCGCCAGTGCGGGCGGCGGAAGACAGCGGCTGCGTGGTGGTCGACTACTTCACCCGCTATCCGGTGCGCTCAGTGCGTACGTCGGACGGCCTGGCGGCGCCTGGTGCGCTGAATGGCCGCTACGTGGTGCAGTTTGAAAACGGCAAGAGCCTGCCGATCCGCAGCAGCGGTGAGCTGACGCTGGCTACCGGTGCGGACGGCAAGCCGCAGATCCGCGGCCGCATGGGCGTGAATGAATACGTTGCGCGCGTGATCGACCGCGAGGCCAGCACCACCGAGCCGGAAGCTGCACGCGCCTTCGCGATAGCAGCCCGGACATACTTGCAGCAAAACGCGCGCCGCGCTGAATCCTGCCAGCACATCGCAGACAGCAGCGCCACCCAGCGCGTCAGTCCCAATCCGGCCAGCGCCGCCGCTCTGGAAGTCGCACGCTGGACCGACCAGCTGGTGCTCGATGGCGCGCAGGTCCAGTATCACAGCACAAAGGGCCGCGCCAACGTCCTGGCCTGGAGCGATGCGCAGGAGCAGGCGCGTGCCGGAAAAGGCTTTGACGACATCCTGGCCGCGGCCTACCCCCGCACGACCCTCGCCATTGCGGGAAATACCGGAAGCACCTGTGCGCGCCTCACAAAGAACGAACAGTGGCTGGCCTATGCGCTGCCGCGCTGGGAGCGCATGCTGCGCCGCGAGGATGGCTACGAAGCACCGGCACAGCTGCCGGCCGTGTGCGCACTGACGGCCGGTTCGCCGTATTCCGAACAGTCGCGCAACCGCATCTTCATGCGGCCGCTTGCAACGCGCGAAGACCGCATCACGCTGGCGCACGAATACCTGCACATCGGGCTGCGCCGCCACCCGCGCGGGCAGGACGAAGACTACGTGGAGCGCCTGGCGCGCCGCCTGAACGACCTCTCACAGGAGGCTATGTGAAAACACGCATCCAATTATGCTCCGCGCTGATGCTGGCGCTGGCCGCCACGCCTTTGCTGGCGCAGGACAAGACGATGACGGGACCCGTCGGCGGCTGGAACCGGGCCGGCATGACCGACAAATCCGGCGAGCTGGCTGTCAGCTATCCGTATTCGCTGATCGACCGTGGCGCGCAGAAAAACCGCACCATGATCCGCGGCCAGTTGGCAAAAGTCAGCACCAAGCGCCCCTTCCACCAGTTGATCGTGAACGGCAATCCGACGCCGCTGTACACGGACGAGGAAGGGCGCTATGCGCGCGGCTATGCGTTTGGTTCCGGATCCAACAGCGTTGAGATCCGCTCACCTGACGGCAAGTCCCTGAAGCGCATGCAGTTCTACGAGGCGGACACCAGCCGCCCGCAGCCGCGCTTGCGAATTATCGGGGCCTGGGACGACAACCAGGCCGAGATCGACTTGCACATCATTACCCCGGATGGCCAGCACGCATTTTTCGGCAACCCGTTCCTCACCAATGGCGGAGGACTGGATGCGGACAGCGTGGACGGGCCCGGTCCGGAAATGTTCACCATGACCTCGCCGCTGCACGGTACCTACCAGGTGTGGGTGAATTACTGGGGCAATTTTGGCAGCTCGGGCTACCACTTTGACGAAGCCACGCGCCAGCGCCCCATCATCACGACGCGCATCACCCTGGTATTCAACGAAAACACCGCTAGCGAAAAGCGGCAGGATTTCGTTGTCCCCCTGCGCAAGATCGGCGACCTGACCCTTGTTAAATCCTTTGTATATTGAGCACATGAAGAAACTCTGCCTCCCGCTGTTGCTGTTGCCCGCCTGCGCCATGGCGCAAGTGAGCATTGAATCGCCCAAGAGCGGCTGGCGCCATTCGGGCGGCAGCGAGGAGCAGTACACCCAGACCGTGAATTACCCGGCATCGGTCGTGAACATGCAGCCAGGGCAGGCCGAAACGGCGCAGATCCGCGGCAAGATCGCGGGCGCCGGCCGGAACAAACCGGCCAAGCTGATTGTCAACGGCGTGGCCATGCCGGTCGAGTTGCAGGAAGATGGCAGCTTTGCGCGTCCCTACATCTTCGGTCCCGGCTCGAACGGCGTCGAGGTGCGCTCGCCGGACGGAAAGAGCCGCGCGCGCAGCCAGTTCTACGACAGCTACAGCGGCAAGACCAAGTCGCGCCTGCGGGTTGTGCTGTCCTGGGACAGTCCGGGCACCGATGTCGACCTGCACGTGATCACGCCGAATGGCGGCCACTCCTGGTTCGGCCAGCGCATGCTGCCCGACGGCAGCGGGCTGGATGTCGACGTCACCGGCGGCTATGGCCCGGAGATCTATTCCAGCCCGGCGCCGGCCAAGGGCAACTACCACGTCTATGTGAATTATTTCGGCGGCAATTCCGAGAAGCAGGTCATCACCGTGGCCACCGTCTCGATCATCACCAATGAGAATACGCCGAGCGAAAAGCAGCAGACCTTCATGGTGCCGCTGCGCGCTCCGGGCGAGCTGACGCTGGTGAAGTCCTTCGTTTACCCTTGATGTGACACTTCCCTGTGACAGGTGTTCCAATCTGGAGCACCTGTCCTGCCGCTACGGGCGGAAAACCATGGCACGCCGTTTGCTCCTGCATGGGTATTACAACCACACCATGCAGGAGACATCCATGAAACGCCTGATCCTTGCCGTTGCCGCAGCGGCCGCAGTCACCACCTCATTGTTCGCCGTCGCACACGGCAATGTGACGCCGCAGGGCGTCGACACCACCGGCCTGCCAGTCCTCGGCGACAAATGGCGCGACGAAAACCCTTACAAAGACAACAAGCTGGCGCTGAAGATCGGCTCTTCCGCCTATAACCAGAACTGCGCCCGCTGCCATGGCCTGGAAGCAGTTTCCGGCGGCATTGCCCCCGACCTGCGCATGCTGGACCGCGATTGCGTCGGCATGCGCAACGAGACCAAGAAGCAGGCGTGCTACAAAGAGATCGACCGCTACTTCCTGACCTCGATCCGCGGCGGAAAGGTGCGTAACGGCGCTGTGTACATGCCGCCGTTTGAAGGGGTCTTCAACCAGGAAGCCATGTGGGCCATCAAGACCTACCTGGAAACCCGTCGCGTTACCAACTGATGCGAGGCCGCCATGCTTATCCTGCGCCTGCGCGGCCTCCGCGCCATGCTGCTGATTTGCTGCGCCCTGCTGGTCGCTGCACTGCCGGTACATGCTGAAACCGGCATCCTGAAGGTCGCCGTCTACCAGGAGTTCGCCCCATTCTCCGACAAGGGCCAGGGCGTCGATGTCGACCTGGCTGCGGCCCTGGCCCGCAAGCTGTCGCTGAAACTGAGCCTGTTGCCGTTCCCGGCGGGTGAAAACCTGAACGACGATTTGCGCAATATGGTGTGGAAGGGGCACTACCTGGGCTACGGCCCGGCGGATGTGATGCTGCACGTGCCGGTGGACCGCGCGCTGATGGCGTCCAACGACAAGGTGGAGATCTTCGCGCCATACCACGTTGAGGCAGTGCGCCTGGTGCGCAGTGCACGCAGCATTCCCGTTTTCGATGGCATGGCATCCCTCGCGGGCAAGCGCATCGGGGTCGAGCAGGTTTCGCTGGCGGGCATGGTGATTCTGGGTGAGGGGAATGGACGTTTCCGCGACCAGGTGCATCTGTTCCACACTGCGGCCGAGGCTTTGCAAAAGCTGAAGGCCGGGGAGCTGGATGCGGTGCTGGCGACGCGCTCGGAGATCGAGTCCGAATTGCGCGGCGACCCTGCTTTCCCGGTGGAGCAGGTCAGTTTCCAGCGCCTGCCGCGCGCTGGGTGGGCGGTTGGCATGGCGGTGCGCAAGGACAATACGGAGGCGGCGCGCAAACTGCAGGCGGCCTTGAATGAACTGGCTGCCAGCGGTGAGCTGAAGGAGATCTTTGCGCGCCATGGCGTGCAGCTGGCAAAGCCATGAAGCGGAGCGCTTTGGGCGGACTGCTGGCGATCCTGGCGGCGGCGGCGCGTGGCGAAGGTGGCGGCACGGGCGGCGGAATTCCGTCGGTGGAGATCGTCGGTATTGCACCTGTTGGCGCCCTCGTCACCGACCGCCGCCTGCTGCCGTATGCCGTGCAGCTTGGCGCCGCGCCGCTGCAGGGCGAGACCCTGGCGGAAACCATGGCGCGCACGCTGGCGGGTGTCAACCTGAATGAGGTTTCCGGCAGTCCGTACCAGCATGACGTAACGTACCGGGGCTTCCGGGCGTCGCCGCTGCTTGGCACTGCGCAGGGCCTGTCGGTCTATCTCGATGGCGTGCGGGTGAACGAGCCGTTCGGCGATGTCGTGAATTGGGACATGCTGCCGGAAGAGGCCATTGGGCAAGTGCTGCTGGCGCCGGGATCGAACCCGCTGTATGGATTGAATACGCTGGGCGGGGCGCTGGTGCTGGTGACGCGTAATGGACGGGATGATCCGGGCGGCAGCATCAGCGTCACTGGCGCCAGCTATGGACGTCGGCAAGTGGAGCTGTCGCACGGAGCGCATGGCGACGGCGGATGGCACAGCTATGTGGCGGCCACCTTGTTCCACGACCGCGGCTGGCGGGCCGACTCGCCGGGGCAGTTGGTCCGGCTGTTCGCCAAGGCAGGCCGTAGCGCGAGGCTCTTCGAATGGGACATATCGGTACTGGCAGGCGGCAGTCGGCTGGTGGGGAATGGGCTGCTGCCGGACGGCTTGTACCAAACGGACCGGCGTGCGGTGTACACCAGTCCTGACCGCAGCCGCAACCAGTTGCGCCAGGTGCAGGCCAGCCTGCTCAGGCACCTGGATGCGGGCGCGCAGCTTTCCCTGTCCGCTTACGTCCGCAGTAGCCGGCGCGATGGCGTGAATGGCGACGTCGGCGACGAGGCGGAGGATGGCGGCGGCGATCCGGTGCCAGCCAGCTTCAACACGGCCGTGACACGGCAGCGCAGCCAGGGTGCGAATGCGAGCTGGCAGCGCACATTGGGCGTGCATCGGCTGGCGCTGGGAACGACGTTTGACCGCAGCAGCGTATCCTTCGCGCAGTTCAGCCAGGCCGGGGAGTTCGGCGCACGGCGCGAAGTGCTGGCGCTGCCCGGCAGCGAGCCGGAACTGGAAGCAGCTGTCGATGGTATGGCACGCAGCGCTTCCCTGTTCTCCAGCGATACCTGGACGCTTGGCAGTGACTGGTCCCTGACCGCCTCCGCGCGTTACGCCTGGTCGCGCCTGTCAAACACCCTCCGGCACGATGACGGCGCGGGGCAGCACGAACGCTTCACCTACCGTAAGCTGAATCCAGCGCTCGGCGTGACCTACCAGGCGGCCCCGAAGCTCACGCTGTTCGCCAATGCCTCCCAAAGCAACCGCGTACCGACCGTGATCGAACTGGGATGCGCGGACCCCGAGCAACCCTGCCGCTTGCCAGTCGGCCTGCAATCGGACCCATACCTGAAGCAGGTCGTTTCACGTACCGTGGAAGCTGGCGCTCGCTGGAAGCAGGATGGTCAGCAAGCTTCGCTGGCCATCTATCGCACGCAAAACAGGGACGACATCTTGTTCCGCACAGCCGGCGTCTCCCAGCACGGCTACTTCGCCAACTTTCCCCGCACACGGCATCAAGGGGCAGACATCACGGCCAGCTTGCGCGCCGCCAGTGTGCAGTTGACGATTGCCTACAGCTTCCTCGATGCCGTATACGGCGCCGATGGCAACCTGTTCACCGGCAGCCGCGACGTGACGGTACGGAAAGGCACACGGATGGCAGGCCTGCCGCGCCACACTTTCAAGCTTGGCGCAGATTGGCACGTGTCGGAGGCACTGTCGTTGAGCGCTACCCTGCACGCCACCTCCAGCATGGCCATCCTTGGCAACGAAGATGGCGCGCGGCCGCGCTGGCGCGTTGGCGGCCATACCCTGCTTGGCTTGCAAGCCAGCTACCGTCCGAATGAAAAATGGGAATGGCAGGTGCGTATCAATAACGCCACCAATCGCCGCTATGAATCCTTCGGCGCGATGGCTGCCGACTTCTTCTCCACAGGCCAGGCGCAAGAGGCCCGCTTCGTGGCGCCCGGCGCACCACGTACGGTGACAGCCGGGCTGCGCATCAATTTCTAGAACTGGTACTGGGCGCTGACGCCCATTACCCAATTGCGGCCGGGGGCGGCTTCGTAATAGCGCTTGTTGCTGTCGCCGACAATCACGGAACCGATATAACGGCGGTCGGCCAGGTTGTTCAGGCGCGCGAATTCGCTGATGCGCCATCCGCCGATAGACTGCTTTGCGACCACGCGCGCATTCAGGATGCTGTAGCCGGGCGCCGGCTTGTCGGCATTGGCATCTTCGGCATACACGCTGGCCACCGAGAGCGATTCCAGCGCTGCAGTGAAGTGCTCGCCGCTGGACTTCCATGCCAGTTCGGCAAACAGGCTGGCGCGCGGCACGCCAGGCAAGCGGGCACCTTCACGCACGCTGCCAAATGCCTTCTCGTAAGTCGCCTTCAGCAGGGTGGCTGCCACGCGCGTGCTGAAGCCGGCTCCCAGCTTGCGGTCCAACGATACTTCGGCGCCCTGGCGCAGGGTTTCGCTGGCGTTGCGGTAGCTGGTGCGGCCGCCGCTCGAAGCATCGACCACCAGTTCGTCGCGCGTGCGCACCTGGAACAAGGCGGCATCGATCCGGGTATCGCCGGCACGTGCCTTGATGCCTGCTTCGATGTGGGTACTGCGCGCTGGCCGCAACTGGAAGTTGAAGCCGGAGCCGGTGCCGGAATAGAACAACTCATTCAGGGTTGGCGCCTCGAAGCCGCGTGCCGCCGTCGCATACAGGTTCACCGCCGGCGACAGCTTGTACAACACGCCGAGCAGGGGCGTGCTGCGGCTGTAGCGCAGCGCGCCGCTGTCATTGCCATTGCCGAGGAAATGGTCGTCCACCGATACCCGCATGCGGCTGTGGCGCAGGCCGGCGGTGAACTGCCAGCGTTCGCCCTGCCATTCCGTTTGCAGGTAAGGATCGGTGCTGGACACCATATCCTGCTCGTCGCGCCGCAGCTTGCCCTGCACGCCGAACGTATTGCCGATGAAATTCTCATATCCCTTGCGGTCATCACTCGATCGGCCGTACTCGACGCCCACCGTGGTCGTCAGCCTGCCGCCAGCCAGTTCGCGCATGTCCTGCCAGTTGATGTCGGTGCCGTAGAAATCGCGGTCGAAGTCGACCACGCCGCCAGAATGGCTGGCCGGCGCCTGGAAGCCTTTGGAAAACGCCTGGAACTGCGTCACGCGGCGGTTGCCGCCCCACAGGCTGGCGTGCAGCCGGCCGGACTCGAAGCGCTGGTCCCAGCTGGCGCCACCCTGCTGGTGGTCGATGCTCTTGCGGGTGTTATAGCGCTCGGCCAGCGTGCGCTTGGGTGCTTGCGTGTCGGTGGCATCGATCTCGCCGGCGCGCGGGTCTCGTTGCCAGGTGGCCCAGGTTACGCCCAGGGGATCTTGCGTGTCGTCCTGGCGCAGGCCGTTGGCGACCAGGACCAGCTTCGCACCGGGCAGCGGCTGCATGGTCAGCTTGGCCATCGCCTGCTCACGCCGGGCGGCGCTGTGGTCGCGGTAACCGTCGGTATCGAAGCGCGACGCATCCAGCACATAGCCGATGCCGGCCGCGCTGCCTTGCGCATTCAGGTCGGTCTTGCGCAAGCCGTCGCTGCCAGCGGCAAAGCCGGTTTCCACCGTCGGCGGGCCTTCGCCGTCGCGGGTGAAGAGCTGGATTACGCCGCCGGCATGGTTGCCGTAGATGGCGGAGTAGGGCCCGCGCAGTACTTCAATGCGTTCGGCCATGTCCAGGTTGAAGGTGGCGGCCTGGCCCTGGCCGTCCGGCATGCTGGCCGGGATGCCGTCGGTGACCAGGCGCACGCCGCGAACGCCGAAAGCCGACCGGGCGCCAAACCCGCGCGAAGAAATCTGCAGGTCCTGAGCGTAATTCTGCCGGTTCTGCACCACCACGCCTGGAACGGCGGCCAGGGACTCCGAGGCATTCACGCGCAACTGCCCATCGCGGATGTGCTGCGCATCGAGCACGTTGACTGCGGCCGCCAGGTCGAAGCTGGAATGCTCGGCACGGCTGCCGCTGATCACGACGACGTCGGCGATCGCGGCGCCTTCCGGCGCAGCTTCGGCCGGCGCAGCATGCGCCAGCATGGGGGAAAACAGGCTGGCCAGCAGGGCTGCCATGGCGTTCAAGCGGATGGGGTGCATTTCAGTCTCCTCGGATCGGTTCAGCGCGCCCGCTGCGCGGGTCTCCCGATCACATAAGCAATATGCCTGCCAAGGCGGCGGCAGGCCGCACGTTTGCTGGCATATCGCTTGCATAACTAACGGGCACACACCATACCAAAGGAGACACCATGAAGGCAAACCTGTTCGCAGCGTTGTGTGCTGCAGGCGTCGCCAGTATTGCCATTGCCGCGCCATTCGCCTACGTGCCGAACGAGAAGTCCGGCACCATCAGCGTCATCGATACCGCCACCGATAGCGTGGTACGCCAACTCAATGCCGGAAAACGGCCGCGCGGCATCGGCAGCGACCCGGCTGGCCGCCAGCTGTTTGTCAGCGATGCCTCCAGCGGCAGCCTGTTGGCCATCGACAGCACGGCAGGCAGCAGCGTGACGCTGGCGCTGGGACGCTCGCCGGAGGGCGTCAGCGTTTCGCCGGACGGCAAGCTGGTGGCGGTTGCTGTGGAAGAGGGCAACAGCGTGGCGCTGTTCGATGCTGCCACCCACGCGCGGCTGGCGGATATCCCGGTGCAAGGCCGCAACCCGGAGCACGCAGTCTTCAGCCCGGACAGCCGCTACCTCTATGTCAGCGCCGAGGAGGCGGAGCAGGTCGACGTGGTCGACGTGGCGCAGCGCCGCCAGGCTGGCTCTGTCGCGGTTGGACTGCGCCCGCGCGGAATCGGCTTCGCACCCGATTTCAGCCGGGTATACGTGGCGTGCGAGATGGCGAATGCCGTCTACGTCATCGACGCGGCCACGCTGCGCACGCTTGCCACCATTCCCGCCGGACGCAATGCAAATGGCATCGCCGTCCATCCTGACGGGCGTAGCGCGTACGTCTCCAACGGGATGGACGGCAGCGTGATGCGCATCGATACAGCGCGCAATGAAGTGACCGCCACGATTGCAGTCGGCAAGCGTCCCTGGAATATGGCTATCACTCCGGACGGCAGCAAGCTCTATGTTGCCAATGGCCGCTCCAACAATGTCTCGGTGATCGATACCGCCAGCGTACGCAAGGTGGCCGATATCCCGGTCGGTGAGCTGCCCTGGGGCGTGGTGATCCGTTGAATTGCGCAACAGTTGTTCAAGTTTGGAGCAGTTGTTGTTGCACGGCGCTTCGGCCGAGGAGCAAAACCCGCTGGCACGGCAATTGCGAATAAGGCAGTACCCACAACCACTCAATATAGAGGACGACATGAATCTCGCCGACATCAGCAAACTGGGCGTCGCCAATCCCTTCAAGACCCGTTACGACAACTTCATCGGCGGCAAATTCGTCCCGCCGGTCAAAGGCGAGTACTTCGCCAACATCACGCCGATCACCGGCCTGCCTTTCTGCGAGATCGCACGCTCCACCGCCGAGGATGTCGAGCTGGCGCTGGACGCCGCGCACGCAGCCAAGGCTGCATGGGGCAAGACTTCGCCCACCGAGCGCGCCAATATCCTGAACAAGATGGCTGACCGCATGGAGCAGAACCTGCAGCTCATCGCGACCGCTGAAACTATCGACAACGGCAAGCCGATCCGCGAAACGATGGCGGCCGACATTCCGCTGGCGATCGATCATTTCCGCTACTTCGCAGGCTGCATCCGCGCCCAGGAAGGTACAGTGGCGCAAGTAGACTCCGAAACCTATGCGTATCACTTCCATGAACCGCTCGGCGTGGTCGGCCAGATCATTCCATGGAACTTCCCGATCCTGATGGCGGTATGGAAGCTGGCCCCTGCGCTGGCCGCCGGCAACTGCGTGGTGCTCAAACCGGCCGAGCAGACCCCGGCCTCGATCATGGTGCTGCTGGAGCTGATCGGCGACCTGCTGCCGCCTGGCGTGCTGAATGTGGTGAACGGCTTCGGCCTGGAAGCGGGCAAGCCGCTGGCATCGAGCAAGCGCATCGCCAAGGTGGCCTTCACCGGCGAAACCGGCACCGGCCGCCTGATCATGGGCTATGCGGCGCAGAACCTGATCCCGGTCACGCTGGAACTGGGCGGCAAGTCGCCCAACATCTTCTTTGAAGACGTGATGTCGGCCGACGATGCGTTCTTCGATAAATGCCTGGAAGGTTTTGCCATGTTCGCTTTGAACCAGGGCGAAGTCTGCACCTGCCCGTCGCGCGTACTGATCCAGGAATCGATCTATGAACGCTTCATCGAACGCGCGCTGAAACGCGTGGCAGCGATCAAGCAAGGCAATCCACTGGACCACGGCACCATGATCGGCGCCCAGGCTTCGCAGGAGCAGCTTGAAAAGATCCTGTCTTATATGGACATCGGCCGCCAGGAAGGCGCACAACTGCTGGCAGGCGGCGAGCGCCAGGTGCTGGCTGGCGACCTGGAAGGCGGCTACTACGTGCGCCCAACCGTATTCAAAGGCGACAACACCATGCGCATCTTCCAGGAAGAGATCTTCGGCCCGGTGGTATCGGTCACTACCTTCAAGGACGAAGACGAAGCGCTGGCGATTGCCAACGACACCCTGTACGGCCTGGGCGCCGGCGTCTGGAGCCGCGACGGCAGCCGCGCCTTCCGCATGGGGCGCGCCATCCAGGCTGGCCGCGTCTGGACCAATTGCTACCACCTCTATCCGGCCCACGCTGCGTTCGGCGGCTACAAGCAGTCGGGCATTGGCCGCGAGACCCACAAGATGATGCTCGACCACTACCAGCAGACCAAGAACCTGCTGGTCAGCTACAACCCGAACGCGCTGGGCTTCTTCTGAGGCCGGAAAGGCGAGGCGAAGCATGGATAACGCAATTGCCAGGGTCACGGCGACCGTACCGGCGCTGGAATTCATCGACCAGTTGCACCAGGAGCACGGCCCGATCATGTTTTTCCAGTCGGGCGGTTGCTGCGATGGCAGCGCGCCGATGTGTTATCCGGCGGGCGAGTTCGACGTCAGCGAGACCGACGTCTACCTCGGCAGCCTGGGTGGCGCGCCCTTCTATATCGGGCTTGAACAGTATGGGTACTGGGAACACACCCAACTGATCGTGGACGTGGTGGCCGGCATCGGCGGCATGTTCTCGCTCGATAACGGCACCGGCAAACGCTTCCTGCTTCGTTCGCGCCTGTTCACCGACGAGGAGTGCACGGCACTCGGGCAAATAGACCATAAAAAAGGAGACAGGACGTGAAATACATCACCATCGGAATGCTGCTGGGGGCGGCGACGCTGGCGCAGGCTGCCAGCGTAACCACGACAATGCTGGATAACGCTGCGAAGGACACCAGCAGCGTGCTTTCCTCCGGCATGGGATCGGAAGGGCAGCGCTACTCGCTGCTGAAGCAGATCAACACGCAGAACGTCAGCCGCCTTGTGCCGGCGTGGTCGTTCTCGTTCGGCGGCGAGAAGCAGCGCGGCCAGGAATCGCAGCCGCTGATCTACAACGGCAAGATGTTCGTGACGGCGTCGTACTCGCGCATCTTCGCCATCGACCTCAAGACCGGCAACAAGCTGTGGAAGTATGAGCATCGACTGCCGGACGCCATCATGCCTTGCTGTGACGTGGTCAATCGCGGCGCGGCGCTGTATGACAACCTGGTGATCTTCGGCACGCTGGATGCGCAGCTGGTCGCACTGGACCAGGAAACCGGCAAGGTAGTCTGGAAGGAGAAGGTGGACGACTACGCAGCAGGCTACTCGATGACTGCAGCACCGCTGATCGCCAATGGCGTGCTGTTGACCGGCGTTTCCGGCGGCGAGTTCGGCATCGTCGGCCGTGTGGAGGGCCGTGACCCGAAGACTGGCGAACTGCTGTGGATGCGCCCGACGGTCGAGGGGCATATGGGCTACAAGTACGACAGTGAAGGCAAGGCAACGGAGACCGGCGTTACCGGCTCGGTCAACCAGTCGTGGCCGGGCGAGCTGTGGAAGACCGGCGGCGCGTCGACCTGGATGGGCGGCACCTACGACCCGAAGACCGGCCTGGCTTACTTTGGCACCGGCAATCCGGCGCCGTGGAACAGCCACCTGCGCCCCGGCGACAATCTGTATTCCTCGTCCACCGTGGCACTTGACCCGAAGACTGGCGCCATCAAATGGGCTTACCAGAATACGCCGAACGACGCCTGGGACTTCGACGGCGCCAACGAGTTCGTTACCTTCGACATGGATGGCAAGCGTTATGGCGGCAAGGCCGACCGCAACGGCTTCTTCTATGTGATCGATGCCAACGACGGCAAGCTGCAGAACGCTTTCCCCTTCGTGCGCAAGATCACCTGGGCTAGCGGAATCGACCTGAAGACCGGCCGTCCGAACTACATCGTCGAAGGCCGTCCCGGCGACCCGACCAAGGGCGAAGAAGGCAAGAAGGGCGCGTCGGTCTTCGCGGCGCCGGCCTTCCTTGGCGCGAAGAACCAGCAGCCGATGGCTTACAGCCCGCAGACAAAGCTGTTCTACGTTCCGGCGAACGAATGGGGCATGGATATCTGGAATGAGCCGATCAGCTACAAGAAAGGCGGTGCTTACCTCGGCGCGGGCTTCACCATCAAGCCGCTGTTCGACGACTACATCGGCGCCTTGCGTGCGATCGATCCGAAAACCGGCAAGATCAAGTGGGAAGTGAAGAACAACGCTCCATTGTGGGGTGGTGCGATGGCGACTGCTGGCGGCCTGGTGTTCTACGGCACGCCGGAAGGCTACCTGAAGGCGCTTGATGCGCAGACCGGCAAGGAACTGTGGAAGTTCCAGACCGGCTCCGGCGTGGTGGCGCCGCCAATTACCTGGCAGGACGGCGGCACGCAATATGTGGCCGTGGTTTCCGGCTGGGGCGGCGCGGTGCCGCTGTGGGGCGGCGAAGTGGCGAAGAAAGTGAACCTGCTCGAACAGGGCGGATCGGTGTGGGTCTTCAAGCTGGCGCCGAAGTAAACGATCTCCATGTGTTGCATTCGCGGCCTGCGGGCCGCTTTTTTTTTGAACAGCGCTGATCCGATATTGCGCAGGGTGGAGCTATTTTTTCATGTGTCCCCTAGCGCGCCGAACCGGCACGCAAATTGCCCTGTCCCTTGTGCAGCATCCATCAATCAAACCGAGGAGACAACAATGAAGAAGATCGTGCTTGCCGCCACTGCCGGCGCAATGCTGGCCCCTGCAGCCCATGCCGTGGATATCAAGGCCGGCGACTGGAACGTGAATGTTGGCGGCATCGTCAACGCGTACTATACGTATGTTTCGTGCAGCGGTGATGCAGTGGGCGGCCTGGCGCTGGCCACTGAAGGCATCGGCTGCGGTGGAGAAGATCGCCGCACCACCATCGGCAATGGCTTGCTGCCGAACGGACTGGTTACTTCAGCGACCACGAAGCAGTCCGGCTTCGACATCAAGGCGCATATTGGCATCTATCACGCAACGGCAACCGACAGTGCCATCGCGCAGAACAGTGAAGTCGACGTGCGCCAGGCGTACTTCAGCTTCGGCAATGCAGACCTGGGGACCTTCAAGCTGGGGCGGGACAACGGCATCTTCGGCGCCAACGCCATCTTCGGCGACATGACGCTGATCGGCGCCGGCGCACCGGTGCAGGCTACCCAGCGCGGCCGGGTCTCATTGGGCCATATCGGTGCGGGCTATGCCTACGTTGGCTACTACGGGCAAATGGCATACAGCTCGCCCAAGCTGTCCGGGTTCAGCGTCGATGCCGGCGTGTTCAATCCGGTGGCGGATTCACCAATCGTGTCTGCGTCACAGTATTCGACGCGTTCCAATCCGCAGGTCCAGGCCCAGCTGACTTATGCCGATGGCCCGCTGAAGGCCTGGATCGGCGCCAAGTCGCAGAAGTTCAAGGCGGTTGCAGTCGGGACCAGCGACTTCACCATGTCCGGATGGGAGGCGGGAGTTTCGTTCCAGCAGGGCGCCTTCGGACTGCTGGCGAACTACCAGGGCGGCAAGGGCCTCGGCGTGCTGTCGGATGCGGACCAAGGGAATGTGCGCAGCAAGCACTGGCTGCTGCAGGGCACCTTCAAGGCTAGTGAAAAGCTGAAGCTTGGCCTGGGCTACGGCATCAGCAAGAACGACGACAACGCTGCGGGAACGAACGGGTTGAAGTCGAACGCCAACCTCACGGCTGGCGCCTATTACGCGCTGACCGGCGCAATAACACTGGTGGGCGAGGTGGGGCAGACCCGCTCGAAATCCTTCACCGGTGGCGAGGCAAAGATGAATGGGGCCGCTTTCGGCGGCATCCTGTTCTTCTAACCGGTTACTTGAGATGGGGCAGTTTGCGGTAGATCGTGTTGCGCGAAACGCCCAGGGCGCGCGCCGTGGCGGAGACATTGCCGCCGTGCGCTTCCAGGGTACGCACGATCAGGGCCTGCTCCATGTCTTCCAGCCGCGCGCCGGTGCAAGGCATGGTGGCCGCAGTGGCGGCTACGCTGGCGGCGGCAGGGACAGCGGCAGCAGCAACAGGAAACTCCGCCTGGGCCTCCCGCATGTCGTCGAGGAAGTCGTCCGGCATATGCTGCAGGCCGATCTCGTCCTCGTCGCCGGCCATGACCACGCCGGTGCGCAGCAGGTTGGTAAGCTGGCGGAAGTTGCCCGGCCATTTATGGCGCAGGAAGAGCTGCATGAGGTCCGGCGCCACGGTATAGCGCTTGCCGCCGCTGTCGGTCGTCAGGATCTTGTTGACCACGGTCTCGAGGTCGGTGCGTTCGCGCAGCGGCGGCAATTTCACAACCAGCCCGTTCAGGCGGTAATACAGGTCTTCGCGGAACAGGCCCTTGGCCATGCGGTCGCGCAGGTTGTGGTTGGTGGCGCAGATTACTTCCACATTTACCGGAATCGATTTGCCGCTGCCCAGCGGCGTGACCATCCGTTCCTGCAGCACGCGCAGGAGGCGGGCTTGCAACGGGAAGGGCATGTCGCCAATTTCGTCGAGGAATAGGGTGCCGCCATTCGCCTGCAGGATCTTGCCGACTGCGCCCTTCTTGCGCGCACCGGTGAATGCCCCGTCCTCATAGCCAAACAGTTCCGATTCGATCAGGGTCTCGGGAATCGAGGCGCAGTTGACCGGCACGAATGGCCCCTGGGCGCGCGGCGAGTCGTTGTGAATGGCTTGCGCCAGCAATTCCTTGCCGGTGCCAGTCTCGCCCATGATCATGATCGGGATGTCTTTGCCTAGCACGCGGGTGACCTTGTCGATGACCGCCTCAAGCTGCTGGTCGCCGGTGCGCAGGTAGCGCAGGCCGGACAGGCGGCGCGCGGTGTGGGCCGGATTGGTCTGCGCCGGGTGGCTTTCCTCGCGCGCCGAAATGATCGGGTGCTGGAAGTGGTTGTTGGCCAGCCGAAGCTGGGCGCGGCCGAACACCCGCACGCCGCTATGCAGGCACAGGTCCAGCAGTCCCGGCGCCGCAGTGCGGTAATGGTCGAACAGCGCCGACACCGGAAGGCCGAACAGGGAGCTGAAAGTATGGGACTGCAGCGCCGCGAACGACAGGCCAAGCTGGAACAGGCCGGCGCGGTTGGCTGCGATGAAGCGGCCGCCGGGGGTAAATGAGGCGATGCCCTCCATCAGGGTGCCTATAAATTCAGCACGGGCGTGGAAGTGCAGGGTAATGACGTCTTCGAAAGCGGCGGCAAACAGCTGGTTCTCCACCATCAGGGCCGACATCCGTACCAGGGCCATGGTGTGCTTATGGAAGGAGCGCTGGTCGCCCGAGACATCGAGTACGCCAATCACATTGCCGGCATGGTCGGTAATTGGCGCCGCGGAGCAGGTTAGGAAGTGGTTGGCTTGCAGGAAATGTTGATCGGCGTGCACCAGGGCGGGCTTGGCTTCGGCGATAGCGGTGCCGATCGCGTTGGTTCCCTTGCATTGCTCGGACCAGGTGGCGCCGGCCTGCAAGGCGACGCGGTTGGCCTTTTCCAGGAAATCCTCGTCGCCAAGGGAATGCAGGATCACACCCTTGGCATCCGTCAGGATCACCATATTGTGAGTGTTCACGATCTGCTGGTAGAGCGTTTCCATCGCCGGCACGGCATGCGTGTGCAGCAAGCGGTTCTGCTCAATGATGTTGGACAGGGAGCAGCGGTCGATCGGCCCCAGGTCGACGTCGCTGCATGGATCGAGGCCATAAGTGCGTGAGCGCAGGTGCGCAGTCTCGATGATTGCGTTGTTCACATTTGGAACAGTTTCCTGTTGCATGTCTCCCCCAGCAGCCTTTGCGGCTTTCTTTAATGTAGCACCTGTGTCAAAACTGAACAAAAGCAGATTGCCAGATGCGTTGCATTGTTAAGCAAGCAAACAAGATGCCAGATACCCCTTGCGCTCTGGAAGCCGGTCAGCTATAGTTCTGTCCCTCGCAACGAGACGCAGCAAACAGCGCGAAACGATGTGAGAAAAAAAGAGGGGTTGACGAGTTGCACGCTGTACCGCATAATCTCGCTTCTCTGCTGCTGACAA
>CAMLSG010000032.1 GCA_946482635.1 uncultured Duganella sp.
GAAACAAGCCGTTCGGCAACACCTGCTATAGTGCTTTATCGACAATCTTCGTGCAGGACTGCCATGCTCCAGCCGCAGAATAAGCAGACTGATGCCTTTATCTCCACCGGCATCGCCGGCCTGGACACCATCCTGGCTGGCGGCCTGACCAAGGACCGCCTGTACCTGCTGGAAGGCGATCCCGGAACGGGCAAGACCACCATGGCGCTGCAGTTCCTGATCGAGGGGGCGCAGCGCGGCGAGCCGGTGCTGTATATCACGCTGGCGGAGAACGAAGTGGAGCTGCGCGCTGTGGCGCAAGCGCACGGCTTCCGGCTGGACGGCATCACCGTGCACGAAATCATTCCGGCCGAAGGCGTGCTTGATCCGGACGAACAGTACACGGTGTTCCATCCCTCCGAAGTTGAGCTGGGCGAGACCAACCGCCTGATCCTGGCGCAGATCGAGAAGCTCTGCCCGACCCGGGTGGTACTCGACTCCCTGTCGGAACTGCAGCTGCTGGCCGGGAATCCCTTGCGCTATCGGCGGCATGTGCTGGCGCTGAAGCAGTACTTCGCCAAGCGCGCCTGTACCGCGCTGTTCCTGGACGATAAAACGGCAGTGGGCGGCGACCAGCAGGTGCGCAGCATCGCGCACGGCGTGATCTCGCTGCAGCAGGTTGAATCGGGCTATGGCGCCGAACGCCGCATGCTGCGCGTCCTGAAATACCGTGGCATCGACTACCGGCGCGGGCCGCATGACTACGTGATCATTTCCGGCGGCGTTGTGGCCTATCCGCGCATCGTGGCGGCCGAATCGCGCGAGCTGGTCAAGCGGGACCAGGTGGCGAGCGGGCTGCCGTCCCTTGACGCCTTGCTTGGCGGCGGGATCGAAGAAGGTTCCAGCACCCTGATTTCGGGCCCGCCGGGCACCGGCAAGTCGAGCCTTGCGGCCCAATTCGTCAAGGCTGTCACGGACCGCCGGCAGAAGGCTGCCATGTTCGTGTTTGAAGAGGCCTTCAATACCTTGCTTAACCGCGCGGACGGCATCGGCATGGATTTGCGCACGCCGCTGGCCACGGGATTGCTGACAGTCAGCCAGATCGATCCGGCCGAACTGTCGCCCGGGCAGTTCGCGTACGCGGTGTGCAAGGCTGCCGACGACGGGGCGAAGGTGATCGTGATCGATAGCCTGAACGGCTATATGAATGCGATGCCGGAAGCGCGCTTCCTCACCATCCAGTTGCGCGAGGTACTGACCTACCTGGGACAGCGGGGCGTGGCGACTATGCTGGTCGGCGTGCAACAGGGCATGATCGGACCGATGGGCACCAATGTGGACGTCAGCTACCTGGCCGATAACGTCCTGCTGCTGCGCTATTTCGAAGCTCGCGGTGCAATGCACAAAGCCCTGTCGGTCTTCAAGAAACGCGGCAGCAGGCATGAGACCACCTTGCGCGCCTTCTCGATCGGCGAAAAGGGGATCGAAGTGGGGCCGGTGCTGAAAGACTTCCGCGGCATCCTGACCGGGGTTCCGGTCGCGGTGGGCCAAGCCAGAGGGGAAGCAGGCAATGAGTGAGCGGGAACAGCGCATCGTCATTTTTGCCCCAGTGGGCAAGGATGCACGCCTGATCGAGCAGGTGCTGGGCCAGGCGCGCCTGGCTTGCCACATCTGTCACGCACCGGACCAGGTTGTGGCGGAACTGCGGCAGGGCGCCGCCGCTCTTTTTGTAGTCGAAGAAGCCTTTAACGATGCATTCCTGGGCGAGCTGACGGGCTTTCTTGCTGCCCAGCCAGCCTGGTCCGACCTGCCGGTACTGGTATTGAGCAAGGAAGGGCTGGATTCGCCCGGCATACAAAGGATCTTTGAGCAAGTCGGCAATGTAACGCTGCTGGAACGCCCGGTACGCAGGGCAACCCTGGTCAGTGCAGCGTTGTCGGCAGGACGTGCCCGCCGGCGCCAGTATGAAATGCGCGAGGTCGACCGCCGCAAGGACGAATTCCTGGCCATCCTCGGCCATGAACTGCGCAATCCGCTGGCGCCGATCCGCACTGCGATGGACGTGCTGAATACCATACCGGACACCGATCCCAGGGTGCGCAGCATCAGCCAGGTGGTCGAACGCCAGGTGCGTCACCTGACGCGCCTGGTGGACGACCTGCTCGACGTGGCGCGCATCACCAACGACAAGGTGGCGCTGCAACGCGAGCGCGTCAGCCTGGCGACCGTGCTGCAGCACGCCGTGGAAATCTGCCGCCAGCAGATCGACGCCGGCGGCCATGCGCTGGACCTGCGCCAGCCGTCCGGCAGCGTGCTCTTGTTCGGCGACCGCGCGCGCCTGGTGCAAAGCCTTGCCAATGTGTTGAGCAATGCGGCCAAGTTCTCGCCGCCGCGTTCGACCATCCACCTGTGCGCCGACGTGGAAGGCGAGGACATCGTGTTCACCGTGCGCGACCATGGCGCCGGGCTGGAGCCGGAGGCGCGCTCGCGCATCTTCGACCTGTTCGTGCAGGGACGCGCCGGGTGTTCGCACTCCCTCGGCGGGCTGGGGATCGGGCTTAGCCTGACCCAGCGTTTCACGAACATGCATGGCGGCAGTGTCTCGGTCGCCAGCGGGGGCGCCGGCAAGGGGTGCGAGTTCGTGCTGCGCATGCCGATTGTGGTGGCTGAACGCCGCAGCAGGGAGCGGTCGGCTGCGGGGGCATCCCGGGAGCATGCCGACGACTCGCTGCGCATCATGGTGGTCGATGACAATGTTGACGGCGCGGACATGTTGCAGGTAATGCTGGAAATGGAGGGCTGCACGGTCGCCAAGGCCAATGATGGCCAGGCGGCGATCGCCCTGGCAGGACGATTCCGTCCCCATGCCATCCTTATGGATATCGGCCTGCCCGACATGCAGGGCTACGAAGCGGCGCGGCGCATCCATGAACTGGAAGGCGGCGAGGACATTGTCTTCATCGCCATGACCGGCTGGGGGCACGACGAGGCGCGCCGTCACGCATCCGACGCCGGCATGCAGCATTACCTGGTCAAGCCGGTGGATTTGGATGTGCTGCGCAAATACCTGTCCGAGATCCGGAATCAGGCCTTGCAGCGCGCCTGAGCGCCTGCTTACTGGGCCGCGCTGGCGTTCAGCGAGACGCCGCTGAAAGTGGCGTAGGAGCGGATGCCGATGTGCCAGGTCCCTGATTGCGGATTGGCCAGCGCGCAGGACTCGGTATTGCCGCTCTTGTAGGGACGGCAGGCGTAGTCGTTGGCGGTGGGCTGCGCGCCAAAGCGGACGTACAGGTCGCCGTCGCCGCTGCCGCCGCTCATGTTCACGTTCAGCGTATTCGCGCATTCAGGCACGTTGATGGTGAAGTACAGCCAGTTGCCGGCCGTGGCGGACAGGTTGGACTGGTTCAGCGTCACGCCGGCGCAGGGCAGGTTCAGGGTGCTGGGCATCGAATGCAGCAGGGTAGTGGCGACCGAGCCGTCCGCGGCAAACGTCACCTGGTACAGGCGGTCGAATTCCGTTTCTGCGATGGCGCTGCCCGGATCGCCGCCCAGTTGCCGGATCAGCTCGGGCGTGGTGTCGGAATGGCCGACCACCAGCGCGTTGTCGGGCAAGGCGCGCAGTTGCTGCGCGAATGCGGCGAGCTGGCCGCCATCGTAAGTGGTGACCGGCAGGTTCAGGTAGGTGGCCAGCGGTTGCGCAGTCTGCTGCGTGCGCTGGTATGCCGTGGAGTAGATGTGCCTGACTTGCGCGTTCTTCAGCGTGGCGGCGATGTTGGTGGCGCGTACCTGTCCTTCCGCGGTGAGCACAGGGTCGGTGCCGGTGGCCGCTTTCTCGGCGTGGCGGGTCAGGTAAATCGTGTTGGCGCTGGCTGGAACCTGTGCTGCGCAAAATGCCAGCGCGAGGCCGCCCAATATGCTCTTCATGTAGTCTCCCGGAATAAATAATTTCACAATGTTGTATTTAAGGCAATAATACCTCGGGAGGATACGGCAATTTGGCCGGCGCGTCACGCGGCGCACGAAACGATCATGGATTATCGATGCGCGATATCCCGCCACGCCTGCCGTTGCGGTTGAAGGCAGCCACCTGGATCACGCCGCGATCGGCGATTGGCCCCGCCACCAGCGGGCTGGCGGCATGCGGCTCGGTGCCGTCGCTGGTGTAGCGCAGGGCAAGGCCGGGCAGGGCATGGTTGGCGTGGACCTTACCGCCCTCCCTCGACAGGCCGGGCGGGGCGATGCGGTAGTTGACGGGACCCAGCGGTGCAGCGTCGAGGTCGAGGCGCGGCAGCACGCGCTGGCCTAATACATTCACGAAGCGAGACCAATCGGCGCGGCGCAAGGCTGCTGCCCTGGCGGGATCGGTTTCGTTGGTCCATGCAGGATCGGCGGCCCAGGCGCGTTCAGCCATGGCCAGCAGGCGCGGCACCAGCAGGTAGTCGATCAATGCGGGATCCCGGATGGTTTCGGTCCACAGGGCAGCTTCCAGGCCGCGGATGCGCTGCCTGCCCGCATCGCTCAGGCTCTTGTCGAGCGGGATGAAGTTGTAGACGTCATCGAGCTCGATATAGGCGGCCCAGTTCACGCCCGGTTCGTCGGGATTGAGGTTGTGGCTCATGTCCAGGTACTGCCTGGTGGCGGGCGCCAGGATCACGTCGTAGCCGGCATTGGCAAGCCGGTAGCCCAGGTCGGCCGCGGCGCCGACGTTGTTCCAGACGTGGAGCCGGAAACCGCGCTCGGCGAAATGCGGGTTCGGCACCAGCTTGCGCGTTCCCAGTTCCTCCCACCCCGCGGTTGCCACGCCTTGCCGGCGCACGATGGCGTCGACCCGGTCGTAGAAATAGTCCCACAGGTCGGCGGTGGACTGCATTTTATGCCGCGCCATCAGGCTGCGGCTGGCAGGGGATTTTTCCCAGGCGCCCGCCGCGAGCTCGTCGCCGCCGACGTGCAGGGTGCGCAGCGGGACGCCGGCTTCGCGGTGCATGGCGGCGACCTCGCCCGCCACGTGTTCGATAAAGGCGTAGCTGGACTCGAGGCCCGGATTGATCACATTGTCATGGAAATTCTGCGCTGATTTGTACTGCGACCGGTCGGCCAGGTCGTTCAGCAGGTATTTGCCGGCGTCCGACTGGCCGGCGGCCTTCATGCGCCGATAGCGTGCCTCCATGGCCTGGACCGCGGCGCGCGCGTGGCCGGGCATTTCGATTTCCGGGATGACCTCGATATGGCGGGCGGCCGCATAGCGCAGGATCTCGATGTAGTCGGCGCGGGAGTAGTAGCCGCTGCCGTGCGGATCGCCGGCGCTGGGGCCGGAGCCGTAGGCCGGCTGCAGGCGCACGCCAGGTTTTGCGCTGTGGCCGCGCACCGCGCCGATGCTGGTCAATTCCGGCAGTCCGGCAATTTCAAGGCGCCAGCCTTCGTCGTCGGTCAAGTGGAAGTGGAAGGCGTTCAGCTTGAAGCGCGCCATCAGGTCGAGCAGGCGGAAGATGGTTTGTTTGCCCTGGAAGTTGCGGCTGACGTCCAGCATCAGGCCGCGATAAGCGAAGCGCGGGGCATCGGTCACGGCCAGCAGCGGCAGGTCCACTGCTTGCTGCTTTCCGGCGCCGGGCAGCGGCAGCAGGTCGCGCAGCGATTGCAGGCCGTGCGCCACCCCGGCAGGGCTGTTGCCGGTGATGGCAATGCCATCGGCCGTCACGGCCAGGGTATAAGCCTCGGGCGAGGACTGGCCGGCGACGGCGCCGGTTGCGAGGCGCAAAGTGATGCGGGACGGCGCTGCAGCGCTGGCAGGCCAGTATTGCTGGAACAGGCTGGCGGCAAGGGCGGCTTCCTGTTCCAGGCCGCCAGCGGCCACAATGGCCGGCGCCACTGCCAGGTGCAAGGTGCCGGTACCTTGTTGCAGCTGCAGCGGGGTAGGAAAGATGGGCGGCAGCGCGCTGGCCTGCAGCACGTCCGTACCCGCGTTGCGGCGGTACAGGTCCTGGGCCGTTACCGCCTGGCCTTGCTGCAACTGGTCCGGGCGCGGCAGCGGCAGCATGCGGTAGTCGGCGATGGCCTGCGCCTTGTCGGGCGCCGCGTCATAGACCAGGTACAGGCCGGAGGGGGCGCGGTAGGCCTTGGCGTCGGGGCTTGCGGACCGGTAGGCCACGTCCAGGGACTGGCCCGGGGCGAGGCCGGCAAAGCCGGGCTGGGGGCGCAGGCGGTACAGGGTGCCGTCCAGTTCCTCGATCGCCAGCCGGCCAGCCAGCGGCCCGGCAGCGGCGCATTCGATGCAGTTGAAATACAGCGACCAGCCTTGCGCCGGCAGGGGATGGCTGTCCAGGTTCCTGACTTCAAGCCGGCCGCCCTTGCCGGCGTCCTGCTGTGCCCAGCGCACTTGCAGGCGCTCGCCGCTGGCATTGGGGGCCGCATGGGCGGCAGGGAAGGCCAGCATCAGCGCCAGGCAAACAACCGAACTTTTTGAAGTCATGGATTCCGCTTGTCTCGTGTGGAGAATTGGTAACGCTAGCATAAAGTTGCCTGACCTGCCATGTCTCTCGCTACAATACGGTTATCGTTAACGGATGGCAGGGATCAAATGAAAAAAGCGGGCGTAACGCTTGCCGATGTGGCTAAAGTAGCTGGCGTATCAGTGATGACCGCTTCGCGCGCGCTCAGCGGCGAAGGCTATGCCTCGGATGAAACCAGGGCCAAGGTGCAGGCGGCAGCCAAGCAGCTCGGTTACACCCCCAATGCGCTGGCGCGCATGATGAAAGGGGGGAAGACCAATGTGATTGGCGTCGTCGTCAACGACCTGTCGTCCGCAGTCGTCAATTGCTTCGTGACTGCCCTGAGCGAGGAAGTGCGCAAGTTCGACATGGACCTGTTTATTTATAACTCGCTGGGAGATATGGGCGGCGGCAAAGGCAGGCGCGTCAGCCAGTTGCTGCATGGCCTGTGGGATGGCCTGGTCTATGTGCTGCCGCGCATGACCGATGATTACCTCGAAACGCTGGAGAAGAGTTCCAGCCCGATCATCCTGGTCAACTATTTCCGGCGCGAGACCAGCTTGCCGGTGGTGTGCGGCGATAACGTCAACGGCGCGCACGATGCGGTAACGCACCTGCTTGAACTCGGCCACCGCCGTATCGGCTTCATTCGCGGCAGTGCGTACACGGGACAGAGCGACGTGCGCGAGCGCGGATACCTCGCGGCGTTGGCCGATGCCGGGATCAAGGCCGACCCGGCCCTGGTTTACCCGGGCAATTTCAATGAGCAATCGGGCCTGGAAGGCGGCAGGCACCTGCTGCAATTGGCCGAGCCGCCGACCGCCATCTTCGCCGCCAATGATGCGATGGCGCAGGGCGCGATGAATGCCATCCGCGAGAAGAACCTGCGCATTCCGGAAGACTTCTCGATCATCGGATTCGACGATATTCCGGCCGCCTCGATGACACAGCCACCGCTGACTACCTTGCGGCATCCCTTCGAAGCCATGGCACAGGCGACCGTGCAGGAATTGGTGCGCCGCATCCGCGGCGAACCGGGACGCCGCCAGCGCATTGAATTCCCGAGCGAATTCGTGGTGCGCGAGTCGACCGGGCCTGTGCCAGGCGCCGCCGCTTCGGGGCGCGGCCGCAAGCAACGCCCCTGAGAGAACTTGTTAACGCTTTCTGTGGAAAAGCCTGTTAACAAGCGCCGGGGCCACGCGTTAAGGCCATGATTTGAAATGGAAAAATCGCACTGCGCAAATTAATGGCAGCGCTGGCATAATTGCATAACTTTTAAGGAGACCAAGTTATGCATCAACGCTGGCTGTTCATCCTGGCGCTTTGCAGCGCTCCCCTTGGCGCGGCCGAGCTCAAGGTCGGTGCACCGCTGCCGCGCATCGCGCTGGTGAAAGAGGGCACGCATCACTGGCTGCGCTATTTACGCAACGGCGAAGTCAATACGCCGGTCGACATCTGGACGCGCGAGGTGCGCCAGGCGCCTGACGGCATGCAGGTCCGCCAGCGCTGGGATGGCTTCAACAACAGCGTCGTGCTGCTCGACTCCTGGTTCGACAAGGACACCTTCAAGCCGCGCACCCACCAGCGCATCCGCGAGAAAGAGGGCAAGCGCACGGTCGAAGATTACGATTTCGCCGCTTACGAACCGACCTTCAATTTCGAGACCGATATCGAATTCCTGCAAGCCTTGCCGCTGGCCGCGGGGTATGAGGCCAGCATCATGTTCTATCACCCCGGCGGCCCGGCGCCGGCGCGCTATACCTGGAAGGTGGTGGGCAGCGAAACGATCCAGGGGCCGCAGGGAGCGGTCGATTGCTGGCTGCTGACGACCGACTACAACCGCCCTGGCACGGTCGCCAAATTCTGGCTGGCCAAGGCCACCCAATTGATGGTGCGCCAGGAAGCGGCTGGGCCGGACGGCAAGGTGATGGTCAAATCGTTGCTGGATTAAAGTTCGCTTAAGGAAGGCTCGCTTGTCCCGGGCACCGATTCGGGCTATCATCGCCGCATGAAATTACGCCGGACTTCCAGGATCGTGGCCGCTGTGGTGGCGCTGTTCAGCATGCTGTTCATGCAGCTTGCTGTGGCGTCCTATGCCTGTCCGACCGCCGGCAACCCGGTTGCCACCGGCGCCCAGTGCGCCGGCATGGACCCGGCCCAACCCAGCCTGTGCAAGGCAAAGGCGAGCAACCTGGCCGCCAAGCAGTCGCTGGACAAGCCCGATTTGCCGCCCGTGCTGCCATTCATCGCTGCCGACCTGGCAGGGACCGTGGTTGCCGACGCCTGGGCCCCGGAGTCCAGCGAAGGGGCCGTCGCCCCGCCAAGCCTGACGCGCAGTCTATCTCCCCCGCACTCCATAGAGCATTGCTGCTTCCGACATTGACCTTCCAGATTGCCTGATGACGTCTCGCGCCAGCCTGCGTGGCCGGCGCGTGGTTTCCATTGCATTCTGGAGGTTTCATGTTTTCCCCATTTATCTGGCGCTGCCTTGCGTTTGGCTGCGCCCTGGCGTTCGCCGCCGAAGCGCCGGCGTTGACGCTGGCGCAGGCGCAGCAACGCGCCGTTGAGCGCTCGCGCCAACTGGCCGCGCAAGGGCATGCTGCCGATGCTGCGCGCGACATGGCTGTCGCGGCGGCGCAATTGCCCGACCCGGTGCTGAAGGCCGGCGTCGACAACCTTCCCGTCAGCGGTGCGGACCGCTACCGCATCGGCGCGGATTCGATGACCATGCGCCGCATCGGCGTCATGCAGGAGCTGACCAGCAGCGACAAGCGCCGCTGGCGGGCCGCCCGCTTCGAGAGCGAAGCGGCGCGCAGCAAGGCCGCGGCCGAGGCGCTGGCGGCGAACATCCAGCGCGATACCGCCATCGCCTGGCTCGATCGCTATCATCTCGAGCGGATGCAAGCGGAACTGGCCCGGCAATCCGCCCTGGCGCGAGACGAAATCGCGGCAGCGGAAGCGGCTTATCGCGGCGGCCGCGGCAGCCAGGCCGGCCTGCTTGATGCGCGCGCGGCCTTGCTGGCGCTGGAGGACCGCGCTACGGAGCTGGGCCAGCAGGCGCGCATTGCCGCCATCATGCTCGCGCGCTGGACCGGCGAGCCGGTGGACGTGGCGCTCGACGGCAGCGCCGATACCGGCAGCATGGCCCTGGATCCGGCGAACCTGGAGGCGACGCTCGAGCATCATCCGCAGGTGGCGGTGCTGACCCGCCAGGCCGAACTGGCGCAGGCGGAAGCGGGACTGGCGCGCGCCAACCGCAGTGCCGACTGGACCGTTGAAGTGGCGTTGCAGCAGCGCGGGCCGGGCTATCCGGGCATGGTGTCGTTTGGCGTGTCGGTGCCGCTGCAGTGGGATCGCGGCCGCCGCCAGGAGCGCGAGCTGTCGGCCCGGCTGTCGATGGCGGGACAGGCGCAGGCCGAGCGCGACGAAGCGCTGCGCGAGCATGTGGCGGAAATACGCGGCCAGTTGGCCGACTGGCAGGCTGGCCGCGAACGCATCGCGCGCTACGAGAAGGAGGTGCTGCCGCTGGCGAGCGCACGCACGGAGGCGGTGCTTGCCGCCTACCGGGGCGGCAAAGCCAGCCTGGTGGAGGTAATGGCGGCGCGCCGCTCGGAGAGCGAGCAGCGCCTGCAGGCATTGCAGCTTGAACGCGACAATGCGCGCACCTGGGCGCAACTGACGTACATCCAGCCGGCGAAAGGCCACCCATGAAGAAGAACGCAATGATCGCCGCCATCGTGGCGGCAGGCGCGCTGGGCGCCGTGGGCGCCATCGGTGGCTACCAGTTGGGCAAGCGCCAGGCGGCGCCGGCACAGGCTCCAGTTGTGGAGGGCCGCAAGCCCTTGTACTGGCACGATCCAATGGTGCCTGGACAGAAATTCGACAAGCCGGGCAAGTCGCCGTATATGGACATGGCCCTGGTGCCGGTTTACGCCGACGAGGGCGGCGACGCCGGCACGGTCAGCATCAGCCCGCGCGTGCAGCAAAACCTTGGCGTACGCACGGCGCTGGTTTCCAGCGCCCCGTTGCCGCTGACCGTATCGGCGGTCGGCAACGTGGCTTTCAACGAGCGCGAAGTGGCGGTTGTCCAGTCCCGCTCGAACGGTTTTGTGGAACGCGTGCTGGTACGCGCGCCGCTGGAAACGGTACGGCGCGGCCAACCGCTGGCCGAGGTCACCATGCCGGACTGGGTGGCGGCGCAGGAAGAATTCCTGGCTGTGCGCCGTATGCAGACTGGCGCTGCGCCGGGGCTGCTCGATGCGGCGCGCCAGCGCATGCGCCTGGCGGGCATGAGCGAACAGCAGGTGCAACAGGTGGAGGCGGGCGGCCGCGTGCTGGCGCGCCAGGTGCTGGTGGCGCCGCGAGCCGGCGTGGTGACTGAACTGGCCGCGCGCGAAGGAATGGCCGTCGCCGCCGGGGCGCCGCTGTACAGCATCAATGGCCTGGAGACGGTGTGGGTGAATGCGGAGTTGCCGGAAAATGCGGTGGCGCAGGTAGCGGTCGGCTCCGATGTCACGGCACGTGCCCCGGCCTTGCCTGACAAGGAGTTGCATGGCAAGGTGGCGGCGATCCTGCCGCAGGTGGATACGGCAACGCGCACCATTCGCGCACGCATCGAGTTGTCCAATCCGGGCGGGTGGCTGGCGCCGGGCATGTTTGTGACGATGTCGTTTGCGCCGGGCCGGCGGCAGCCCGCATTGCTGGTGCCTTCGGAAGCGGTGATCCGCACCGGCACGCGCAATGTCGTGATGGTGGAGGAGGGGGCTGGCAAGTTCGCCCCGGTGCAGGTGGAGCTGGGCGCCGAGAGCGGTGGGCAGGTGGAGATCCGCGCCGGCTTGCAGGCCGGGCAGAAAGTGGCGGTCTCCGGCCAGTTCCTGGTCGACTCGGAAGCGAGCCTGAAAGGCAGTGGCCAGCGCATGGCCGGCCCTGCGCCGCTGGCGCATCGCGGCGAGGCGACCGTGGAAGCGGTGGATAAGGACGAGATCACCTTGTCGCATGGCCCGATCGCCACGCTCAAGTGGCCGGCCATGACGATGGCCTTCAAGCTGCCGCACGGGGGCTTGCCGCTGCGTGTCGCTGCGGGCGACCGTGTGAACTTCGAGTTCGTGCAGCAGGCGGACGGCAGCTTCCAGGTCACGTCGATGGCGCCGGCTTCCGCGCCGACGCACCAGCACGGGGAGCAGAAATGATCGCGAAGCTGATCCTGTGGTCGATCCGTAACCGCTTCCTGGTGCTGCTGGCGTCCGTGCTGCTGGCGGGATGGGGCGCATGGGCGCTGCAGCGTACGCCGCTGGATGCGATTCCGGACCTGTCGGATGTGCAGGTCATCATTCGCACCAGCTTCCCGGGGCAGGCGCCGCAGATCGTCGAAAACCAGGTCACGTATCCGTTGACCACGCAAATGCTGTCGGTGCCGGGCGCGCGCACGGTGCGCGGCTATTCCTTCTTCGGCGACTCGTTTGTATACGTACTGTTCGAGGACGGCACCGACCCGTACTGGGCGCGTTCGCGCGTGCTGGAGTACCTGAACCAGGTGCAGTCGCGGCTGCCGCCGCAGGCACGCGCCTCGCTGGGGCCAGATGCGACGGGGGTGGGCTGGGTGTTCGAGTATGCCCTGGTCGACCGCAGTGGCAAACATGACCTGGCGCAGTTGCGAGCCTTGCAAGACTGGTTCCTCAAGTACGAGCTGAAGGCGGTACCGAACGTGGCGGAGGTGGCCAGCCTTGGCGGCATGGTCAAGCAGTACCAGGTGCTGCTTGACCCGGCTCGGCTGCGCGCCTTCAACATCACGCACGGCAAGGCGATCGACGCGATCCGCCGCGCCAACCAGGAGACTGGTGGCTCGGTGCTGGAACTGGCGGAAGCGGAATATATGGTGCGCGCATCGGGCTACCTGCGCTCGCTGGAAGACTTCCGCCAGATCCCGCTGACGGCCAGCGAGGCGGGGGTCGCGGTGCGCCTGGGCGACGTAGCAACCATCCAGCTCGGCCCGGAAATGCGGCGCGGCATCGCCGACTTGAATGGCGAGGGAGAGGTGGCGGGCGGCGTGATCGTCATGCGTTCCGGTAAAAACGCATTGCAGACGATTGATGCCGTCAAGGCGCGCCTGGCCGCGCTCAAAGCCAGCCTGCCGCCCGGTGTGGAAATCGTGCCGGTGTACGACCGCTCCAACCTGATCCGGCGTGCGGTCAGCAACCTGGAAACCAAGCTGGCGGAGGAATTCGTCGTCGTGGCCCTGGTATGCGCGGCGTTCCTGTTCCACCTGCGTTCTGCACTGGTGGCCATCGTCTCGCTGCCGCTGGGCGTGCTGGCTGCCTACCTGATCATGCATTACCAGGGCGTCAATGCCAACATCATGTCTTTGGGCGGGATCGCGATTGCCATCGGCGCCATGGTCGACGCGGCGGTGGTGATGATCGAGAATGCGCACAAGCATATCGAAGCATGGCGCCATGCCCATCCCGGCCGCACGCTGGAAGGCGAAGAGCACTGGCAGGTGATTGCCGCGGCGTCTGCGGAAGTGGGACCGGCGCTGTTCTTCTCGCTGCTGATCATCGTGCTGTCCTTTATCCCGGTGTTCACGCTGGAAGCGCAGGAGGGGCGCCTGTTCGCGCCGCTGGCCTTTACCAAGACGTATGCGATGGCGGCGGCAGCAGGGCTGGCGGTGACGCTGATCCCGGTCCTCATGGGCTACCTGATTCGCGGCCGAATTCCCGACGAACATGCCAATCCCCTTAATCGCTGGCTGATCGCGCTGTACCGGCCCTTGCTCGAGCGCGTGCTGCAATGGCCGAAGGCCACGCTGGCCGTCGCGGCTGCGGTGGCGGTGCTGTCGCTCTGGCCGCTGGCGCACATGGGCGGCGAATTCATGCCGCCGCTGGACGAAGGCGATTTGCTGTACATGCCTTCGGCCTTGCCGGGCCTTGGCGCGGGCAAGGTGCAGCAGCTGCTGCAGCAGACCGACCGGATGATCAAGACAGTGCCGGAAGTACAGAGCGTCTTCGGCAAGGCCGGTCGCGCGGAATCGGCCACCGACCCGGCGCCGCTGGAGATGTTCGAGACCACCATCCAGTTCAAGCCGCGCGACCAGTGGCGGCCGGGCATGACGCCGGACAAGCTGGTGGCGGAGCTGGACCGCATCGTCAAGGTGCCGGGCCTGGCCAATATCTGGGTGCCTCCGATCCGCAACAGGATCGACATGCTGGCGACCGGCATCAAGAGCCCGGTCGGCATCAAGGTGTCGGGCGCCAGCCTGCAGGAAATCGACCGTATCGCCGCCGAGATCGAGCGCGTGGTGCGGCCGGTGGCGGGCGTGTCGTCAGCGCTGGCGGAACGCCTGAACGGCGGCCGTTACATCGACGTGGCCATCGACCGCGCGGCTGCGGGGCGCTACGGCCTGAATATCGATGAAGTGCAAAGCATTATCGCCAGCGCGGTGGGCGGCGACAACGTCGGCGAAACCGTTGAAGGCCTGCAGCGCTTTCCCATCAACGTGCGCTACCCGCGCGAACTGCGCGATTCGCTGGAGAGCCTGCGCGCCTTGCCGCTGTTGACCGAACGCGGCGCCCAGTTGCGTCTTGCCGACGTGGCCACGGTGCGCATCAGCGATGGCCCGCCGATGCTGCGCAGCGAAAATGCGCGGCTCTCGGGCTGGGTGTACGTCGACATCCACGGCCGCGACTTGCGCTCCGCAGTGCAGGAAATGCAGCGGGTCGTCGCAGCCGGGGTCAAGCTGCCGCCGGGTTATTCCGTGTCGTGGTCGGGCCAGTTCGAGTACCTGGAGCGCGCAACGGCGCGCCTGCAGGTGGTGGTGCCCGCTACGCTGCTGATTATCTTCGTGCTGCTGTACCTGACGTTCCGCCGCGCCGACGAGGCAGCGCTGATCATGGCCACGCTGCCGTTTGCACTGGCCGGCGGGGTCTGGCTGCTGTGGGGGCTCGGCCATAACCTGTCGGTGGCTACCGGCGTTGGCTTTATCGCCCTGGCCGGCGTGGCGGCCGAATTCGGCGTGATCATGCTGCTCTATCTCAAACATGCGTGGGAAGCGCGCGAAGCGGCAGGGCGCCACGGCGAGGAAGACCTGCTGGAAGCCATCCGTGAAGGCGCGGTGCTGCGGGTGCGGCCGAAAGCCATGACGGTGACGGTCATCGTGGCTGGCCTGGTGCCGATCATGGTGGGCGCCGGCACGGGATCTGAAATCATGCAGCGCATTGCTGCACCGATGGTGGGGGGAATGTTGTCCGCGCCCCTGCTATCGTTATTTGTAGTACCTGCGGCATACTTGCTGCTTCGGCGGCGCAAACAATCTATGGAGAATTAATATGAAAGCAATCCACACCACCCTGCAAGCAGCGATCCTGGCGGCAGCCGTCATGGCCGGCGTGCCAGCCATGGCCGACCATGGCGGTCACGCCGACCACGACCAGCAGGCGACCAGCGCCGTGGCCGATACCGCCGATGGCGAAATCAAGAAAGTCGACAAGCCATCCGGCAAGCTGACCATCAAGCACGGCGAACTGAAAAACCTCGGCATGGGTGCGATGACGATGGTATTCCGCGTCAAGGATGCCGCCATGCTGGACAAGGTGAAAGCCGGCGACAAGGTGCGCTTCACCGTTGAAAATGCCAATGGCGCCATGACGGTCACCGCCATCGAAGTTGCGAAGTAAAAAAGCATGAACCGATTCGTCAGGACATGGATGCTGTGGCTGCTGATGCTGGTCTTGCCCTTGCAAGCGCTGGCCAGCGTCGCGCAACTGTCTTGCGGAATCGGCGAGCACCAGCCCAGGCAGTCGCTGCGCCATGACGTCAAAGCGGTAAAGAAGGGCGCCAGCGTGCTGCAGGACGTGGGCCACACGGCTTGCGGCGCCTGCGTCATTTGCTGCTGCGCTTCGGCCGCATTGCCGGACCCGAATGTCGCGCCAGCGCCCTGGGACGGCACCGACCCGCACTTTGGCTTGCTGCCGGCTTGCCACGCCAGCCATATCCCCGATGGCCCGGAACGCCCTCCGCGCCGTCACGCTTCCTGAGATTCCAGGAGTTTCCACAAGAGGCGCCGCCTTGCGCGGCGGAGGATAGGCCGCACGGCATGGTTGCGTGCGGCGGGCAAAGAAAGAGGACTTTATGAAACAGGCATTCTGGTCACGCCGGCTACACAAGTGGCTTGGCGTGCTGGTCGGCATCCAGGCATTGTTCTGGATGGCGAGCGGCGTGTATATGGCCGCAATATCGATCGACATTATCCACGGCGACCACCTGTCGCACGTGGAGCGGCCTGCAATGGCGGCGAAAGCCATTGCGCTGCAGCCGTCGCAGCTGGCGGCGCAATTTCCCGGCATGACAGGCTTCCGCCTGAAGCACTTGCTGGACCGGGAAGTGTATGAGGTGAAGTACGCCGGCGGCATTGGCCTGGTGGACGCGGCCAGCGGCAAGCAACTGGATCCGCTGGACCAGGCGCAGGCTTTGAAACTGGCACAACAAGCTTACATGGGCGATGGCAGCGTGAGCGGCATTCAATTACTCCGGCAATTGCCGAAGGAGGTCGCTACGCGCCGCGCGCCATTGTGGCGCATTGATTTTGACGACTCCAATGGCAGCAGCCTGTATGTGTCTCCATCCACAGGGGAAGTGGTGGCGCAGCGTCATTCCTTGTGGCGGGCTTACGACTTTCTGTGGATGCTGCACATCATGGATTACGACAAGCGCACCAACGTCAACAACACGCTGTTGCGCAGCGCTTCCATTGCCGGCACGCTGTTCGCGTTGAGCGGGATCTGGCTGCTGTGGTTCACCGTGCGCAGGAGGGCCGCGAAATGACGCCGTTCCTGCGAAAAATGCATAAATGGGTCGGGCTGGTCGTCGGGCTGCAGTTCCTGCTCTGGCTGGCGAGCGGCATGGTCATGAGCCTGTTCGACCGGGACGTGGTCGAAGGCATGGCGCATCGGGCGCCGCTGAAGGCGGCTGCGGAGTGGCCGAGAACCGGCCTGGTGGCGCCGGCCGATGTGCTGGCAGCTTCGCGCAAGCCGGTTGAATCGATCGACAGCCGTTGGCTGCTGCAAGTGCCGGCTTACCTGCTGAAAAACGGTGAAGGAAGCTGGCTGGTGGATGCGCGCAACGGCGCGCCCCTTGCTGTCAGCGCCGCCCAGGCGCTGGAAGTGGCGCGTGCCGATTACGTTGGCGATGGAAAGGCCGGGCAGCCGCAATGGGTGGTGAAACCGACGCTGGAGATTCGCAAGCATCGCGGGGCAAGCTGGCGCATCGACTTCGATGATGCGGAGGCCACCACGATTTACGTGTCCGCCGTCGATGGCCGCATCCTGGAGCGGCGCAACGCGACGTGGCGCCTGTTCGACATCGCCTGGATGCTGCACATCATGGACTACGGCGGCCGCGAAGATTTCAACAATTCGCTGCTGCTGATGGCTGCGCTGGGCGGCTTGTGGATGGCCCTGTCCGGCATTTGGCTGCTCTGCACCAGCCTGCGCCTGCACGATTTCGTCCCGGCGCGCCTGCTGCCTGCGCGGCAGGTTACGGTGCTTGATGAAGGCGGAAAGCGCATCGGCATCGTCAAATCCCGCCACGGCGATTCGGTGTTCGACGCACTGGCGCGCGCGGGGATACAGCTGCCGTCCAACTGCGGCGGCGGCCAAAGCTGCGGGCTGTGCGAAGTGCGTGCATGCCATAACGCGCCGCCTGCATCGTCATCCGACGGCGAGCACATTCCCGACCAGCGCCTGCGCCGCGGCCACCGGCTGGCCTGCGGCATGGCGGTGACCTCCGATCTGGAAATCGCTGTCAGCCATGGTGCGGCACTGATGGTCAGCCGCACGGCAACGGTGGAGCGCGTGCGCGAGATCACGCCGACCCTGCGCGAGGTAATGCTGCGCCCGGACCAGAAAGCGGGCGCCGATTTCCGTCCCGGCAGGTACGTGCAGCTTCACATTCCCCGTGCGCGCGGGCTGTTCGGCCCGCGCAAGTCCTTGCGCAGGTCTTATTCGCTGTCGCTGCCGGTGGCACAGGCCGGCGGCTGCGTGACGCTGCTGGTGCGGCACGTCGCCGGCGGTATCGGCTCGTCGTACGTGCACGCGCTGAAAGAGGGGGAGCAAGTGGCGTTCAATGGGCCGTTTGGCGAATTCGCCTTGCGCCGGGGCCGGAACGAAAAAGTCTTCATTGGCGGCGGGGCCGGCATGGCGCCGTTACGGTCAATGATTCGCGCACAACTGGAATCGGGGGCGAAGGAGGCCGTGCGCTTCTGGTATGGGGCGCGAGGTGAGGACGAAGTGCCGTATCGTGAAGAATTTGACGAACTGGCGCTGCGCTACCCGCATTTCAGCTGGCATGTGGTGCTGTCTGATAATGGCCGCAGGGTGCACGAAGTGGTGCGCGACGAGTTTCTTGCGCGGCAGCCGCAGGCCCGCGGTTGCGACTTCTATGTTTGCGGGCCGCCCGCAATGCTGCATGCCACGCGCGAAATGCTGAAGGAGCAGGGGGCGCAGCGCGTGTCGTTCGACGACTTCAAGATCTAGCTGTCGTCAAGTGCGGGCGAACTCGATGCGCTGCTTGCGCGGGTTCGGCCGCACGATGTGCTCCAGCGGCAGCACGGTGGACTGCTTGATCTTTTTCAGCGCGATGTTCGATTTGACGTTCACCACGCCGGGCAGCAGAAGGATTTCCTTCATCATCAGGTCGGCGAAGGATGCCAGGTCGTGCGATACGACACGCGCCACGTAGTCAGCCTCGCCCGTCACGGAGAAGCACTCCATCACTTCCGGCACATCGCGGATCGCCTTTTCGAAGGCGTCGCCGCGCTTCTCGCCGTGGCGGTCCAGCGTGATATGGACGAAGGCCATCACGTCCAGTCCCACCGTGGTCGGTTCCAGCACGGCCGCATAGTGGTCGATGATGCCGGCCTCGCGCAGGCGTTGCACGCGCCGCCCCACCTGCGACACCGATAAATGCAGCACTTCAGCCAGGGCGGCGTTGGTCGCTTCCCCATTGCGCTGAAGCTCGTTCAGCAGGGACAGGTCGTGGCGGTCGACGGTAATCATCATCAGTTCCTTTGTTGGTGCGCAAAATGCGCATATATTGCGTTGCTAGGCGCTCATAATGCGCAAAAAATCCAGAATCAGTGCGTAGTATATCCGTTATCTACACACCTTTCCGGAGACAGCAAATGACCGACTCACTGTGGGACAACCCGATGGGCACCGACGGCTTCGAATTCATCGAATACGCGGCGCCGGACCCAGTCGCAATGGGCAAGACTTTCGAAGCCATGGGCTTTACCGCGGTGGCGCGCCATCGCAGCAAGGACGTGACCCTGTACCGCCAGGGCGAAGTCAACTTCCTGCTGAACGCCGAAAAGGATTCATTCGCACAGCGCTTCGCCGAACTGCACGGGCCATCGGTCTGCGCCATCGGCTTCCGCGTGAAAGATGCCGCCTATGCCTACAAGCGCGCGCTGCGCCTTGGCGCCTGGGGCTTTGAGAGCAAGGCCGGCCCGATGGAACTGAACCTGCCGGCCATCAAAGGCATCGGCGATTCGCTGATCTACCTGGTGGACCGCTGGCCCGGCAACGGCAATATCAGCATTTACGACGTCGATTTCGAGCCGATTCCGGGTGTCGACCAGAACCCGAAAGGCCATGGCCTGACCTACATCGACCACCTGACCCACAATGTGCACCGTGGCCGCATGGGCGAGTGGGCCGAGTTCTACGAGCGCCTGTTCAACTTCCGCGAAGTGCGCTATTTCGATATCGAAGGCCAGGTCACCGGCGTGAAATCGAAGGCCATGACCAGCCCTTGCGGCAAGCTGCGCATCCCGATCAATGAGGAAGGCACCGACCGCCCCGGCCAGATCCAGGAGTACCTCGATGCGTATCGCGGCGAAGGCATCCAGCACATCGCTATGGGCAGCGACAACCTGTACGCGACCGTGGACAGCCTGCGCGGCGCCGGCGTGAAGCTGCTCGACACCATCGACACTTACTATGAACTGGTCGACCGCCGCATCCCCGGCCACGGCGAGCAGCTGCAGGCCCTGCGCGAGCGCAAGATCCTGATCGACGGCAAGCCGGGCGACCTGCTGCTGCAGATCTTCTCCGAAAACCAGCTTGGCCCGGTGTTCTTCGAGTTCATCCAGCGCAAGGGCAACCAGGGCTTCGGCGAAGGCAACTTCAAAGCCCTGTTCGAGTCGATTGAGCTGGACCAGATGCGCCGCGGCGTGCTGACCGCGTAATCAATGCGCCATCAATACTGGCAGCGTCGCCGTTGCCAGTATGGTGCGCGTGGCGCCGCCAAGCATCATCTCGCGGAAGCGGCTATGGCCGTAGGCGCCCATCACCAGCAGGTCGACGTTGAAATCGGCCGCCAGCGACAGGATGGCCTTGCCGGGATCGGCCGCCTCCGGCCGGCGCAGGACTTCCACGTTCACGCCGTGCCGCGCCAGGTAGAGGGCGATGTCGGCTCCCGGGGATTCGCCCAGGGTATCGGCGCTATTGCCCAGCACTGCCAGCGTGACTTGTTCCGCACCGCGCAACAGGGGCAGGGCGGCGGTGACGGCCTTTGCAGCCTCCACGCTGCCGTTCCATGCCACCATCACGCGCTTGCCGATGGTCGGGAAGCGTCCGGTGCGAGGCACCAGCAGCACCGGGCGGCCGCAATTCAATAGCACGTAATCCGGCAGGTCCGGCAGCAGGCTGCCTTCATTATCCTCGGCGGCGGCGGCCTGTCCCAGCACCACCAGGTCGGCGTAGCGCGCCTGCATGCACAGGCCGGCATATTCGTCGTCGTTGCTGCTGCGCGCCTCGAAAGTCTGGACGCCAAGGCGGTCTGCCATGGCCTTGAACTGTTCCAGCGCCAGTTGCACGCGTTCTTCGGCGCGACGCAGGTAGTCGGCCAGGAATACGCCGCTGCCTTCGTAACTGCGGCCTGCCAGCATGGAGCGCGGCATGCCGGTCATCGCGGCGCCGACCAGGTGGGCTTCCTCGCGCGAGGCGATGGCTGCCGCCAGCGCGATGCGGGCTTCGGCATTGGCCGCGCGGTCGGCATGGACTACGATGGTGCGGTAAGACATGATGTCCTCCTGTGTTGATCTTGGCACAAGTGTGCGCCCGATTGCCGCGCACGATCCATGACTTGGGTCAAGCTCGTCTGATATCATGTCTTTATGTTACGTTCTTGTCTTGCGCCTTCCTGCCTGTTGCTTGCCTTGAGCCCTGCAGCAGTTGCCGGCCAGGGGGAGGTGGTATTTGTCGCCGCGACCAACCACAATATGCCCTTGTCCCGTTTCCAGAACGGGGAGATGGTCGAAGGTCTGTTGAAGGACCTTGGCGACGGCATCGCGCATCGCATGGGGCGGCAGGCCCGTTATGTCAGCGTTCCCGCCAAGCGGGTTGCCGAATACCTCGCCAGCGGACGGGCCGATGGCGTCTGCTACGTGCTGCCGCGCTGGCTGCCGGGCGCCTTCAACTGGAGCCAGCCACTGATGCCCGATGCAGGCGTGCTGGTGTCCCGGCCCGAAGCGCCCGCCGTTCGGGCCCTGTCGGACCTGGCCAACAAGCCGGTCGGCACGGTGCTGGGGTATTCCTATTCGATGATCGATGCCGCCCTGGGGCGTGCGTTCGTTCGCGAGGATGCGCCTTCGATGGAGCTGAATATTTCGAAGATCCAGCATGGCCGCATGCAATACGCGATCATGGGCCGCATGACGGCGGAATACCTGATGCGCGCAGAGCCCCAGCACAAGCTGCGGATCGATTTCGAGTTCGATCCCTTCAAGGCGCAATGTGCGTTCTCGAAGAAGTCGGCAATCCCGTTCGACGATGTCCAGCGCGCCATCGGCGGCCTGGTCTCCGATGGCAGCATCGACCGGCTGCTGCACCGCTACCGCTAACCACGCCTGAAAACCATGTCATTATCCATACTCAAAACACTGTTCGATTACAAAGCCTGGGCCAATGTCGAACTGTTCGATGTGCTGGCGACCGTAACTTCGGAAGCCGACCTGCACACCGCGATCCGCACCCTGAACCATATCAACGTTGTCGACCGGATCTTCCGCGCGCACCTGCTCGGCGAGGCGCATGGCTACGAGGCCACCAACACCAAGGCCACGCCGGCTTTGGCGGAGCTGCGCGCTGCGGTCATCGAAACGGACGGCTGGTACCAGCAGTACGTGGCCAGCCTGGATGAAGCTGCGCTGTCCGCAAGGCTGCAGTTCAGGTTCACCGACGGCGACACCGGCCAGATGTCGCGCGAAGAAATGCTGATGCATGTGATTACCCATGGCGGTTATCACCGCGGCAATGTGGGGCAGGTGCTCAAGAATATTTCGGTGGCGCCGCCGCGCGACATCCTGACGAAATTCCTGCACGTCAGCGAGCCGGGGCGCCGCTTGCTATAATCTGGCCAAATGAATATCCGGCGCTTCCTCGTTATCCTGCTGTTACTAGTGCTGCCGCTCCAGGCGACCCTGGCGGCGACGGATAGCTGCTGCCTGAAAATCAATGTATCGCAGCTCGGCGAGCATGTGGCTGCGGCGGCGGATGCGCCAGGCTCGGACAGTGCCTGCTGCACGCAGTGCGACTTCTGCCATCACTCCCATGCGCCCTTTGTCGCCAACCTGGCCGACGGACGCCAGCAAGTCGATTCGATCGCTCCGGTGCCATCGCCGGAGCCGCCTTTCCATTCCTTCATCCCGGATATTCCTCCGCGTCCCGACAGGCTCCGCTGATTGATCCGGCTGCAGCATGCAGCCGTTCCCCATCAATCATCAAGGAGCAAAATCGTGAAAGCTTTTTGCGTGCCTTTGCTGGCGGCCATTTGCGTGGCCCCGGCATGGGCGCAACCATCATTGACGCTTGCCGAAGCACTGGAACGTGCGCGGCAAAGCAATCCCGAGCTGCGGGCGCTGACGCTGGAAGCGGCAGCCGTCGACGCGGCCGGAAGCCAGGCTGCTTTGCTGCCGAACCCTTCGCTGGACTATTTGCACGAAGGGAAAACCAGCGAAGGCGGTTCTTCAACCGTCCAGATATCGATCCCGCTTGAACTGGGCGGCAAGCGCGCCGCGCGCGTGGACGCGGCGCAGGCCGGCAGCCGTGCGGCGGCGCTGGACCTCGCCGTGGGCCGGGCACGGATCGAGGCGGAAGTGGTCGCCGCCTACCAGCAAACCTGGCTCGCGCAGCAGCATGTTGCCTTGGCCCTGCAGGTCAGCGAAACCGGGCGCCGCTCGAGCGAAGCGGCCGCGCGCCGCGTATTGGCGGGCAAGGTGTCGCCGGTGGAAGAAGCGCGTGCGCGCGTGGCGGAAGCCAACTGGCGCATGGAAGGGGTGTCAGCCCAGCGCGAGCTGGACGAAGCGCGTATCCGGCTGGCCAGCCTGCTCGGCAACACCGGCAGCGACATCGGCGCGTTGGCGGCGCCTGCCACGCCGGCCGAAGCCGGGTTCCCCGCCGGACGGCTTGAAAACCTGATCGATTCTGCGCCTGCCATTGAGCGGGCCGTCGCGGAAGTCGAAGCGGGCAAGGCGTCCCTGCGCATGGAGCGCGCCGCGCGCATGCCGGACGTTTCGCTGATCGTCGGCAGCAAGCGCAGCGAAGGCCCGGAGCGTGACCGCGTCCGCCAGAACATCATCGGCCTGTCCGTTCCGCTGCCGCTGTTTAACCGCAACCAGGGCGCGATCCTGGCGGCGCAACGCCGTGCCGACAAAGCCGGCGCAGAGCTGGAAGCGACTCGCCAGCGCATTCGCGCAGAGGCAATGCAGGCCCATGCCCGCATGCAGGCGGCCATGCAGCAGGAGCGCCTGGTGCGCGAGGACGTGCTGCCCGGCGCCCAATACGCCGCCGATGCGGCCATGAAGGGCTTCGAGGCCGGCAAATTCAATTACGTCGAAGTGCTCGATGCCCAGCGCACTTGGGTGCAGGCGCAGGGCCAGCACCTGCGAGCTATCTCGGACTTCTACCGCGCCAGGGCCGACCTGGCAAAGCTGGTCGGCAACCTGGACATCAAGGATTCAAAATGAACAAGCGTCAGAAAATCACCATTGCGGCCATGGTGGCCGCCGCCGGCCTGTTTGCAGGCGCAGTATTGGGCTGGGAGCGCATCGCACCGGCAGCGAAAGCCGGTGCCGAGGCGAGCGAACACCACGATGAACATCCGGCCGGCGCAGCCAATGCCGGCGGCACGCAGCCAATCCCGTTCACCGACGCACAGGTTGCGGCGGCCGATATCCAGGTGCGTACGGCCGGCGCAGCGCGCCTGGAAACCTTCGTCCGCCTGCCCGGTGAAGTCAAACTGAATGAGGACCGAACTGCCCACGTCACGCCGCGCGTGGACGGCATCGTGCAGGAGGTGCAGGCCAATCTCGGCCAACAGGTACGCAAGGGTGAGCTGCTGGCGGTACTGGCCAGCGCCGACGTTTCCGAGCAGCGCAGCAGCCTGGCCGCTGCCGAAAAGCGTGCAGGGCTGGCCCACTCGGTCTACGAGGCCGAAAAGAAGCTGTGGGAAGACAAGGTCTCGGCACGCCAGGACTACCTGAAGGCGGAGCAGGAATGGCATGAAGCCAGCATCGCCGTGCAGAACGCGCGCCAGAAGCTGGTGGCCATCGGTGCCAGCGGTTCCGGCAAGGGGCCATTCAACCGCCTGGAAATCCGGGCGCCTTTCGACGGCCTGATCGTCGACAAGCATATTGCCGTGGGCGAGGCGGTCGGCGCCGAAACCAAGGTATTCACGGTCTCCGACCTGCGCCAGGTATGGGCGGAAGTCGTGGTGCCTGCGAAGGACCTGGAGATCGTCAAGGTCGGCACGGAAGCGGTGCTGCATTCGGCCGCCTCCAACGCCGCGGTCAAAGGCAAGGTGAGCTTCGTCAGCGCCCTGATCGGAGAACAGACCCGCGCCGCCCGTGCCCGCGTCGTTCTGGACAATCCTCAGCTGGCATGGCGACCCGGCCTGTTTGTGGATGTCGACGTGATCACCGGTTCGGCCGAAGTGCCGGTCGCCGTGGAAAAGGAAGCGCTGCAAGTGCTGAACGGCGCGCAGGTGGTCTTCCAGCGCGGTGGCCAGGCGTTCACGCCGGTGCCGGTCACGGTGGGCCGTTCCGACGGCAGGCTGGTGGAGATCACCTCCGGCCTGTGCAAAGAGGCAAGGTATGCCGCCGCCCACAGCTTCACCATCAAGGCGGAGCAGGGCAAGGGCGCTGCCGAGCATGAAGACTAAGGAGCCGCCATGTTAAGCCGAATTATCCAGGCCTGCATCGGCCACCGCTGGATGGTCATGTTCGCCGTACTGGCGATGGCCGTGCTGGGCGCGGTCAATTACAAGAAGCTGCCGATCGACGCCGTACCGGACATCACCAACGTCCAGGTGCAGATCAACACCGCTGCCGCCGGCTACTCGCCGCTGGAGGTGGAGCAGCGCATCACCTTCCCAATCGAATCGCTGATGGCCGGCCTGCCGCGCCTTGAACAGACCAGGTCCTTGTCGCGTTATGGACTGTCGCAGATCACGGTGGTATTCAAGGACGGCACGGACATCCACTTCGCCCGCCAGCTGATCAGCCAGCGCATCCAGGATGCGCGTTCCCAGCTGCCGGCCGGACTGACGCCGACCATGAGCCCCATCGCCACCGGCCTGTCTGAAATCTACCTGTGGACAGTGGATGCGGCGCCAAATGCACGCAAGCCGGACGGCACGCCTTACACGCCGACCGACCTGCGCGAGATCCAGGACTGGATCATCAAGCCGCAACTGCGCAACGTGCCAGGCGTTACGGAGATCAACTCGATCGGCGGCTACGACAAGGAATACCTGGTCGCGCCAACGCCGGCCAAGCTGGCGTCGTATGGCCTGAACCTGTCGGACGTGGTGACGGCGCTGGAACGCAATAACGGCAACGTTGGTGCCGGCTATATCGAGAAGGAAGGCGAGCAATACCTGCTGCGCGCGCCCGGCCAGCTCAAGTCCGTGGCCGACATCGGCAATATTGTGGTCTCCACTATCGACGGCGTGGCTGTGCGTGTGGCCGACGTGGCAACGGTGGGCGTCGGCGCTGAATTGCGCACCGGCGCCGCCACTCGCAACGGACGCGAAGTGGTACTTGGCACCGTTTTCATGCTGATCGGCGAGAACAGCCGCGCGGTGGCGCTGGCGGTGGACAAAAAGATGGTTGAGATCAACCGCAGCCTGCCTGCCGGCGTCTCGGCCACGCCGGTGTACAACCGTACGGTGCTGGTGGAAAAGGCGATCGATACCGTCAAGCGCAACCTGCTGGAAGGCGCGGTGCTGGTGATCGGCGTGCTGTTCCTTTTCCTCGGCAACCTGCGTGCTGCCTTGATCACCGCGATGGTAATCCCACTGTCGATGCTGTTCACTTTCACCGGCATGGTAGCCAATAATGTCAGCGCCAACCTGCTAAGCCTCGGCGCGCTCGATTTCGGCATCATCGTCGATGGCGCCGTGGTGATCGTGGAAAACTGCGTGCGCCGCCTGGCGCATGCGCAACGGCATGCCGGACGGCCGCTGACACGCGAAGAACGTTTTGCGGAAGTCTTTGCCGCCGCACATGAAGCGCGCAGGCCGCTGCTGTTCGGGCAGTTGATCATCATGATCGTGTACCTGCCGATTTTTGTGCTGTCTGGGATCGAAGGCAAGATGTTCCACCCCATGGCCTTCACAGTGGTGACAGCCTTGCTGGGCGCGATGCTGCTGTCGATTACCTTCGTGCCGGCCGCCGTGGCGCTGTTCATGAACAAATCGGTACGCGAGGAAGAAGGGCGCCTGATGCTGGCGGCCAAGCGCCGTTATGGCGAACTGCTGGACTACGTCATGGCCAACCGCCCGGTAGTGTTTACCGCCGCCGGGCTGGTGCTTGCCCTGTCCGCGTTGCTGGCGACGCGCCTTGGTACCGAGTTCGTACCGAACCTGAACGAAGGCGACTTCGCAGTGCTGACGGTACGCATTCCCGGCACGGGCCTGGGTCAATCGGTGCAGATGCAGCAGCAGATCGAGAAAACGCTGGTGGCGAAATTCCCCGAGATTGCCAACGTCTTCGCCCGCACCGGTACCGCGGAAATCGCCTCGGACCCTATGCCGCCAAGCATTTCGGACGGCTACATCATGCTCAAGCCGGAGCAGGAATGGCCGAAGCCCAAGCGCAGCCGCGAAGAACTGCTGGCCGCGATCCGCGGGACGCTGGAGCAATTGCCGGGCAATAGTTATGAGTTCAGCCAGCCGATCCAGCTTCGCGTGAATGAGCTGATCTCCGGCGTGCGCAGCGACGTGGCGGTGAAGGTGTTCGGCGACGACCTTGACGTGCTGAATGCGAAAGCTGCCGAAATCGGCGCCATCCTTGGCAGGATTCCGGGCGCATCAGGCGTGAAGGTCGAGCAGACCACGGGCCTGCCGATGCTGCAGATCCAGGTCGACCGCGAACGGGCTGCGCGCCTTGGCCTGAACATCGCTGAAGTGCAGGAGCTGATCGCTACCGCTACCGCAGGCCGCGAGGCCGGCGCCATGTTCGAGGGCGACCGCCGCTTCGACATCGTCGTGCGCCTGCCTGAAGCGCTGCGTTCGGACGTCGAACTGCTGAAGCGCCTGCCGGTGCCCCTGCCGAAAAAGGAGGGCGCACGTCCGGCCTACGTCACGCTGGCTGAAATCGCGACCTTTGACACGGCGCCCGGCCCGAACCAGCTAAGTCGGGAACAGGGCAAGCGCCGCGTGGTGGTGACCGTCAACATGCAGGACCGCGACATCGGCTCGTTCGTCGAAGAAGCGCAGCAGGCGATCCTGAAAGGCGTGAAGCTGCCGGCCGGCTACTGGCTGGCCTGGGGCGGGCAGTTCGAAAACCTGCAGAATGCCGCGCAGCGCCTGAAGGTGGTAGTGCCGGCATCGCTCGCGCTGGTGTTCGCACTGCTGTTCCTGATGTTTAACAACGCGCGCGACGGCGCGCTGGTGTTCACCGGCATTCCGTTTGCACTGACAGGCGGCATCTTCGCACTGTGGATGCGCGGGATCCCGATGTCGATATCGGCAGCAGTCGGCTTTATCGCGCTGTCAGGGGTCGCCGTGCTGAACGGCCTCGTGATGATCTCCTTCATCCGCAGCTTGCGTGAGCAAGGGCAGCCGCTGGCCGATGCGGTGCGCAACGGTGCGCTGGTGCGTTTGCGGCCGGTGCTGATGACGGCCCTGGTGGCATCGCTTGGCTTTGTGCCGATGGCGATTGCGACCGGCACCGGCGCGGAAGTCCAGCGCCCCTTGGCCACCGTGGTGATTGGCGGCGTGCTGTCGTCCACCGCGCTGACGCTGCTGCTGTTGCCCTTGCTGTACCGCTTGGCCTACAGCCGCAAGGAGGAAATCAGCCCGCTGGCCCCAGCCGCTCTCGCAGGAACTCAATAAAGCGCGCCGTCTTGGCTGGAACCAGCCGGGTTTCGGTCAAGGCATACACCGGCGTGGGCTTGCCATGCCATTGCGGCAGGATGCGTTGCAAGCGTCCTGCCGCAAGGTCGTCTGCCACGACTTCTTCCGGCAACAGGATGACGCCCATGTCGAGTGCAGCAAGGCGCCGGAACATGCCCACGTTGTTGACGGCAAAGCGCCCGCCCACCGCAACTGGCTCGCTGTGTCCATCGCGCAGCAGGGTCCAGGTGGTGGATTTCGCCAGGCCCAGGCAGGCATGCCGTTCCAGGTCCGCAGGTTCTTGCGGCTCGCCGTGCTGCGCAAGGTATCGCGGCGAGGCATACAGCTTCGGTGTAAGGAGGGCAAGTTGGCGCGCGATCAGCTGCGAATCCGCCAGTTCACCCATGCGTATCGCCACATCAAACGGTTCGCTGACCAGGTCAACGAGGCGCGGCGTCAGGTCCAGTTCAAAGGTGATGCCGGGATAGCGCTGGGCGAATTCCGCGATCAGGGGCGCCAGGTAGGTCTGTGCGAAATCGACCGGCAGCGAGGCGCGCAGCACGCCGGTCGGCTGGGCCAGCATGCCGCCCAGTTGTTCATGCGCCAGCCGCGCTTCATCGATGATGCGCTTGCAGCGCTCGAAGTAGATCTGGCCCGCTTCGGTCAATTCGATCTTGCGCGTCGTGCGATGCAGCAGCCGCAGGCCGATGGCCTTTTCCAGCGCGGCGATCCGGCGTGAAATCGTTGAATTCGGAATGCCCAGCACTTCGCCGGCACCGCGAAAACCCTTGGCCTTCACCACTTCAACAAACAAGGCCATGTCGTTCAGATATTCCAATGATTGCTCCATATATGGATCAATGTTCTGCAATTTACCATATTTATCTCATTTCGAAGGTGTTGGATGATGGCGCATCTCCAATCACTCAAGGAATACTGTCGTGAGCAAACTGTTTGAAACCGTCAAAGTGGGACGCTATACGCTGGCCAATCGCCTCGCCATGGGGCCGATGACGCGCAGCCGCGCGCAGTACGACGGCACGCCGGGCGAACTGGCGGCCGAATATTATGCGCAGCGCGCCGACATCGGCCTGATCGTGACCGAAGGCACCCAGCCTTCGGAAGACGGCCAGGGTTATATGGCGACGCCGGGCATTCATACCGATGCCCACGTGGCGGGCTGGAAGAAGGTCGCGGATGCCGTCCATGCCAAAGGAGGCCGCCTGTTCATTCAGTTGATGCATGCGGGCCGCATGTCGCATCCGGACAATACGCCGCACCACAGGCAGGGCGTCGCGCCATCCGCCATTGCGCCGAATACGCCGATGTTCACGCCGACAGGCATGCAGGACATTCCTGCGCCGCGAGCGCTCAGCACCGCCGAGGTGCGCCAGACTGTCGACGATTTCCGCATGGCTGCGCGCCGCGCAATCGAAGCGGGCGCCGATGGCGTTGAGATCCACGGCGCCAATGCCTACCTGGTGCAGCAGTTCTTCGCACCGAGTGCGAACATGCGTGACGACGAATACGGCGGCTCCATCGCCAACCGCGCGCGCTTTGCGATTGAAGTGGCCAAGGCCATCGCCGGCGAGATCGGCGCCGACCGCACCGCGATCCGCCTGTCGCCCGGCACTACGCTTTGGGGCATCGACGAAGGCGAAGAAGGCCCGGCGCTGTATCGCTACCTGGTGGCGGAACTGGACAAACTTGGCCTGGCCTACCTGCACGTCATGCACCAGGGCGACGAAGTACTGCTGGCCGATATCCGCAAACTTTGGAAGGGCCCCCTCGTGCTGAATCGCCCCGGCCGCCCGCGCGAGCAGATCGGCGCTGACGTCGCATCCGGATTGGCGGAAGTGGAGGCTTACGGTCAGATGGTGCTGGCCAATCCGGACTTCGTTACTCGCATTAAAATCAACGCCCCGATCAACCTTTCCGACCGCAGCACGTATTTCGGCGGAGGAGCGGCAGGCTACACGGATTATCCGGCCCTCACTAACCATAAGTCGTTGATTCAAATGGATATGTGATTATTGACGTCGCTTTGGAGAGATTTTAACTGGATTAATTCTCTCCAATTGTCACGAATGTCCATCATATTGTTGTAAACCCTTCAGCAAATAATAAATATATATAAGCAAAACATCTCGAAATGGCGAATACGCAGCTATACTTCCGGCTGCAAAAAAATTCCCAAGAGAAATAGATGTTGTGCAAAAGAATAAGCATGGCCGTGCAGTTTGCACTCGGCCTTGGCGCAGCTTTGCCTGCGTTCGCGCAGGTCGATCCTGCATTGGCAAACCAGGAACTGCAGCGCCAGGAACAGCGTGAGCGCGAACGCGCACGCCAGGACGAGGCCAAGCCAGACGTGCGCCTGCAGCGCGAGGTGAAATCGACGCAAGCCGTTTGGCCGGAAAACGAGTCGCCATGCTTCCCGATCCGCCGCGTGTTCCTGGATGGCGAGATGGCCGGCCAGTTCCAATGGGCGCTGAAGGCCGCCGACGGCGCATTGGGCCGCTGCCTGGGCAGTGCCGGCATCAATGTCCTGGTGGGGGAAGTGCAGAACGCCCTGGTCGCGCAGGGCTTTGTCACGGCCCGTGTGCTGGCCGCGCCGCAGGACTTGCTGGGTGGTGAGCTGCACCTGAAACTTGTCCCCGGCCGCATTCGCGCGCTGCGTTATCCGGAGCAGAAGCCATCGTTCGACAACGCGCTGCCGCTGGCGTCTGGCGAGCTGCTGAACTTGCGCGATATCGAGCAGGGCCTGGAAAACCTGAAACGTGTGCCCGGCGCCCAGGCCGATATCGAGATCGTGCCGGGCGAGCAGCCTGGCGAGAGCGACCTGCAGGTGAAGTGGAAGGGCGGCCGCGCCTATCGCTTCAGCGCTTCGTTGGACGATAGCGGCAGCCGCTCGACCGGCACCTACCAGGGCGGCATCACGCTCTCGGTCGACAATCCTTTTGGCCTGCAGGACCTGTTCTACCTGACCCTCAATCGCAACCTGCATGGCGACAGCCCGGAAGGTGACTATGGCACCAGCGGCTACGCCCTGCATTACTCGGTGCCGTTCGAATACTGGCTGCTTTCGCTGCAACTGAACGATTACCGTTATCGCCAGACCGTGGCGGGCGCCTTCCATGACTACCTCTATCGCGGCACCAGCAATACCGCCGAATTGAAGCTCTCACGCCTGGTGTACCGCGATGCCACGCGCAAGACCACGCTGTCGCTGAAGACCTACCAGCGCGGCAGCCGCAATTACATCGATGACATGGAAGTGGAAGTCCAGCGGCGCCGCATGGCCGGCTTCGTCGCGGGCATCGCGCACAAGGAATTCATCGGCGCTGCCACGCTGGACAGCAACCTGACCTGGAAGCTGGGCACGAGTTCCTACGGCAGCCTGCCGGCGCAGGAAGAGGCCTTCGATGAAGGCACTGCGCGCCCGCGCATCTTCAATGCCGACGTCACGCTGAACTGGCCGCTGACCAAATCGCTGTCCTACCAGGCCGCCTGGCGCCGCCAGTGGAACCGCACCAAGCTGATTCCGCAAGACCGCTTTTCCATCGGCGGCCGCTACACCGTGCGCGGCTTCGACGGCGAGGCCAGCCTGTCCGCTGAACGCGGCTGGCTGCTGCGCAATGACCTGAGCTGGAGCATTCCGGCCAGCCGCCAGCAGCTTTACTTCGCCTTGGACCACGGCGTTGTCTCCGGCCCGTCCGCGCCGCTGCTGCGCGGCACCCACCTGACCGGCGCCGCCCTTGGCTGGCGCGGCCAGTTCGGTGGCCTGAACGCCGACTTCTTCGCGGGCAAACCGGTCAGCAAACCGGATGCCTTCCGCACCGCCAGCGTTGCCACTGGCTTCAACCTGAACTACGAATTCTGAGCATCATGAATAAACTTCGCTACCGTATCGTTTTCAATAAAGCACGTGGCATGCTGATGGCTGTGGGCGAGAGCGCCCGCAGTTGCGTCAAGGGCGCCGGCCAGACCGGCGCGCTCGATAGTTCGATACCGGCCGCGTTCGGGCATCCCGCGCTGCGCCGACTGACCTTGCTGTTCGGCGCAGCCTTTGGCGGATTCCTCTGGGCCAGCCACGTGCAGGCCCAGATCATCGCCGATCCAAAGGCGCCAAGCCAGAACCAGGCCATCGTGCTGAAGGCGGCCAACGGCGTGCCGCAAGTGAACGTACGGGAGCCGAGTGCGGCCGGCGTGTCGCGCAACGTCTATTCGCAGTTCGACGTGGCCAAGGGCGGCGCCATCCTGAACAACTCGCGCGTCAACGTGCAGACCGAGTTGGGCGGCTGGGTCGAGGCCAATCCGTGGCTGAAAGCCGGTCCTGCGCGCGTCATCCTGAACGAAGTCAATTCCAGCAATCCCAGCGCGCTGCGGGGCTATATCGAAGTGGCGGGCCAGAAGGCGGAAGTGGTGATCGCCAACCCGTCCGGTATTTCGGTGGACGGCGGCGGCTTTATCAACGTCAGCCGCGCGACGCTCACCACGGGTTCTCCTTTGATGATGGACGGCCGCCTGACCGGCTATGACGTGCAGCGCGGCCAGATCGTGATCGACGGTGCGGGCCTGGATGCGAGCAAAACCGACTATACGGCCCTGATCAGCCGGTCGCTGGTGCTGAATGCGGCACTGTGGGCGCAGCGCCTGAACGTGGTCACCGGTGTGAACAAGGTCGAGGAAGGCGAATCGCCTGCGGTGACCGAAGTGGGCAAGGCAAGCGATGCAGCGCCGCAGTTTGCGATCGACGCGTCGCGCCTGGGGGGCATGTATGCCAACCAGATTTTCCTGGTCGGAACCGAAGCGGGTGTCGGCGTGCGCAATGCCGGCGAGATCGGGGCTGCGGCGGGACAGCTGGTCGTCACTTCCGAGGGGCGTCTTGAAAATACCGGTACGCTGGCGGCATCGAAGGGCATGCAGGTGACGGTACGCGACGCGGTTGACAACAAGGGCAAGATGCAGGCAGGCGAAGACCTGGCGCTGAAATCGGCTGCAGTAGTCAACGGCGGCAGCATCAGCGCCGGTGGGCAACTGGTTGCTGCGGTGAGCGGCGATTTTGACAACCGTGGCGGCAGTATCGAGGCACGCCGCGTTGAGCTGGGTAGCGCAAACGGCACCCTGTTGAATGCGGACGGCAAGATCGTGCAAGGCGGCTCGTCGGCGCTGAACGTGACCGTTGGCAGTGCCAATAACTCCGATGGCGTGCTGGGGCAAGCGG
>CAMLSG010000033.1 GCA_946482635.1 uncultured Duganella sp.
TCGCCAGTTCGTTCATCACGAACAGCATGTCTTTCATTGGGGCTTGATAGCTCATTGATGTCTCCACATATCTCAGAAACCTGAAAAACGGGGTCTGACCCACAGGGTCAGACCCCGATCAGGCGGCCGTCGCGGGCCAGTGTCAGACCCCGCGGGTCTGACACTGCATTACCGGTTCTTAGCCCAGTTCCTTGACCAGCTGAGGAACAACCTCGAACAGGTCGCCTACGATGCCGTAGTCGGCAACGGAGAAGATTGGAGCTTCTGGATCTTTGTTCACAGCCACGATGACCTTGGAATCCTTCATGCCGGCCAAGTGCTGGATCGCGCCGGAGATACCGACGGCGATGTACAGGGAAGGAGCAACGATCTTGCCGGTCTGGCCAACCTGCCAGTCGTTCGGCACGAAGCCTGCGTCCACCGCAGCGCGCGATGCGCCCATGGCGGCGTTCAGCTTGTCAGCCAGAGGTTCCAGGATCTTGAAGGCGTCAGCGGAGCCCATGCCGCGGCCACCGGAAACGATGATCTTGGCAGCGGTCAGCTCAGGGCGGTCCGACTTGGCCACTTCACGGCCAACGAAAGCGGACTTGCCGAAATCGGCGGCAGCAGCCACGGTTTCAACAGCAGCGGAACCGCCTTCGGCAGCAGCAGCGTCGAAGCCGGTGCTACGTACGGTGATCACTTTGACCTTGTCCGACGATTGCACGTAGGCGATCGCGTTGCCGGCGTAGATTGGGCGCTCGAAGGTATCAGGCGCGTCAACCTTGGTGATTTCGGAGATCTGAGCCACGTCCAGCTTGGCGGCAACGCGCGGCAGGATGTTCTTGCCGTAAGCGGTTGCCGGAGCCAGGATGTGGGTGTAGCCACCAGCGATCGCCAGGATCTGCTCGGAGACGTTTTCGGCCAGGCCGTCAGCGAAGTACGCTGCGTCAGCGTGCAGCACTTTGGTGACGCCGGCGATCTTGGCAGCGGCGGCAGCAGCGGCGCCGGCGTTCGAGCCAGCGACCAGCACGTGCACTTCGCCTGCGCATTTGGCGGCGGCGGTAACGGTGTGGAGGGTGCTGCCCTTCAGGGATGCGTTGTCGTGTTCTGCGATTACGAGTGCGACCATGATTGAGTTCCTAGAGTATTCGGTGAATTAGATGACTTTAGCTTCGGTGCGCAGCTTGGACACCAGGGTCGCTACGTCAGGCACTTTGATACCAGCGGAACGCTTGGCAGGCTCGGCCACTTTCAGGGTTTTCAGGCGTGGGGTCACGTCGACGCCCAGGTCTTCCGGCTTGACGGTATCCAGCGGCTTCTTCTTCGCCTTCATGATGTTAGGCAGGGTCACGTAGCGCGGCTCGTTCAGGCGCAGGTCGGTGGTGACGATGGCTGGCAGTTGCAGCGCCAGGGTTTCCAGGCCGCCGTCCACTTCGCGGGTCACGGTGACTTTGCCGTCGCCCAGTTCAACCTTCGAAGCGAAGGTTGCCTGTGGCCAGCCCAGCAGCGCTGCCAGCATCTGGCCAACCTGGTTGGAGTCGTCGTCGATAGCCTGCTTGCCCAGGATGATCAGTTGCGGTTGCTCTTTGTCGGCAACGGCCTTCAGCAGCTTGGCAACTGCCAGCGGCTCCAGTTCAACGCCGGTTTCGATCAGGATGCCGCGGTCGGCGCCGATCGCCATGCCGGTGCGCAGGGTTTCCTGGCACTGGGTCACGCCAGCGGACACGGCAACCACTTCGGTTACTTTGCCAGCTTCTTTCAGGCGGGTCGCTTCTTCCAGCGCAATCTCGTCGAACGGGTTCATCGACATTTTGACGTTGGCGATATCTACGCCAGTGCCGTCGGATTTGACGCGCACTTTCACGTTGAAGTCGACGACGCGCTTGACAGGTACCAGGACTTTCATAGGTGTGCCTTTGAAAAAGAGATAAGTAAAATTAGTGGGCTAGATTATATTGGAATTCGATATCACTTATCGAATAAAAGCACGGTCGTGCGTTTTTTAAGTACAATCCGGCGCCGAAAATCAGCAACCGGTAGCATACCGCAGTTTTTACTTGCGGCGCATCAAAAACGTAAATTCAGTGCCCTGCTGAACGTGCGACAAAAGTGCATTGCCAGTCTGCTTGGCAAAGGCCTGGAAGTCACGCACTGACCCTGGATCGGTAGCCACGATACGCAACACCTGGCCGCTTTCCAATTCCGCCAAGGCTTTCTTGGCTTTCAGGATAGGCAGCGGGCAATTCAGGCCGCGGGCGTCGAGGTCCTTATGAAATTCCATGGTCTCGGACTCGAGAGTAAGAGTTTCGCTCATCAATATCTCGCTTCTGTACAACTGGTTCCGACATACTACTCCAATTTTGTGCGTCTGACGCACTGCACCAAAATAGTTAATGTTGCGTTGCAAAATCACAACGACATTGCAATGTCGGAAAGGCCCGCACTAGGAAGCGCGGGCCCTTGTCAGCTCTTAGATACGCGACTCCACCCATGCTGCAACGCCACCGAGAGCACCTGGCAGCGCATCCGGATTGGTGCCGCCGGCTTGCGCCATATCAGGGCGTCCACCGCCCTTGCCGCCCACTTGTTGTGCAACGAAGTTGACCAGCTCGCCTGCCTTGACCTTGCCGATCGAGTCCGCGGTCACGCCAGCGATCAGGCTGACCTTGCCGTCGTTGACGGAAGCCAGCACGATGGCAGCAGACTTCAGCTTGTCCTTCAGCTTGTCCATGGTTTCGCGCAGCGCGGTCACGTCGGCGCCTTCCATGGTTGCCGCCAGCACCTTCAGGCCCTTGACGTCGACCGCCTTGTTGACCAGTTCGTCGCCCTGGCCGGAAGCCAGCTTCGACTTCAGCGCAGCCAGTTCTTTTTCCAGCGACTTCACCTGGTCTTGCACGGCGGTGATCTTGGAGGTCAGTTCTTCCGGGTTCGACTTCAGCGCGGCAGCAGCTTCGTTCAGCTTGCGGGCCATGCCCTGCACCAGCGCCAGGGCGCCTTCGCCGGTCACGGCTTCCACGCGGCGGATACCGGCAGCAACGCCGCCTTCCGACACAATCTTGAACAGGCCGATGTCGCCGGTGCGGTGCACGTGCACGCCGCCGCACAGCTCTTTCGAGGAGCCGATGTCCATCACGCGCACTTCGTCGCCGTACTTCTCGCCGAACAGCGCCATGGCGCCATGCTTGACCGCGTCATCGAAGGACATGTGGTGCGACTGGGTCGCAGCATTGGCCAGGATCTCGGCGTTGACGATGGCTTCCACCTTGGCGATTTCCTCGGCAGTCATCGGCTGGGTGTGAGAGAAGTCGAAACGCGCCTTGTCCGGATCAACCAGCGAGCCTTTCTGCGCCACGTGGGAACCCAGCACTTCGCGCAGGGCCTTGTGCATCAGGTGGGTCGCCGAGTGGTTTCGGATGGTGCGGCCGCGCGAATGCTGATCCACAGCCGCGCCGACAGCGTCGCCCACCTTCAGCGAACCCTGTGCCACCACGCCGTGGTGGCCGAACACGTCAGCCTGGATCTTCAGCGTGTCTTCCACGTCGAAGCGGCCGGTAGCGCCGGTGATCAAGCCCCGGTCGCCCACCTGGCCGCCGGATTCGGCGTAGAACGGGGTGGTATCCAGGACGACAATGCCTTGCTCGCCGGTCTTCAGTTCCTGCACCGGCGCGCCATTGGCGTACAGGGCGATCACTTTCGAATCATGCAGCAACTGGTCATAGCCGACGAACTTGTTCTTCTCGCCGGAGTATTCAACGTTGGCAGCCATTTTCTTGAACTTGCCGCCTTCGCGCGCCTTCTGCTTCTGCGCTTCCATGGCCACGGCGAAACCTGCTTCGTCCAGCGTCACTTCGCGTTCGCGGCAGATGTCAGCGGTCAGGTCCAGCGGGAAGCCGTAAGTATCGTACAGCGTGAAGGCGGTAGCGCCGTCCAGGTTCTTCGGATCCTTGGCCAGTTGGGCCTCCAGGATCTTCATGCCGTTTTCCAGCGTCTCGCCGAAGCGCTCTTCTTCCGCCTTCAGCACTTGCGCCACGCGGTCCTTGGCTTCTGCCAGCTCAGGATAGGCAACGCCCATTTCCTTGTTCAGGTCTTCCACCAGCTTGTAGAAGAATGCCTTCGACTGGCCCAGCTTGTGGCCGTGGCGCAGCGCGCGGCGGATGATGCGGCGCAGGACGTAACCGTGGCCTTCCGGGCCTGGGATGATGCCGTCAACGATCATGAAGGCAGCGGCGCGGATGTGGTCAGCGATCACGCGCAGCGACTTGCTTTCCAGGTCGGTTGCGCCGGTTTCGCGCGCGGCAGCCTTGATCAGGGCCTGGAAGGAGTCGATTTCGTAGTTGGAGTGCACGTGCTGCAGGACGGCAGCCAGGCGCTCCATGCCCATGCCGGTATCCACGCAAGGCTTCGGCAGCTTGTGCATCACGCCCGCTTCGTCGCGGTTGAACTGCATGAACACCAGGTTCCAGATTTCGATGAAGCGGTCGCCGTCTTCTTCAGCTGAGCCCGGAGGACCGCCCCAGATGTCGGCGCCGTGGTCGTAGAAGATCTCGGTGCAAGGACCGCATGGGCCGGTGTCGGCCATCTGCCAGAAGTTGTCCGAAGCGTAGCGCGAACCCTTGTTGTCGCCGATGCGGATGATGCGCTCTTTCGGCACGCCGATTTCATTGGCCCAGATGTCGTAGGCTTCGTCGTCCTCGATGTAGACGGTGACGGTCAGCTTTTCAGGCGGCAGGCCGTAGACCTTGGTCAGCAGCTCCCAGGCGTACTGAATGGCATCGCGCTTGAAATAGTCGCCGAAGCTGAAATTGCCCAGCATTTCAAAGAAGGTGTGGTGACGTGCGGTATAGCCAACGTTTTCCAGGTCGTTATGCTTGCCGCCGGCGCGCACGCAGCGCTGCACGGTGGTGGCGCGGGTGTACGGGCGGGTATCCTGGCCCAGGAACACATCCTTGAACTGCACCATGCCGGAGTTAGTCAACAGCAGGGTTGGGTCGTTGCCTGGCACCAGCGGGCTGGAACGGACAATCGTGTGACCCTTGGATTCGAAGAATTTCAGGAACTTTTCGCGAATTTCAGCAGATTTCATGTCGTAAAAGGTAGGTTGCAGGCTGGTGCAAAGGGTTGATTATACGTGAACAGTTCGCTTGATAAATGGGGACGTACCCCATTTAGAGGGAAATATCCTCTAAATGGGGTACGTCCCCATTTATCAAGCGAAGTCCGGCCCGATCAGGTCGATGCGGTCGGTGCAGAAGGCGTCTACGCCGAGGGAGAGGATTTCCCGCGCTCGTTCCGGCGTGTTGACGGTATAGCAAAACAGCCCTAGGCCCGCTGCCTTTATGGCCTTCGCCTGTTCCGGCGTGAGGTATTTGTGGTTGGTATGGATCGCCACGGCGCCGAGTTCGCGCGCCGTTTCCAGCCAATTTGCGGGGATTTTATCGAAAAGACAAGCACGCGGCAGGTCGGGGGCAGCATCACGCGCCGCCGCCAGGGCAGGCATGCTGAAGGACGATAGCAAGGGCATTTGCGCCGGATCGCCCGAAGCCACTTCGGCCGCAAACCGGGCCCGCGCGGTCTGCGCCACCCAGCGGCCGGTCGCCTCATCGTGGCCTTCGGTCGGCTTGATCTCGATATTCATCCAGATCTTGTGCTCCTTGCAGTAGTCGACCCACTCCAGGAACAGTGGCACCGGCTCGCCACGGAATTCAGGCCCAAACCAGCGGCCGGCATCCATCTTCGCCAATTCTGCGGCCGAAAAGTTCGGTACGTAGCCATCGCCATACACGGTGCGGCCGAAATGCGGGTCGTGCATCACCACGCCGATGCCATCGGAAGACAGCATGACGTCGAATTCCACTGCGCGGAATCCATACGCCAGGCCGGCGCGCAGGCCGGCGATAGTATTTTCCGGCGCGAGCGTGCCGCCTCCGCGATGCGCAACGATTTTTGGGTAGGGCCACATAGGATTAAGACACTAACACGGTTGGATGCGTTAAGCTAACGCTCCCTGAAAACAGTAGGAAGAAGACAACATGACCCCGAAGGCCCTTGGACACATTCGCGTACTGGATTTAAGCCGCGTACTGGCCGGCCCCTGGTGCTCGCAGAACCTCGCCGACCTGGGCGCGGACGTGATTAAGATCGAGCGGCCGGGCAGCGGTGACGACACCCGCGCCTGGGGTCCTCCCTACGCCAAGGATTCCTCCGGCGCCGATACTACCGAAGCCGCCTACTACCTGTCCGCCAACCGCGGTAAGCGCTCGGTCACATGCGATATCTCCAAGCCGGAGGGCCAGGCACTGATCCGCGAACTGGCCAAACATGCGGACGTCGTGCTGGAGAACTACAAGGTCGGCCAGCTGAAAAAGTATGGCCTGGACTACGAATCACTGAAAGCCATCAAGCCGGACCTGGTCTACTGCTCCGTGACCGGTTTTGGCCAGGACGGCCCTTATGCCCACCGCGCCGGCTACGACTTCCTGATCCAGGGCATGGGCGGTTTGATGTCCGTCACCGGCGAGCGCGACGACCTGCCGGGCGGCGGCCCGCAGAAAGCCGGCGTGGCGCTGACCGACCTGATGACCGGCATGTACTCCACGATCGCCATTCTGGCCGCCCTGACCCACCGCGACCGCACCGGCGAAGGCCAGTACATCGACATGGCGCTGCTGGACGTGCAGGTCGCCATGCTGGCCAATATGGGCTCCAACTACCTGAATAGCGGCAAAGCGCCCAAGCGCTGGGGCAACGCCCACGCCAACATCGTGCCCTACCAGACCTTTGCCTGCGCCGACGGCTACATCATCGTCGCCACCGGCAATGACGGCCAATACCAGAAGTTCGTGGAAGTGGGCGGCCGCTCGGACCTCGCCACGCATGAAAGGTACGCCACCAATCCGCTGCGCGTGAAGAACCGCGACGAGTTGGTGCCGATCCTGGCTGAAATGGTAAAAGCCAAGCCACGCGACTGGTGGATCGAACAGCTGGAAGCGGTAGGCGTCCCCTGCGGCCCGATCAACGACCTGCATGACGTATTCAAGAACCCGCAAGTGCAGGCACGCGGCATGATGATCGAAACTGCCCACCCGACCGCCGGCAAGGTGAAACTGGTACGCAACCCAATGCGCCTGAGCGCCAGCCCCGCCGAAACCGACATGGCCCCGCCCCTGCTTGGCCAGCACACCGACGAAGTACTGCGCGAAGTCCTCGGCCGCAGCGAGTCCGACATCGCCGACCTGCGCGCCAAAGGCATCCTTTAAACGGAAGAGTCCGTGTCAACCTTGGGGTCAGGCTCTCAGGTTGACACGGGCACAGCGGTCTAGTGGGATGAGCCCGTGTCAACCAAAGAGCCTGACCCCAAGGTTGACACGGGCTCGACTGGTGCTTCGTTTAGTGCAGGTGCTGTTTGAAGTCAAATAGTTCGCGGTGCATGAAGTTGACTGCGGCTTTCATCTCGGGCGTCACTTGCATGCGCTCGCTGGCGCACACGCGGCGGGCCCGGGCGCCGAGCATTTCCATGTCGTCTACCAACTTGGGTACGTTGGCGTAGTCTTCACTCACCAGCATTTCGCTGATGTCGTCGGAGCGGCGGTCCAGCTTCTGGATCGTGTCGCGCAGCTCGCCTGTCAGGTGGCGTTCGGCCGATAGGGCTTGCGCTGCCTGGCTGACGGCCATTTGGATGTTGCTGAGCCTGATACGGATTTCGCGATCGTGCATCATGATGATCTCCTCGCTCAAAACGGCACCCAGCGTGCCGGTCGGAGTTGGAGATCGTTTGAACCCGGCGGTTCACTCACCCTGCCTCAGCTTTGATCTGGCTCAACATTGGTGCGATTGGCGTCAACCGGCGCAGGTGGATTGCGATCGCGACGGCTGCGACCAGGCAGCTTCCCAGCAGCCCAACCACGCCTGCCCAGCCCGCCTTTCCCCACAATATCCCTGCTGCCCACCCAACGACGCTGGAGCCGAGATAGTAGAAGAACAGGTACAGCGCGGATGCCAATGCCGCCCCGCGAGCGCGCCTGCCGACCCAGCTGCTCGTCATCGAATGCGATGCAAAGAAGGCGAAGGTGAACAATGCCAGGCCGCCAATCACCAGCGGAAGCCAGTTCGACAAGGTCAGCACGATACCGGCCAGCATCAGGCTTAGGACCAGGTACAGCACGCCCTTGCGGCCATAACGGTCCGCCAGCTTGCCTGCCCAGACCGAACTGAAAATCCCCAGCAGGTACAGGATTGAGATTCCGCCCACCACACTTTGACGCAGCTCGAACGGCGCGGCCAGCAGGCGGTAGCTGATGTAGTTGTAAGCGCTGACCATGCAACCCATCAACAGGAAGGCCAGGGTAAACAGCCACGGCAGGCCATCGTCGCTCAGGTGGCGGCGTGCATTTTCCGGCAGTGCGCGCCAGCCTCCCAGCGAGGGGCGGAAGCAGCGCGACTCCGGCAGGCTGCGCCAGAATTCGGCGGCGGCCAGTACGCCGGCCACGCCCATCGCCACCAGCGCCACCCGCCAGGAAAAGAAGTCGCTCAGTACCGACGTCACCATGCGCCCGACCATGCCGCCGAATGCACTGCCGCTGATGTACAGCCCCATCGAGAGCCCCAAGGATTCGGGCTCAATTTCCTCGGCGAGGTAGGCCATGGCGACGGCTGGCATGCCGCCCAGCGCCACGCCAAGCAGAACCCGCGCGGCAAGCAGTTGGCCGTATCCATCGGCCAGTGCGCACAGCAAAGTCATGATCGCGGAGATCGCGAGGGCCCCCACCATCAAGGGCTTGCGGCCGAAGCGGTCGGATATGGCGCTGGAAGCGACCAGCGAGACCGCCATTGCGGCTGTCGCCAGCGACAAGGACAGGCTGCTCTGCGCTGGTGTCAGCGCAAATTCGTGGGAGAGCAGCGGCATCAGGGGTTGCACGCAATACAACAGTGCAAAGCAGGAGAAGCCGCCAAAGAACATGGCGCGATTGGTGGGGTGGCTGAGGGCTTTCATCGTGAATTCATCTTAGGATTGCCCTGTATTACTGTCCAATATATATTTGATGCGTTATTAATCGTTTTAACATATTATGGAATTGCGTCATCTGCGCTATTTCGTGGCTGTGGCCGAGGAATTGAGCTTCACCCGTGCTGCTGAGCGGCTGCATATCGGCCAGCCTCCCCTATCCCAGCAAATTCAGGCGCTGGAAGCGGAAGTGGGGGCGCGCCTCTTTGATCGCAGCAAGCGCTGGGTGCGCCTTACCGAAGCCGGCAAGCTGTTTCTCGTAGACGCGCGGGCCATCCTGGCGCAGTCCGAGCGGGCGGCAGAGAGGGCGCGCCGGGCGCAGCGCGGCGAGGCTGGCGAACTTCGTGTGGGGTTCACGTTTTCTACGCCGTTCACGCCGCTGTTTGCGCGCGCGATCCGCCGCTATCGCCAGCTTTATCCGGACGTGGCGCTTACCTTGCATGAAATGACGACGCTGCACCAGATCGATGCCCTGGAGGCGCGCAAAATAGATCTTGGTTTCGTGCGGCCGCCGGAGGTGGCGTTGCCGGAGCACCTTGAGCTGACGACGCTGCGCCGCGATCCGCTGCTGCTGGTGCTTGCGAGCGATTCGCCGCTGGCGCGCAAGCGCAAGATCAAGGTCGCGGACCTGGCGGAGCTGCCGTGGGTGATGTATCCGAAGGAGTCCGGCGTGGGGATCAATCACGCCATTCTGGGCATGTGCCGGACGGCGGGCTTTGTGCCGCAGGTGGCGATGGAGGCGGGCGAAGCGGCAACCATTATCGGGCTGGTTGCGGCAGGGATTGGGGTGTCAGTCCTGCCTTCGCCGTTCCAGTCCATGCATCTGGAGGGGGTTGTGTTTCGGCCGCTGGATGATGCGGGGGCGGTCACTTCGCTGCAATTGGCGCAGCGGCGGGGGGATGGCGGGGCGTTGGTGGAGGCGTTTGTGAGGGTGGCGCTGGAGGAGAACCGGTAAACCGGTGTCCGACCCACAGGGTCAGACACGCATGCTCTTCCGGCGCTGGTCCAGTTTTATCAATCGTAGTCGGCGTCGAGCTCGGAGCCGGCGTAGTTTTCCAGCTCGGTCCACAGCGTCTTCATTGCGAAGCGGCCTGGCAGCTTTTGCAGCACGGTGCAGGTGCGGCGGTACAGGTCGATACGATGCAGCAGGACCGGGTGATGCTGCTCCGGCACCGCAGCGACCAGCGCTTGCCAGCCCGCTTCGTAATCCGGCTTGGCCTTGCGCACAGCCTTCACGAAGCGTTCGAACTCCTTCTGGCCGGTGCGCGCGACGATGCGGCCGCCGCCTTCCACCGCGAAGATGATCGCCAGCGCGATCACGCCTTCCGCGTTCAGGTCCGGGTCCTTGATTGCGCCTTCCACGTTGTGGCGGCGCAGCCAGTTCGCCAGGCGAACCACGGCCTGCACTTCCTGGCGCTGCTTCAACTGCGCCTGGTACTTGGATGGTCCATCCCAGTTGGCTCCCTGCTCGGTAAAGCAGATGTCGAAGAACAGGTCGCGCAGGCGGCGCTGTGCATACATCGGGTCGTTGTCGTATTCACCGATCAGCGTATCCTCAGGCATCGCAGCCAGGTCCTTCAACTGGCGGAAGCCCGCCTGGAAGGCCAGTTCCGCGCCCTGCTCCACCAGGAAGTCAAGCGCCAGCTCGTCGGAATCGACGGTCAGCACCTGTTCCAGGCCGAGCGACACGCCGCCAATGGTCAGGTTGACTGCCTTCTGGATGCCTTCCGCCGTGCGGTTGTTGGTGAACTTGTCCGCGACCATGGCCGTGATGCCGCTCAGTTCTTCCGCCAGGATGACGGCCGCATCTTCGCGGTCGTCGCCTGGCAGCAGTTTGATGGCGCGGGTCAGTCGCGGCAGGCTTTCTTTGACGAGTGCGGGCAGCATCAGCCGAAGATCCCCGTACCGATCGAGCGGCGTGCGCGTTCGCGGCCGGTGCCACTGCGGGTGGTTGGCACTTGCTTGCGCAGGCGGTACAGCAGCTCTTTGGTGGAGCGCTGCAGGTGTTCCGGTTCTTCGTCAGGATCGTCGCTGAACTCCGCGTCGGCCAGGTCGGCGCTGTGGCGGAATTCCGGGAACAGTTCGAACAGGGCGCGGTCCCAGCCGTCTTCATTGGCTTGCGCCAGGGCGACGGCGACCGGGACGATGTCGTTGTCGGACGAAGTCTGGCCGGTCAGGTAGGCGCCTTTCGAGATCACTTCGCCCGCCACTTCCAGCACCTCTTTCGGCGCCAGCGAGAACAGGATCGCGAACGCGGTGCAGCCCCAGTCGGTGGCCGATGCTTCCTTCAGCAGTTCGGCGCGGCGCTCTTCGTCTTCGGTGCCGAAGATCACGCCGTGCATGTGGGCGAACAGCGATTCGGCGATACGCTCAGGATCGTCTTCGATCATGTCGTCCGGCCAGGTGGCGGCGATGTAGGCCAGGCTTTCGGCCCACTGCTTCGGCGGCACCAGCAGGGTCGCCAGCGACATCTTGCCGCCGTCGAAGCCGGACATGTGCAGCGCCGTCACGTGCGGCGGCAGTTCCTGCAGGACTTCCACCACGGCCAGGTCGCCGTGGGTGTCCGCTGCTTCGGCAAAGGCGCGCTCGGCGTGCTCCAGGGAGCCCGCCAGAACGAGTTCGGTGACCTGCTTGCGAATGGCTGGCAGATTCTTGTCGGTCATGCTCAATCCTCCTGCTGGTCAAAGATGCCGGTGAAGTCGTCGGTTGCGACATCATCCGCGTAATCGTCTTCATCGTCGCCCTCGTCGCCTTCAGCCAGGCGGTCGAGCGAAGTGTCCTCGTCGTCCCACATGCGCGGATGCTTGTGCAGCAGCGCGGTGATGATGGCCTGGCGCGCCAGGTCCGGGTGGTTCTCTTCCAGCGCTTCCAGCAGGCCTTCCGCCTTCGGGCAGGTGGCGGCGCCGAATACGCGGGCCGGGTCGCCGTATTCAAAATCTTCGGCGTCGGCAAAAGCTGCCTTCGGGTCGTGGAATTCGATCACGTCCACCAGGGCGAAAGCCATCATGTTCAAGTCGTCGATGCCGCCGCCGTTCAGGTATTCGGTGCGCAGGGCTTCGACCATCTTCTTGTAGTTCTTGTGGTCAGGCGGATCGCCGAGGATGCCCTCGATCTGCCCTTCCAGTTCGCGCGCCTGGTAGGCGAACTCTGGGTGTACTTTTCTCATTTGCTGCAGTCTTTCTGTCGATTCAGGCGGCGGGGATCGTCACGCCGTTGACGCTGAAGATGGAACGCCACTGTTGGTAGGCTTCCGCTTCCGGGTCGATGATGATGCGGTGGTGCACACTCTGGTTGTATTCTTCCCGTTTTTCGGGGTCGGACAACACTTCGTAAGCTTTGACGATGGCCTTGAAGCGGGCGTCGGCGCCCGGTTCCTGGTTGCGGTCCGGGTGGAAACGCATGGCCAGGGAACGATAGACCTTCTTGATTTCCTCGTCAGAGGCATTGGGCGCGACACCGAGCACATTATATAAATTTTCCATATTGCAACTCCGGGCCGGTTTTTAAACGCGTAAGGACGAATTATCCTATAAAATGCCCTGTTTACGCTGAATATCACCCTAAAACCGGTAAACCAGGGTCGGGCCCAAGGGTCTGACCCTGCCAAATCTACGGCCGGGGGTTCGAACCCAAGCCCCTGGCGGTGGAACTGACAGGGTCTGACCCTGCGGGTCAGACCCTGGTTTACCGGTTTTAAAGACTAAAACATACATGAGCAACGACAAAACCCACGCCCCAGCGCCCAATTTCCTGCGCAATATCGTTGAAGCCGACCTGGCCTCCGGCGCGCATACCCGCGAAGGCCTGCCGCCGGTCATCACCCGTTTCCCGCCGGAGCCAAACGGCTACCTGCACGTCGGCCACGCCAAGTCCATCTACACCAACTTCGGCCTGGCCCGCGATTTCGGCGGCCGCTGCCACCTGCGCTTCGACGACACCAATCCTGAAAAAGAAGAACAGGAATACGTCGACTCCATCATCGACAGCGTGCGCTGGCTCGGTTTCGACTGGAACTACAAAGGCCCGGTGGGCGCCGGCGAACACCTGTATTACGCCTCCGACTACTTCGGCAAGCTGTATGAAATGGCCGAATACCTGATCAAGGTCGGCAAGGCTTACGTGGACAGCCAGAGCGCCGAGGAAATGAAGAACACCCGCGGCGGTTTCGGCGTGGCCGGCACCAATTCCCCGTTCCGCAACCGTTCGGTGGAAGAAAACCTGCAGCTGTTCCGCGACATGAAGGCGGGCAAATACAAGGACGGTGAGCACGCACTGCGCGCCAAGATCAGCGAAGACGCGATGTCCTCGCCGAACATGAACATGCGCGACCCGGCGATCTATCGCATCCGCCACGCCCACCACCACCGCACGGGCGACGACTGGTGCATCTACCCGATGTACGACTACACGCACCCGATTTCGGATGCGCTGGAAAACATCACCCATTCGATCTGCACCCTGGAATTCCAGGACCACCGCCCGTTCTACGACTGGCTGCTGGAAACCCTGTCGGAAGGCGGCTTCTTCAAGAAGCCGGTACCGCACCAGTACGAATTCGCGCGCCTGAACCTGACTTACATCGTCACCTCCAAGCGCAAGTTGCGCCAGATGGTGGAAGAAGGCATCGTGGACGGCTGGGACGACCCGCGCCTGCCAACCATGGCCGGCATGCGGCGCCGCGGCTTTACCCCGGAAGGCATCCAGCTGATGTGCGAACGCACCGGCGTGACCAAGTCCGACGGCTGGATCGACTTCGGCGTGCTGGAAGGCGCCGTGCGTGAAGACCTGGACCCGAAAGCCCCGCGCGCCATCGCTGTGCTGCGCCCGCTGAAGCTGATCGTCGAGAATTTCCCGGAAGGCCAGTCGGTCGAGTGCACCTCGCCGGTCCACCCGCACCACCCTGAGCTGGGCCACCGCACCTTCCCGTTCACCCGCGAACTGTGGATCGAAGAAGAAGACTTCATGGAAGTGCCGACCAAGGGCTACTTCCGCTTCACCCCTCCTGTCGGAGACCAGCCGGGCGCCCGCGTGCGCCTGAAGTACGGCTTCGTGGCCGAATGCACCGGCTACGACAAGGATGAAAACGGCAAGGTCACCGCCGTGCGCGTGAAGTACTTCGAAGACTCCAAGTCCGGCACCCCGGGCGCCGACACCTACAAGGTAAAGGGCAATATCACCTGGGTCAGCGCCGAAGCGGCCCTGGAAGCGGAAGTGCGCCTGTACGACCGCCTGTTCACCGAAGAGAAGCCGGATGCCGGCGGCAAGGACTTCAAGGAATTCCTGAACCCGAAAGCGCTGGAAGTGGTGAAGGCCTACCTGGAGCCGGGCCTGAAGGATGCTGTCGCAGAACAGCGCTTCCAGTTCGAGCGCCACGGTTACTTCGTTGCCGACCGCGTGTTGTCGCAACCGGGCAAGCCGGTGTTCAACCGCATCGTCACCCTGAAAGACAGCTGGGCGAAATAAATCGCCAAAAACTGTGACTAAAAAGCCGCCTTCGGGCGGTTTTTTATTGTTAGTTTGATTTCAATCAAAGTGGCGTTTTTGCAACTTGACCTTGAAGCATGGAAATTCTTATAGTCGGACAATGAGCCGCCTACAACTGAGCCTGTTCTCCCCCGCCAAACCCTTGTGGTGGCTGGGCCTTGCGCTGTCGCTGGGAGTGGGAACCGGGCTCTATACGGTGGCTACCCGGTCCGTGGAAAGCGAGGCGCGTGCGCGCTTTCACAACCAGGCCCGCAACACGCAGTTCAATATCAATACCAGCATCAAGGCCTACACCGACGTCTTGCGCGCCGCCGCGAGCTATTTCCAGGCCGGCGGCGAGGTCACGCGCGAAACCTTCCACCGCTATGTACAGGGCCTGGACATTGAGCACAACTACCCCGCCATCGACAATATCAACTTCGCCGAGTATTACACCGATGCCCAGCGCCCTGCAGCGGAAGCTCGCCAGCGCCAGCTCACTGACGGGCTTTATCCCGCCTACCAGCTGCATCCCGCGGGGAAGCGCATCGAATACGCGGTGCTGACCCTGATTGAGCCGCTGGAAGGTTTCGGCGACCGTTATGGACTCGATATCGCGGCCCGCCCTGGCGTGGCCGATGCACTGTTCTCCGCGCGCGACCAGGGCGCCATGAGCAGTTCCGGGCAGCCAATCCCCCTGCGCAGTGCGCCAAGCCACGTCGGCATGGCAATGCGGATCCCGATCTACCGCAATGGCATGCCGATCACCACTGTCGCCGAACGGCGCTCGGCCTGTATTGGCTCGGTAGGCCTGGGCTTCAGCGTGCCGCGCTTGGTCGATGCAGCGCTGGGCGAGATGCCGGTGCGTACCATGCGCGTGTCCGTGCGCGACAGCAGCAGCATCGGCAAGCCGCCTACCCTGCTGTTCGACAGCCAGCCCAACACCCCTGGTGCGGGCGGGGACCATTTCATTACCGAATTGCCGGTCCAGTTCCATGGCCGCACCTGGCATGCCCAGTTCAGCGTGCCGAAGCGCGACCTGTATTCCAGCTTCGACCAATTCCTGCCGACTCTGGCCGGCAGCATGGGTTTCGGGGCCAGCGTGCTGATATACGCGCTGTTCGTTACGCTCGCCTCTTCGCGCCGCCGCGCCGTGAAGATGGCGCGCGCCATGACACGCGAGCTGCGCGATAGCCAGGCGCGCCTGCAACTGTCGCACCATCGGCTGCGGCGCCTGGCCGCGCATGCGGACCACATCAAGGAAGAAGAGCGCAAGCGCATCGCGCGGGAAATCCACGATGACCTGGGCCAGAACCTGCTGGCACTGCGAATCGAAGCCGATATCCTCGCCACGCGCACCGAGAAGACCCATCCGCGCTTGCATGCGCGGGCCCGCGCCACCCTGCACCAGATTGACAATACCATCCGCAGCGTGCGCCAGATCATCAATGACCTGCGGCCGAACGTGCTGGACCTGGGCCTGTCGGCAGCGGTGGAATGGCAGATTGCGCAATTCCGCCTTCGCTCCGGCATCAAGTGCGAATTCATTGAAGACGCAGTGGCCGACCGTGGGGTCGACGACCATTGCGCGACCGCTTTCTTCCGCGTGCTCCAGGAATCGTTAAGCAATATCCACCAGCATGCCAGTGCCAGCATGGTACGCGTCGAGCTGCACCAGTCGCATGGCATGTTGCGCATGACAATCACCGACAACGGCATCGGCATCAATACCGCCAGCCGCCACAAGGCCGGCTCGTTCGGCCTGGTCGGCATCGAGGAGCGCATCAGCCTGCTCGGCGGGAATTGTTCGATCAACAGCCTGCCGCATGGCGGCACTACCGTCAGCATTGCGGTGCCGGTCGGCTATCGTGTGGCGCCTGCCGACGATATGCGTCTCAGCGCTTAGGCATTTTTACCACTCGGTAGGACTTTACCTGCCGCCATTGATCCAGATCAAACTCCCTTTCCGTAGCTCAGCAAAAATGCATTCGTAACATTTGACGGCGCAACAAGCTATTGATTTGAAAGGATGTTCCCCTGTGTTGTTTATGCCGCGCACGCTTGAATTGTTACTTGCATTAGCGGGGGCTCTGTCTATACTTGAGCTAGTTGATCTACATCAACACGCGTTCCCAACTCCGAACGCTTCAGATGCCTGGCACTACAACACCAGCCCCCTAGAACGGCGTCTTCTCTCTTCAGTCAGTCTTAAATTCGCTCACCATAAAGGGATGTCACTCATGATTTCTGCAGAAAGCTTCAAGGCTATTGCCGACCTGGACCTGGAACCAATCAAGGTGAAACTGATGCACGTGGAATCTGGCGAAGGCTGGTCGCTAGAAAAGGTTAACGCAATCGAATTCGAATATCGCCGCTTCCTGTACCTGATGAAAATGTTCCCCAACGAGCAGACCGCTCCACTGATGGACGTGGACATCTTCTGGCACTACCACATCCTCGACACGATGAAGTACTTCATCGATTGCGAGAACGTGTTCGGCTACTACCTGCACCACTTCCCATACATCGGCCTGCGCGGCGAAGATGACGAAGAGGCGCATGAGCGCGTGGGCAATCGCATGAAGGAGCTGTATGAAGAGACCTTCGGCGAAGCCTATTTCCGTAGCGCGGTTGCCTACTCCGGCCGCGTTGCCGCCGAAGCTGCCGCAGACGGCACACAGGTTGCTTATTCGGGCCGCGTTGCCGATGAAGCAGGCGAGCAAGTGGCATACTCCGGTCGCGTAGCAGCGGAAGCCGGCGCACAAGTCGCTTACTCTGGCCGCGTCGCCGCCGAGGCTTCGCCTCAAGTTGCCTACTCCGGCCGGGTTGCTGCGGAAGCTGCACCTCAAGTGGCATACTCGGGCCGCGTCGCTGCGGAAGCTGCGCCTCAAGTTGCTTACTCCGGCCGCGTTGCCGCTGAGGCTGCACCACAAGTCGCCTACTCCGGCCGCGTCGCCGCTGAGGCCGCACCGCAAGTAGCTTACTCCGGCCGCGTTGCTGCCGAAGCTGCACCAAAGGTTGCCTACTCGGGCCGCGTTGCAGCGGAGGCAGCACCGCAAGTAGCTTACTCGGGCCGTGTCGCAGCCGAGGCCGCGCCAAAAGTCGCCTACTCGGGCCGTGTCGCGGTTGCTTATTCGGGCCGCGTTGCATCGAACGCTGCGCCGCAAGTCGCCTACTCGGGCCGCGTGGCCGCCGAAGCCGCGCCGCAAGTGGCTTACTCCGGCCGCGTCGCATCGGAAGCCGCACCGCAAGTCGCCTACTCCGGCCGCGTGGCAGCCGAAGCAAAGACTGCCTACTCGGGCCGTGTGACGGCAGAAGCGAAAACGGCATACTCCGGCCGTGTCGCCGCTGACGCGCAAACTGCCTACTCCGGCCGCGTAGCAGCCGGCGCCCAAACCGCCTACTCCGGCCGCGTCAGCGCCGAAGCCCAGGCGGCATCGCAATCCCTGTTCTATACCGCCCGTCCTCGCCTGGCAGCCGCCTGAGCCTGACCGAGCATACAAATGAAAACGGCCGCCACCTGCTAGCAGGTGCGGCCGTTTTTTTCGTCCGAACGAAAGCTTAGTGCGCCATCAGTTCACGCAGTTCACGGATGCTGAAATCGCTGATTTCATGCATGCGGATCAGGATGGTCGCGCCGATTGGCAGCGTGTTGTGACGGATCTTGCTGATCACAGGTGGAGCAACTTCCAGCGCGCGGGACAGGGCTGCGTCATTTTTCAGTTGCAGCTTTTCGATGATGGCGTCCAGAACGCGGTTCGGATTGTAAGACGACGATGCAGTAATTTCTTTCAGAGAGCTCATGACTAGTACTTTTTCAATGTGTTGCGTGGTCGCAACAAAATTATTGGCGGAATTTTCGACAAAGAGCGCCAGAAAAAGCCGTTGTTGACGCAATTTTCGGCACACGGAGCGTATCATACACCGTTTTATTGCCGTTCGCTTAACGCCGTGAGATTTTGATAGATTCTAGCGCGCAAAGCTGTGCTAGGAATTCATATAGTTTAACAAAAATGCTACTTCTGGTCGTTTGTTGCTGAAGTAAATGGCCAGCAGAGCCAGGCAAACGTGATCCAGACAAGGGCGGGAGGCAGGTACATCAGGGCCGCAGGCATCGGAGTGTACTCCGAACGCCAGTCAAGGCGGCGCCTGATTTCCTCGGGTGAAGGCGGGGGAAGGTGGGCATGGCCGCGCTGGGCCAGGTAAACACGGACTTGCTCCTTGGTGGGATGGCTATACATGGCGCCCTCCTTGGCAGACATTGGCACAAGATAGCGCCGGCAGCATCACGGACGCTTGATGCATCTCAAGGCGGCTGCAACATCCGGGTACAGCAGCCGAACCTGCAACTCCTCCTTCAAGCGCCGGTTCGCCAGCCTGCGCGACTCCGACATGAAGGACAACAGGGTTGGCGCCACTGCCTGCGCCAATGCTGCGCGATCAAGGCGAGGTGGGCGCGGCAAGCCGAAATGATCGGCCACCATGTCGAAATAGTCCCCCATTTTGAGTTCCGTGTCATCCACTGCGTGATACACACGGTTACAAAATCCTTTGCGCAAGGCCGCCAAAACAACACGCGCAAGGTCGTCGGCGTGGATATGGTTGGTGTAAACGTCATCTTCGGGCCGCAGCGCGGGCGTGCCCTGCTCCAGGCGCTTGATCGGCAGGCGGTCCGGCGCATAAATGCCCGGCACGCGCAGGATGGACAGGCGTCCCTCGGCCCGGCGCGCCCAGGCCCGCAGCACCTGCTCCGCATCGACCCGCCGCAGCGCCCGCGCATTGCGAGGCGCAACGGTCTGGGTTTCGTCGGCCCAGCGTCCGCCCAGGTCGCCATACACGCCGGTGGTGCTCACATAAACCACTTGCGCCCGGTCAGGTAAAATGGCGGTCACATTGCGGGTGCGCCGATCCAGCACACCCTCGCCCGGCGGTGGAGCCAGGTGCACGACCTGGTGCGCCAGCCCGGCCAGGCGACGCAGCGACTCGGGCTGGTCCAGGTTGGCCAGCAGCGGCACGGCGCCCGCCGCACGCAATTCGGCAAAGCGCTCGCGCTGGCTGGTCACGGCAAATACGCGGTAATGCGCGCGCACCAGAGGCAGCAGACGCATGCCCACATCGCCGCAACCAATGACCAGCAGGCGCGGCTTGTTGAATTTTTTACTGATTTCCATTTTTAAGATTGTATGTCTTTCCAAATAACTGTTCAGCCTAGCGGCCACCAATTCACCTGCGAAGACGACGAAACCGTGTTGGCCGCTGCCATGCGCGCGGGCGTCGGCCTGCCTTACGGCTGCAAGAATGGCGCCTGCAGCTCCTGCAAGGGCAAGGTCGTGTCGGGCTCCGTCAGCCACAAGGCGCACCAGCGCCGCGCCCTGAGCGAGGAAGAGGAAGCGGCCGGCATGTCCCTGTTCTGCTGCGCGATTCCGCATTCCGACCTGGTGCTGCAAGCGCGCGAAGTGGTGGGCAGCGGCGAATTCCCGATCAAGAAAATGCCGACCCGCGTCAACTCGCTGGAGAAAATGGCGCCGGACGTGATGGTGCTGACCCTGCAGCTGCCGGCCAACGAAACCTTCCAGTACAAGGCCGGCCAATACCTCGAATTCCTGCTGCGCGACGGCAAGCGCCGCGCCTATTCGATTGCCACCGCTCCTGAAGGCGGCGCGATCACCCTGCACATCCGCCACATGCCGGGCGGCCTGTTCACCGACCAGGTGTTCAGCACCATGAAAGAGCGCGACATCCTGCGCTTCGAGGGCCCGCTGGGCACCTTCTTCGTGCGCGACGATTCCGACAAGCCGATGGTGCTGCTGGCATCCGGCACCGGTTTCGCACCGATCAAGGCGATCGTGGAGCACGAACGCGCCAGCGGCTCCAAGCGCCCGATGACGCTGTACTGGGGCGGCCGCCGCCCGCAAGACCTGTACATGGACGCGCTGTGCCGCCAGTGGGCGGAAGAACTGCCGAACTTCAAGTACGTGCCGGTGGTTTCCGACGCCCTGCCGGAAGAAAACTGGAGCGGCCGCACCGGCTTCGTCCACCAGGCCGTGATCGACGACCTGCCGGACATGTCGGGCTACCAGGTCTACGCCTGCGGCGCCCCGATCGTGGTCGAATCGGCCAAGCGCGATTTCGTCAAGGATTGCAAGCTGCCGGAAGATGAGTTCTACGCGGACGCCTTCACTTCCGAAGCAGACCTCCAGCAACCTTAAGTCTTTCCCCGCGCTGCGTGCCGTGGGGCGCGCAGCGCCCTTCGGCTCCCCCAAGCACGCAAACGTATGTCATCCAACGGTTTCTCTGTCCTCCGCCACCGCAACTTCGCCTTCTACCTGTCAGCCCGCCTGCTCGGCACCATCGCCGTGCAAATGCAGAACGTCGCCATCGGCTGGCAAGTCTACGCACAAACCAAGAACCTGTACTACCTCGGCATGATCGGACTGGCGCAATTCGCGCCCTTCCTGCTGCTGATCCTGTACGCAGGCCACGCTGCCGACCGCTATAACCGCCGCAACATCATCGCCACCTGCCTCGGCGCGCAACTGGTCTGCGGCCTGGCGCTGCTCGGCTACACGCACAGCGGCTTTAGCGCCGTGTGGCCGATCTTCGCCGTGCTGGTGCTGTATGGTAGCGCTCGCGCCTTCATGAGTCCCGCCACGCAGGCGGTGTTGGTGAACATGGTGCCGACCGAAGATTTCAGCCGCGCCGTGGCGCTATCCAGCTCCACCTTCCAGGTCGCCGTGATCCTTGGCCCGACTTTGGGCGGCCTGCTTTACATCTACGGCCCCGGCACCGTGTACACGGTCACCTCGCTCATGCTGCTGGCGGCCGTGGTGCTGATGACGCTCACCCGCCCTGCCCCGCAAGCCACGCGCAAGGAGCCGGCAACCTGGCATAGCGTGCTGGAAGGCTTGCGCTTCGTCTGGTCGCGCCCCATCATGCTGGGCGCCATTTCGCTCGACCTGTTTGCCGTGCTGTTCGGCGGCGTCACTGCCCTGCTGCCGGCACTGGCGCATGATGTGCTGCACGTCGGCCCGACCGGGCTTGGCCTGCTGCGCACGGCACCGGGCGCCGGCGCCGCGCTTTGCTCGATCGCGCTGGCGTTCTGGCCGATTACGCGCCGCGTTGGCGCCTGGATGTTCGGCGGCGTCGCCGTGTACGGCATTTGCACCGTGATCCTCGGCACCACGTCCAGCTTCACCCTCGCCCTGGCCTGCCTGCTGTTGCTTGGCACCGGCGACATGATCAGCGTGTACGTGCGCCACCTGCTGGTGCAGTTCGAAACGCCCGACGAAATCCGCGGCCGGGTCAGCGCCGTGAACGCCGTGTTTATCGGCGCCTCCAACGAACTCGGTGAGTTCGAATCGGGCGTCACCGCCGGCTGGCTGGGACTGACGCGCGCCGTGATCTTCGGCGGCGTCGCCACCCTGGCGGTGACCGGCATCTGGGCCTGGCGCTTCCCGATCCTGTCGCGCATGGACCGCTTCCCCCATCACGGCAAGTAGTAAGATTGGCTGCATGAGCTATCACATCGTTCGAAGCCGCCCCCATTTGAGCGCAGCCATCGTGGTCGGCGCAATGGCCGGCGTCTTCCTGCCATCGCACTGGAAGCCCCTGGTGCGCGTGCTGTCAGCGTGGGACATCGCGGTCTGGATGTACCTGTTCACAGTAGGCTGGATGATGATGCGCGCCGACCACCGCGAAGTGAAGCGCACCGCCGCACGCCAGGATGAACGCGCAGCGACCATCCTGGCCAGCCTGGTGGTCGCCACGGTCGCCAGCATGATCGCCATCAGCAGCGAACTGGCCAGCCTGCGCGATATGCCGGCGAATGAACGCGGGCTGCATTACGCCTTCGTGGTGGTGACGCTGGTAGGCTCCTGGTTCCTGGTCGGCACCCTGTTCTGCTTCCATTACGCCCATTTGTATTACAAGGCCGAAGGGCGCCAGCGCCCCCTGTCCTTCCCCGGCGGAGAAACCCAGCCGGATTACTGGGATTTCCTGTACTTCTCCTTCACGATTGCGGTGGCCGCCCAGACCTCGGACGTATCCGTGCAATCGCCCGCCATGCGCAAGCTGGTGCTCGGCCAGTCTGTGCTGAGCTTCTTCTTCAATCTTCTTATCCTGGGTTTATTTGTGAATATGGCGGCTTCGCTGATGTAGGCGTATGATGAAATCGCGTGGCAACACGTTTTGGTTAACAAACGGGAGCAGCATATGCAAATCAGTGTGAACACCGACAAAACCATCGAACATACTGCAGGCCTGGACGACCATGTGAAAGAAGTGGTCAAGGCTGCACTCCACCGGTTCGGCGAGCACATCGGACGCGTCGACGTCCACCTCAGCGAAGGCAATGCACAGAAGTCCTCTGACGGAGATATCCGCTGCATGATCGAGGCGCGCGTCAACGGCTACCAGCCGATTGCCGTCACCGACCACGACGCGACCCTGCATCAATCCATCAACGGCGCAGCAGACAAGCTGCAACGAGCCATCGACAGCGCATTGGGCCGCCTGAACGATGGCAAACGCCACACGTCCCAGCCCAACTTCGAAGAGGCTGAGGAATAATCCTTAGCTTGCGGCGGCCAGGCCCTTCAGGTATCGAATACCTTGCAGGGCACGGCTGCCGTACCAGGACATCATTTCCCCATCGACCAACTGCACCGGCTTGCCGATCTGGCGCTCCAGCGCGTCCACGTGTTCTTCCGTGAAGCGGTAAGGCTCCGACGACAGCAGCACCTGGTCCACGTCATGCACCAGCGCGTCGCTCCATTGAAAGCTTGGATAGCGCACGTCGCCGACTTCAGGGATCGACCAGCCGATCAGCGCCAGCATGCGGGCGATATAGGTATCGCGCGAGACCGTCATCCACGGGTCTTTCCAGATGCAGTACAACACGCGCTGCGGGCGGCCTTTTTGCACTAGCGCCAGTTCGCGTTCGAACTCGCCGCACCAGGCATCCGCACGCTCCTGCGCGCAGAACACCCCGCCCATCAACTGCACCATCGCCAGGTTATCGCGCGGTTCGATCGGATGCGTGACCACGATATTCGGCACGAACTCCGCAAGCTTGTCGACGGTAGGCTTTTCGTTTTCGTCGATATTCACCACCAGGTGGGTCGGCGCCAGCTTGCGGATCTTTTCGATGTTGACGTCCTTGGTGCCGCCAACCTTCGGGATATTGCGCACCACGTCCGCCGGATGGATGCAGAAACCCGTTCGACCCACCAGTTGCGGCGCCAGGCCCAGGTCGCAAAGAAGCTCGGTAATCGAAGGCACCAGCGAAACAATGCGCGCGTTTGGAGCGGCCGCATGCTGCTGGCCGAGGATGTCGGTAAAAGTCATGGGCGATATTGAACCACACTTAGGCTATCATTAACACCTGTTGATACCGCAGTAAGAAAGTTCATCTTGAAACCGATTGGCACCTTCGGCGCATCCGCTTACCAGATCCAGGCCTTGCAACTATTCCGCGGCGCCGACAGCCTGCGGATTTCGCCGTTGTTGAAAGACTGCCCGATCGTGCAGGTCGAACAGGGCGAAGTTGTGGCCGACCCGCAGCGCGCCCGCCTGTACATCGTGCTGCGCGGCGCCTTATCGGTCGCGGCGGACATGAGCACCGGCATGGCGGACGGCACCATCAGCAAAGTACTGCCCGGCGAAAGCGTCGGCGAACAGGCCGTGCTCGACGAAGAAGCCAACCAGGCCACGATCACCGCGCTGGAGCAAAGCGAATTGCTGGTGATCGAAGCGGAACTGGCATGGGAATTGATCGACGCCGCAAACGGCGTAGCGCGCAATCTATTGCGCCTGCTCTCCTTCCGCATCCGTGCCGCCAATGCGCAGATGCGCAAGCGCCAGAAACTTGGCGAATTCTATCGGCAGCTCTCAATGGTGGACGGCCTGACCGGCCTGTATAACCGCGCCTGGCTGAACGACTTCCTGCCACAGCTGGTCGCCAGCGCCAAGGTCACCGGCCAGCCGCTGTCGCTGATCATGCTCGACATCGACCACTTCAAGAAATTCAACGACAGCCACGGCCACCTGCAAGGCGACGAAGCCCTGCGCACCGCCGCGCAAGTGCTGACCGGCGCCTTGCGCCCGACCGACTTCGCGGTCCGCTACGGCGGTGAAGAAATGATGGTGGTGCTGCCCGACACCAATGTGCAGGTAGCCGAAGTGGTCGCCGGCCGCCTGTGCCAGCGCATGCGCGAAGCGGTGGTATTTGACGACATGCGCCTGCCGCTGCCGCACATCACCAGCTCCTTCGGCGTCGCAGCGCTGGGCCCTGGACAGGACGAAACCGCCCTCATCGCCGCCGCCGACGCCGCCCTCTACCGCGCCAAGGATACCGGCCGCAACCGCGTCGAAGTCGCAAAATAAAAGTCGGGGTCAGGTCTGGCAATCGGACATTTTCGCTCGCGAAAATGTCCGATTGCCAGACCTGACCCCGACTTTTATCACGCCACCTTGCCGCTTTGCGACTCGTCGGTGGATGAAGCCTGCCTTTGGTTTGAAACAAAGGCATCCAGGCCTTTCTGCACCAGCTCGTAGGTCTTGTCGATGTTGGAGGCAATGTCGCCTCCCAGCACCTTCAAGCCCTGCAGGATATCGCGCGCTTCCTTGAAGCCTTTTTCGATGCCGCCCTTGATGGTGTCCATGAAGCGGTTCAGGGCATCGTCGCCCTCCAGTTCGGAGTGCTGTTGCTGGAATGCGCTGAAGAACGCGGTCGATAACGATACAATGCGCCCCGCCGTGCCTTCCGGCGAGTTGTCCTGGCCCGAAGCATTCTGGATCGCATCCGGCCCGAAATCGGCTTCCAACTGCTCGTTGATCGAGGTGATTGCCGATTTGTAGACCAGCGCCAGCGGGTCATTTTCGGAATTCAGCGAAACCGAGGCCGATTCTTGCAGGATCGACACATTCAGCTGCATCTTGGCCCGGGTGGACGCCGAAATAGCCGTGTCATTGCTCGCCGTGGCGGGCGTGGCACGGGTGTTGACGGAAATGGAATTTGACACAACAGTCCTCCTTGCCTCAGCATTCGATAACGAGAACCAACATTTGCACCATGAGTAACCATACCTTCCTGTGGCATGACTACGAAACCTTCGGCGCCGTGCCACGCCGTGACCGCCCAGCCCAGTTTGCCGCTATCCGTACCGACGCAGAGCTGAACGAAATCGGCGAGCCGATCATGCTGTTCTGCCAGCCAGCCAACGATTACCTGCCTGACCCGGTCGCCTGCCTGATTACTGGCATTACCCCACAGCAAGCTTTGCAGCAGGGTGTGCCGGAGCATAAGTTCGCGGCAACTGTCGAGAAGGCCTTTTCGGAGCCTGGCACCATAGGCGTAGGCTACAACACTATCCGGTTTGACGATGAAGTGACGCGCTTCTTGTTCTGGCGTAACTTGATCGATCCTTATGCTCGCGAGTGGCAAAACCAGTGCGGGCGCTGGGATTTGCTGGATGTGGTGCGGATGACCTATGCGTTGCGCCCCGAAGGTATTGAATGGCCCCTTAATGATAGCGGCAAACCGAGCTTCAAGCTTGAGCATTTGACGAAGGCCAATGGCCTGGTGCATGAGGCGGCGCACGATGCGTTGTCCGACGTGCGCGCGACCATCGCCCTGGCCCGCCTGATCCGCCAGAAGCACCCGAAACTGTTCGATTTCTGCCTGGCCCTGCACAAGAAAGACCGCGTGGCCGAGGAGATCGGCCTGCACCTGGCGCGCGAGCTGCGGCAGCCTTTCCTGCACGTGTCGGGCATGTTCCCGGCCGAGCGCGGCTGCCTGGCGCTGGTATGGCCTTTGGCGCCGCATCCGTCCAACAAGAACGAATTGCTGGTGTGGGATTGCTCGTACGATCCGCAGGAGCTGTTTGCGCTGGATGCGGAGACGATCCGCATCCGCATGTTCACCCGCACCGATGCGATGCCGGAGGGGATGACGCGCTTGCCGATCAAGAGCATCCACCTGAACAAGTCGCCGATGCTGGTGTCGAACCTGAAAACGCTGCGGCCGGAGCTGGCCGAGCGCTGGGGGCTGGACCTGGATGCTGCCCGTGCCCATGCGGCGCGTGCGGCGGCGGGGCCGGATATGTCGGCGATCTGGGACCAGGTATTCTGGCGCCCGGTTGGCGAGCCGGCGGATGTGGATGAAGATCTGTACGGGGGCTTCGTCAGCAATGACGACAAGCGCTTGCTGGAATCGCTGCGGCGCGAGCATCCGGCCAAGCTGGCGTCGGCTTCACCGCATTTCCGGGACGACCGGTTGGGCGAGCTGTTTTTCCGCTATCGGGCGCGCAACTTCCCGCAGACCTTGTCCGAGGAGGAGCATGAGCATTGGGAGCAGCATCGTGCGGCGCGCTTGTTCGAAGGCGCTGGCGGGGCGCGCACTGTCGATGAATTGTTCTCGGAGCTGGATCGACTGGGCGCGGAGGCAGATGAGCGGGGGCAGGAAGTGCTGGCTGCCTTGTATGACTACGTTGAAATGATTGCGCCGGAGCGCTACTAAAACCGGTAAGGCGGTGTCTGACCCACAGGGTCAGACACCCGGCTCGCAGCTGCCGCTGGCTAGTGTCTGACCCTGTGGGTCTGACGGGACGGCCATCCGGCTGGTTTACCGGGTTTAAGCGCGATGGGCGTTGATCGCGTCGCGCGTCTCCTGCGCCACGCGGCGTGCGGCGGCCGCGAAGTCTTCACTACCTTGCGGGGCTGCGTACAGGATCGCGCGCGACGAATTGATCATCATGCCGGTGCCGTTATACGTGCGGCCAGCCTTGACGGTCGCCTCAATATCCCCACCCTGCGCACCAATCCCCGGCACCAGCAGCGGCATGTCGCCCACAATCCCGCGCACCTGGGCCAGTTCCTCAGGGAAGGTTGCACCCACCACCAGCGCGCACTGGCCATTGGCATTCCACTTCTCAGCCACCAGCTTGGCAACGTGCTGGTACAGCGGCTTGCCATCCACCTTCAGGAACTGCAGGTCCGAGCCGCCGGCGTTCGAGGTGCGGCACAGGATGATCACACCACGGTCGCTCCATTCCATGTACGGCTCGACGGAGTCGGAACCCATGTACGGATTCACGGTCACCGCATCCGCGCCATAGCGGTCGAACGCTTCACGCGCGTACTGCTTGGCGGTTGCACCGATGTCGCCGCGCTTGGCGTCCAGGATCATCGGGATGTGCGGATAGTTTTCCTTGGCGTAGGCGCAGATCTTTTCGAGCTGGTCTTCCGCGCCCAGCGCCGCGAAATAGGCAATTTGCGGCTTGAACGAGCATGCCAGGTCGGCGGTAGCGTCGATAATCTCGGTGCAGAACTGGTAAATGCCTTGCGGGTTGTTCTGGAATTGCGCAGGCAGGCGCGCCATATCCGGGTCCAGGCCAACGCACAGCAGGGAATCGTTGGCTGCCCAGGCAGCGGATAATTTTTCGATAAATGTCACAGCGGGCCTCTTTTTTCTTGCGTTGCAAACCCTACATTATAACGGGGCGGGTGTGTGCATTGCCGCACATGGCTGCCGGCTAATTTGCGTGTATATTTCGATAATACGTTCCAAGGAGCGAATAATGCGAAACTTTCTGGCAATGAGCGTGCTGGCGACAGTTCTGCTGTCCGGCTGCGGTTACAACGAGTTCCAGGCCAAGGACGAAGCGGTCAAGGCGCAGTGGGGCGAGGTGGTCAACCAGTACCAGCGGCGGGCCGACCTGATCCCGAACCTGGTGAATACCGTCAAGGGCTATGCCTCGCACGAGCGCGAAACCCTGGAGGCTGTGACCAGGGCGCGTGCTTCGGCCACCAGCGTGCAGGTGACGCCGGAGGTGCTGAATAATCCGGGCGCGCTGCAGAAATTCCAGCAGGCGCAGGGTGAACTGACCAATGCCTTGTCGCGGCTGATGGTGGTAGCCGAAAAATATCCCGACCTGAAGGCGGATGCCAGTTTCCGCGACCTGCAATCGCAGCTCGAAGGCACGGAGAACCGCATCACCGTGGCACGCCAGCGCTATATCGCCTCGGTGCAGGACTTCAACGTCCTGGCGCGGCGCTTCCCGACCAACCTGACGGCGAAGATGTTCGGTTATGACGTGAAGCCCAGCTTCACCGTCGAAAACGAGAAATCCATTTCAACCGCTCCAACGGTGGACTTCAACAAGAAGTAAGGAGTCGCAATGGCGACCACACCACGCCAAACGCGCGGAGGCGGCAAGGCTTCCAGCCGCGACGAAGACCGGCTCAGCGATCCGCTGATCGATCGCGACCTGGCGCGGCGCACTGGCGGGCTGGCCGAGCATGCGCGGCGCTGGAGCATCCTGCCTGGCTCGCCCTGGCTCAGGATGGTGATCGGGGTTGCCATACTTGTGCTGCTGGCGCTGGTCGTCACCGGCGCCCGCGCTGCGGATGGCTTTGTCGCGGTGCCGGCACATGCAGCCCGCGTTACCGACCAGGCGGGCATGCTGAACGCGCAGCAGCGCTCGGCCCTCGATGGCGTGCTGGCGGACTATGAGCGCAAGACCGGCAGCCAGATCGCCATCCTGCTGGTGCCTTCCACGGCGCCGGAGGCGATCGAGCAATACAGCATCCGCGTGGCCGAGGCGTGGAAGCTGGGCCGCAAGGGCATCGATGATGGCGTGCTGCTGGTGGTGGCCAAGAATAACCCGTCTTCGCTGCGCAGGCTGCGGATTGAAGCCGGACGCGGTGTCCAGGGGACCTTGACAGATGCCCAGTCAAAACGGGTTTTGCAGGATGTGATTGCGCCGCATTTCCGGCAAGGCGATTTCTATGGCGGGCTCGCGGCGGGCGTGAGTGCAATCGCGACTTTACTGGATAAGGAACACTTCCCTGCTCCGCCAGGCGCTCAAGGCAGCGCCACGCCAGCAGGGAGCGGGACGGCAGGCAGCGCTGCCAGTGGAGACAGTGGCGTCGCCGGCATGGCGCAAGCGGCGGGCGCTGGCGGCATCCCTGGGAGTGAAGGCGCTGATGCGACGCAAAATGCCGCGAACTCCGGCGCAACGAATGGCCCCGGCAGCACTGGCGGCTCAACGGAGCCGGGGCGGCGCGGCTCAGGCGACGGTGGCGGCTGGTCCGCAGGCTGGCTATTCCCCTTGCTGCTGTTCGGCGTGTTCGTCGTGCTGCCGATGCTGCGCGGCGGCTCGCGGCGCGGCTTGCGGCGCGGCGGCTGGGGTTCGGACGCAACAGGGGTGCTGCTTGGTGCGGCATTGGGCAATGCCTTGAGCGCCGCGGCGCACCGCAGCAGTGGCGGAAGCAGTTGGGGCGGTGGTGGCTTCGGCGGCGACATCGGGGGCGGCTTCAGTGGCGGCGGCGGCACCTTCGACGGCGGCGGCGCCTCGGGAGACTGGTGATGGCAACTCAACCCACGACGTTCTTCGGCCGCTGCAAACGCGCATGGCGCCATATGACAAACGGCACCGGCGCCGGCAAGCGCGCCTTCCCCCCGGCCACGCTGCAAGCGATCGAACAAGCCATCACGCTGGGCGAGCAGCGCCACCGCGCCGAAGTGCGCCTGATCGTGGAACCCGGCCTGGATGCCCGCGCTGCCTTCAACAACGTCAGCAACCGCCAGCGCGCCCGCGCCCTGTTCGCGCAGTACGGGGTATGGGACACCGAGGAAAATTGCGGTGTCCTCATCTACATCAACCTCGCCGCGCGAGAAGTCGACATCGTTGCCGACCGCCACGTCGGCCGTCTGGTCGCCGACACGGAATGGCAAACCATCTGCCGCACCATGACCACCGGCTTCGCCCAGGGCGACTACCACGCCCCCACTTTATCCGCACTGGAACAGCTCAACACTCTGTTGGCGCGCCACTACCCTGCCGACGGCACACGGCCGAACCAACTGCCCAACGACGCGGTCATCCTCTAAAATAAGCTTCCTAACCGACAAGCGGAAGCGATATGAAATTAACGAATAAAGTAGCCATCGTCACCGGCGCCACCCAGGGTATCGGCCTGGCCTGCGCGCAGCGCCTCATTACCGAAGGGGCCAAGGTCATGCTGGTGGACATCAAGCCGGAAGGCGCCCAGGCAGCCGAAGCGCTGGGCGACCAGGCGCGCTTCTTCGCCGCCGACGTCAGCCAGAAAGCCGACGTGGATGCCCTGGTCGCGGCCACCCTGGCTGCCTTCGGCCGCATCGATATCCTGGTCAACAACGCGGGCGTGACCCACAAATGCAGCTTCCTCGACCTGGCCGAAGCCGATTTCGACCGCGTGCTGGGCATCAACCTGAAGTCCATGTTCCTGTGCGGCCAGGCCGTGGCGCGCGAGATGGTCAAGCAGCAGAGCGGCTGCATTATCAATATGTCAAGTGTAAACTCGGAACTGGCGATTCCGGACCAGGTGCCTTATGTGGTTTCGAAAGGCGGCGTCAACCAGCTGACCAAGGTCATGTCGCTGAACCTGGCCCCGTATGGCATTCGTGTCAACGGTATCGGCCCCGGCACCATCCTGACCGAACTGGCAAAACAGGCGGTCCTGGCCAGCCCGGAAGCCAAGCGCACCATTTTGTCGCGCACTCCTTTGGGGCGTTGCGGGGAGCCGGAAGAGGTGGCTTCCATATGCGCTTTCCTCGCTAGCGACGATGCCAGCTACATGACCGGACAGACGCTTTTCGTGGACGGCGGCCGCATGGCGCTGAACTACGTTGTACCAGTTAAAGAATAGTTATACGAAATCTGAATAACGATTATCGAAAAGGAAAATTGGACTAATATGTGGCGGCGCACCATAATTGCACATGTCTCCACTATTCTCCTCCAAGAAAATAGTTTAAGCCCGCTTTAACCAGCGGGCTTTTTTTTTGGCCATAATTCATGAGGTGGCAAGCGGGAGGGACTACGGTGGACAAACTGTTGAACCGTCTGAAGCTTTGGCAACGTTTCGCGATCCTGGGCCTGATGGGCTTGCTGCTCGTCGCGCCGCCCTTCTACTTGTTCTTGTCCGAGAACAACCGCAATATCCACTTTTCCGCTGCCGAACAATCCGGACTCAAGCCCGGCGCCCAGGCCCTCGACCTGCTTCAAAGCATCCAGCAGCATCGCGGCCTGTCGGCGGCCTTCGTCGGCGGCGGCCAGCTGGCCAGCGAACGCAGCGCCAAGGAAGCGGAAGTCAATCGCCTGCTGCTCGGCATGTCGTCCATGCTGGCCGAGGGCGATGGCCAGGACCGCAAGATGTTCGCCCGCATCCGCGATGAATGGACCGCCCTGGCGCGCGACGTCAGCACACGCAGCCTGGCCACTGTGGAAAGTTATGAGCGCCACACCGCCCTGTGCGAATTCACCCTGCTCTTCATTGAACAACTGGCCGACCAGTCCGGCCTATCGCTCGACCCCGATGCCGATTCCTACTACCTGATGCGCGCTGTCTATTTCGACCTGCCGCGCGTGGCGGAAGACCTGGGACAGATGCGCGCCCGCGGCGCCGGCTTCCTGGCCACCCGCAAGATCGATATCGAGGGCCGCGCCATCATGTACGGACTGCTCAGCAAGGCGCGCCACGCCAGCGCCAGCATGCAGCGCACCGTCGGCAAGGCGTATGCCGCCAATCCCGTGCTGAAACAGAAGCTTGACGGGCCGGTTGCCGCCGCCACCGCCGCTGCCGCGGAAGTGACCGAACTGGCACGCATCCGCATCGTCATGGCCGACGCGCTGGACTACGCGGCGCCGGATTACATCGCCGCCACCACCCGCGCCATCGACCAGCAATTCAGCGCCGGCGATACGGCGTTTGCCCTGCTCTCCGCCCACATCGAACAGCGCCTGAAAGAACAGGCCGAGACACGCAAGCTGCTGGCCGGTGGCGTCATTGCAATAGCGCTGCTGGCCGTCCTGGTCGGCTACGCCATCAGCCATCACCTGATCTGGCAAATCGGCGGTGAACCGTCCGAGGTATGTGAAGTGCTGCAGCAAGTCGCCCAGGGCGACCTGACCCAGCGCATCCAGCTGCACCGGGACGATCGCAGCAGCCTGGCCTATGTGGTACAGGAAATGGCGCTACGCTTGCACGCCACCGTCACCAGCGTGCGCCAGTCGGCCGACACCCTGGCCAACGCGGCAGCGCAGGCCAGCGCTACCGCGCAAGCCCTGAGCACCAGCTCCACCGAGCAGGCCGCCAGCGTGGAGCAGACCAGCGCATCGAT
>CAMLSG010000034.1 GCA_946482635.1 uncultured Duganella sp.
ACAAATAAACCGGGCCCGAACCTTTTATGGGTGTCCGAACCTTTTTCGCCCCACCCCGACTTTCAAAACGCATGGCGAAGACGCAGTGCCAGCGTTTCCTTCACTGGCGAGAGGGCTCTTTCGCTGCCAACTTTCCCTTGCTGGCGCATTGCCGAGAACATCAGGTGCGTGCGCGCGCTGAATGCGTAGTCGGCCTGGCCGTGCCATACCCTGCTGCTGTCGTCCAATCCCAGGTACACGCCTCCGCCGACGTCCCAGGCGCCGGCTGCTTTCGACATCGTCAGGCTGGCGTAATGCTGCCTTGCTCCCAGGCTGGGCAGGCGTGCGGCCAGCTTTGCCAGCACATACGGGGGCAGATTCGATTGCGCCTGCTGCCGTAGCACTTCATATTCGTCGTCCTTCGTACCCTGGCCGTTATAGGCGTATTCCAGTTGCAGCTTGGGCAGCGAGGCCGGCGTGAGCACGATGCCTGCCGTGGCACGGGTATAGCGCGACGTGCCGCCCGTGTTGCGGTAGGCGGAGGCGTACCAGGACAGCGCGTCCGCCGGCGCTGCGCTGATGGTGGCGCCAATGCCGGCGTCTTCACCATGCGCCCTGCGCAGCACCATTCCGGCGCTGATCGCGTCGAATTCGTAGCCGAACTTTAGGATGGACTGCACGCGGCCGCCTGCCTGGCGTGCATGCAGTGCGGCCGCACTTGCGCGCTCGCCGCTCCACGACAGCACGGCCATGGGAATGCCTTCCGAGTTGCCCAGCGTATCCAGGGGATCGCTCAGGTCCGTGCGCTTTTGCAGGAAGCCGAGCGGCTGGTTGATATACGACGGGTCCAGCGCGTACAGGCGTTTGCCGAGCGATAGCGATGCGCCGTCACCGAGGTCGAATACGCGGTTCAGCTCCTGCAGTACCGCCTTGCCGCGCGTGCCATCCAAGTCGGTATGCAGCGCTTCTGTACGCACGCGCCATGTCACGTCCTGCCGGCGTCCTTCAAACAGCGCTACGGCGCGGGTGCCGCTGCCGGCGATGCCGAGGAAGTTGTCGCGGTTTAGCGGCGTGTCCTGCAAAATGGTGCGTTCCTGCGCGCCGAGCACGAAGCCGCCCGTCCAGTCTTCGCCTGCCGCAGCATCGCTGGGGGCAACTGCAGCGACGGCCGCGGCCAGCGGCAGGCATTGCAGTCCTTTCATTGCTCCAGCGTGCGCGGGTTGAACATATTGGCAGGGAATTCAGCCGCCCTCACCTTCTCGAACACGACCCGCGTTTCCTCGCCAGGCAGATGCGGATCGGCGTAGCGGGTCGTCGGCGGCAGGCCGCCCTTCGACGCATCGAAGCTGGCAATCTTCAGCAGCTTGCCGCTGGCGACGTACAGCATCGCCTTGAGCGGCACATAGCGGCCGTCCTGGCGCGTAGCAAGCAGCTTGATCTTCGAATACGTGGAGGCTTCGCTGCGGCTGCGCAGCTCGAGCGCGACGCAGGACTTTGCTGGGCAGCCGTCGGTTTCGCCTTCCAGCACGGTGGCATCGTAATCGTGGCTGAAGCGAATGCGCGACAGGTCGCCGATGCTTGCCTTGCCCAGCAGGGTTTGCAACGGCGTCAGGCGGATGGCGCGCCGCGTGCGCGGGGCGTAGAAAAACAGGCCGCTGTCGGTGGTCAGGAATTTCTGCCCGCGCTGGTCGACGCTGGTCGCTTCCACCAGCACCTGGTTGTAATTGGCGCCGCGGACCACATAGGTGCCGGGTTCCTGGCCATTGCCAGCCTCGATGCGCACGCTTGCTTCAAAGCTGTTGACCGGCATGCGGTACTGGTCCACCTGCTGCAGGATCTCCGCGGCGCCTGGCGTCGAGGCTTGTGCTGCACCGGCGGCCATCAGCAGGATCAGGATTCTTTTCAACATGGCTCAATTCGATGTGAGGATTGCTTTCACCGGCATGCGGCCGATGCGCCTGCTGGTCAGCCAGGCTGCTGCCATGGCGAGCAGCGGCAACATCGCCACGATCGCCAGGCTTGGCTGGTAGAGCCACAGCAGGTGCAGCGGCACGCCGACGTTGCGCCCAGGCGGCGGCGCCAGTTCGATCCCGGCGGCATTGATCGCCAGCGTGACAAGCCATGCGGCCATGCCGCCTGCGAGTGCGCCGAAGGCGCCTTGCAGCAGGCCTTCGAACATGAACAGGCGGCGCACCATCGCTTGCGGGATGCCAATGGCGCGCAGGGTGCCGATTTCCTTACCGCGCTCATAGATCGTGGCCAGCGTCATCGCCGCCACGCCAAGGAACACAATCAGTCCGATAATGGCGCCGAAGACGATGAACTGGTTGCGGAACAGCGCCATCACTTGCGGATAAAGCGGCGCCAGTTCCTGCCAGCGCTGCAGCCGCGCCTGGCCGCCAATGGCCCGTGCGATGGCGGCCGACTGCGCGTCCGCGCTTGCTGTGTCCTGGTATAGCACGGACAGGTGCGAGATCTTCTTCGTGCGCAGCAGTTCCTGTGCGGTTTCGATCGGGACCTGCAATGTGTACAGGTCGCGCTCAGGCACGCCTGTGGCGACGATGCCGGCCACGTCGACATCCATGGCGTTCACGCTGCCCTGCACCGTCGTGGTCATCAGCGTCAACGACTGACCGGGGCGAACGCCCAGCCGGCGCGCCATCTCTTTCCCGATCAGCACCTGGTAGCGCCCTTCCTCGCTCGCACGCAATGGCCCGCCCTGCGCCAGCACCTGGAATGCACCGTAAGCCTGCCGCTCGCGCAATGGGTCGACTCCCTGGGCTTCGAAATTCAGGGTGCGCGGCCCGTTCGATATCAATCCGCTGAACTGCAGGCGCGGCGCGATGCGGCGTACGCCGTCCATTTGCGCCAGCAGCGCTTCGATGCGCGTACGCTCGGCAGCGTCCAGGCCGTGCTGGAGCTGCTGCTCCGCATAACCGTCGGCAGGAGGAACGGCGCTGATCTGCGCATGGCCCAGTCCGCCGCGTATGGTGCTTTCGCGCAGCCCGTCCAGCGAGGCGGCAATGTAGGCGGCGAACAGCAGCAGGGCCAGGGTGCCGATGGCAATGGTCCCGCCAAGCAGCAGCGAGCGGCGGCCGTTGCGCAGCACGTTGCGATGCGCCAGCACCAGCCATTGCATCATGCGGCCACCCTGCCGTCCTCCAGGCGCAGCACCTGGCCCGCCATGTCCATGACGCGCTGGTCGTGGGTGGCGATGATGAAGGTCGTTCCGAGCTCGCAATGCAGCCTGTCGACCAGCTCCAGCAAATGCTGTGCGGTCTTGCTGTCCAGGTTTCCGGTGGGTTCATCGGCTATCACCAGCTTGGGGCGATTGACCAGGGCGCGCGCAATCGCCACGCGCTGCTGCTGGCCGCCGGACAGTTGCGCGGGGGTGTGGTCGAGGCGGTGCTCCATGCCGACCAGCGCCAGGGCGTCGGCTGCTGCCTTGCGCCGTTCGCGCTTCGGCAATGCGCAGGTGGCCAGCGCAAGCTCCACGTTTTCCCGGGCGCTCAGGGTGCCGACCAGGTTGAAATTCTGGAAGACGAAACCAAGCTTGCGATTGCGGAAGGTATCGAGCTCGTGCTCGCGCAACGCATCCAGCGCCGCCCCATCGAGATGGATGCTGCCGCTGTCCGGCTGCTCGAAGCGCGCCAGCATGCCGAGCAAGGTGCTCTTGCCGCTGCCCGAAGGGCCGGCAATCGCGACCACCGAGGGCTGCTCCACGCGGAAGGATACGCTGTCCAGCGCCGCGATCCTCTCCTCGCCCCGCCGGTAATGCTTGCTGACCTGCCTGACATCGACAATAGGCGCCATCAGTACACCATGTCCAATGCAATGTCGTTGGCGCCGGCCTTGATTTCGATGCGTGCGTCGTCAAATGCCGGCGGGCCGTAATGGCCGCGCGCGTTGCGGGAAAAACCCCAGCCTTCCAGCGGCATGCCGCTGGCTGACTTGTCCAGCTTTCCGTTGACGTTTTCATCGTGGTAGACCATGACCGCATAGCTGCCGGGCGCCACGCTGGGGAACTTCAATACATTGCCTGCAATAGCCGGCTGCACCGCGAAATACTGGCAGTCCTTCAGGAAGGAATCCTTGTTGCAGATGGCTCCCATCAGCGCACCCTTCTGCCCTGCGACGCCGCCCAGGGTGACGTTCACAGTTGCCGCACCGCTTGCCGACGGCTGGCGGCTGCCGAACGCATAGGCGGCAGCGGCACCGGCCAGCGCCAGCACGCCGGCGATCATCAGGATATTCATCTTCTTCATTCCAGGACTCCTCCTTAATGCAGGTCGCGCGGCGTCCAGCCGAAGCGGCGTACCGCCAACGCCAGGCAGGCGCACATCATTGCTGCCAGTACGAAGATACTGTAGGCATCGCCCTGCCAGCTCATGCTGCCGGTCAGCGCGTGGCGGATGCTGGCCATCATGGCGTTGAGCGGAAGGTATTCCAGGCCGTCGCGCAAGAACGGCGGCAAGCCGCCCAACGGGATCATCAGGTTGCCCGAGAAAAGCAGGGGGAAGTACAGCAGGTTACTGGCCATGGTGACGCCTGCCACGCTGCGGCTGACCGCCGCCAGCAACAGCCCAAGCGCCAGGAATGCGGCGCAGCCGAGGGCCAGCATGCCGCCTGCTGCCGCGATTCCGGTCGCACCTGCATTCAACTTGACGCCATACACGGCCCATGCGACGACGAACATGGCGGCGCTGGCCAGCACGATGATCACGAGGCGCGACAGGCACCAGGCCAGTACCACGACGCCTGTCGGCATCGGGAACAGCTGGTACAGGCGGAACATGCCGCCTTCGCGCGCGGCCACGAGCGGGCCGGCGAAGCCCATCAGGCTGGTGGACAGGATGACCAGGCCGGCCAGGCCGCTCACTAGGAACAGGCGGTAGTCGAGTGCGCCGGGCGCCGGCGTGGGTGGAGCGGGCAGCACCACACGCGGCTCGTCCTGCAGGCCAGCCAGGTTATAGGCATCGCTGAAGCCGCGCAGCATGCCGTAGCTGGCGTCCAGCGTGGGACCGGCGGGCAGCGTGGTGTCGAGTTGCACTTCAGTGCTGCGGCCGGCGCGCACTGCTTCGGCGAAGCCGGCGGGGATAGTGAGCTCCAGGTCCGGTTTCACGCCGAGCGCGGGGCGGACGACGCGGAATTCGACGCTGTTCTGCAGCCGCAATCCGCGCGACAGTTCGTTCGCATAGCTGACGCTTTCCGTGCTGCGGTCCATGTCGCGGATCACCAGCGTCACGGGACCGAGCCGGGCTTCCTGTCCGAACAGCGCCATCTGCATCATCAGCATCAGCAAGGGGAAAGCAAAAGTCCAGAACAGGGCCAGCCGCCCGCGCAGGAAAAGCGCCAGGTCGGCGCGCACCAGGTGCATCAAGTTCTTCATGCGGTTCCACCTTTGGTGAGCTCGGCCAGGAAGTCTTCCACAGTCGACGCTTCCAGGCTGAAGTTGGCGATGCCATGCTGGTCGATAAAGCGGCGGAAGCTCGCATCGAACCCTTGCCCGCCCTGCAGTTGCCAGCCTGCTTGCATCGCTTCGGCGCGCAGCAGCGCCGGCAGCGCGTGCATGGCTTGTTCGGCCTCGCCAGCCAACTGCTGGCCGATGCGGGCCTTGAAGCGGCCGACGCGGCGTGCCAGCATTTCGTCCAGGCTGCCGCCGTCGACAAGCTTGCCTTTTTCCATGCACAGGATGCGGTCCATGCCGAGCAGGTCGGCCGGGATATGGGAAATCTGCAGCAGCGTCGTCGGCATGCCGGCCAGGAGTTCGCGCAGGGCCCGGGCGTGCCATTCGTCGAGGCCAAGCGAGGGCTCGTCCAGCAGTGCCAGCTCCGGAACGTGGGAAAGAGCGAGCCATAACATCACCCGCTGCTTCTGGCCACGCGAGAGTTGCTGCCAAAGCCTTGGCCGCAGTTCTTCGATGCCGAGGGCGCGCGTTACAGCCGCTTCGGTACGTTCGTAGATCGATTCGTGCATCGTCATGATCTCGCTGACGCGCATCTGGCCTGGCAGGTCGGCGCTTTGCAGCAGGCCGCCAAGCCGCTGCCGTACCTTGGCGTCGCGCGGGTCGCCGATCGCCATACCGACCTTTCCGGCGTCGGGTGCACGCAGGCCGAGCAAGGTCTCCAGGAGGATGGTTTTGCCGCTGCCATTTGGGCCGACGATGGCGACGCGCTCGCCCTTGCGCAACGACAGTTCGCCGGGCTTCAGCGTAAAGCCGGATGGCAGGCGCAGCTCCACGCCTTGAGCTTCAAGGACGATGGCAGCCGGCGCCTGCTCTGGCGTGGGGGCGGCAGCCGCTGGCACCGCCGCCGACGGTGCGATGTCCACTACCCCGTCGCCGGGATCGATACCGTTATCGAGCAGCATTTCGCGCGCGTGGGCGCGGTACAGAGGATGCTGCATCGCTTCGCGCAGCATGCCGGCGCCGCGGTCACGGTCGCCGCCGTAGTTCGGGGGCGCGTGCAGCAGCAAAGATGCGTGGTGAATCAGCAGGTCCGGGTCGCCGGCGATCAGCTCCTGTGCCTTGCCGAAGGCTTGCAAGGCATTCTGCCCTGCCGTCGCGACCTTGATGATGTTGGGCTGTGCCAGCAGGATTGCGAGAATGGCACGCACGCCGCGCCAGAGCCACTGGCGGCCGGCGGGCAGGATGTCGGCGGCCTTGAGCAGGGTGTCGATGCCGGCTTCCTGCTCTGCCGGCAACCTGGCGCCGCTGTGAACATGGAGCAGCGCCTGGTTCAGGCGGGCGCTGAGCAAGGCGTCCAGCAATGACGGCTGGTTGAATACCGGTTCCGCTTCGAGCAGCGCGATGGAAGTGGACAGGTCTTCTGCGCACTTGCTGCTCCAGGAGGCGAAGATGGCTTGCTGTACTTGCGCAATCAGGGCGGCATGGCCGTCGTTGGCGCGCGCGCCCAGCACTGCCGACTGCGCGTCCGGTACGGCGACCGGGATGCCGCTGGCCTGCCCTGCCAGCTCGGCGATCCGGGCGTCCGTTCCGGCACGTGAAACGGCGCGGAACAAGGAGACAATCGCCGCGACACCGCCACGGGCCTCGACAGCTTCGAGCAAGTCGGCACCGATGCGGCATGCCGCGCGGTAAGCCTCGATGCCGGCCCCGGATGACGCACCGAACATGGCGTCGCCGTCGCGCGACAGCATGGCGTGCAGCGGTGGCGCGAGTTCCGGCCGCCGCGGCAGCGGGATGGCGCCGCCGAAACGGTTGGCAAACAGTTGCGCCAGCCCTTCATCGAGCAAGCGCACGCCGCAAGTCAGGAAGCAATGCGCAACCTCGTGGAACACCACGGCGCGCAAGCCTTCCTGATAGCCTTCCGACTGAGTGGAGAGGCGCACCAATGCCAGGCCAGGCAGGCTTTCCATCGTCAGGTGCATGTCCCGCTCGGACGGCACGCATTGCAATACGATGCAAGGCGGCGGCAGGGCAAGGAAGGCAGCACAGGCGGCTACCGCCTCGTCGAAGTTGCGCAACAGCGCTGGCGGCAGCTCCGAGCCGCCCAGCACATACACGCTGCTGGCCGCGCGCCACCTGCGCCGTCCGGCCAGCATGTCCTGCAGGATCGGATAAGCATGGAAGCGACCACGCAACGCGAACAGGCGTTCCAGCGCCTGCCCGGCGCCGTCGCTGTCGCCCGCGGCGGCCAACCGCAGCACGGCTGCCGCCGCATCGCGCAGCCACATTTCGCTATCCTGCCAGCCCGGCGCGTCGTTCATTCGTCCTCGCCGGCGGCAGGTGCGGGCGGCGCCTCGCGGCCCAGCAGCATGACGGAAGCCACGGTCTCAGTCACACCGTCGATATCCAGCAACGCCGCCAGCTCGTCGTCGTAATACGCGCCGTAGACCAGGGAGCCAAGCCCCAGGCCCTGCGCGGCGAGGCACAGGTTCTGTGAAGCGTGGCCCGCTTCAAGCAGCGACATGCGGTAGCCGCGCGCGCCATATTTGGCAGTCGCGCGCTGCGGAACGCTGGTCATCACGCATACCACTGGCGCCTTGACGCCCGACTCGCCCGACTTGACCTCGGCACTGCCGAACGCATCGCCCTGCTGCGGCTTCAGTACACGGAGCAGGTGGTTGCGGGCGTCGTAATGTGCGATGCAAGGTTCGATGCCTTCCACGTCATTGAGGAAGAAATAGAATTCGGTCGGATACAGTCCGCCCGGCGAAGGATAGGACCGGAATGCCAGCTTCACGTGCGGCGCGATATCGCTCTTGGCCATGCGCCGCACGCGCAGCGAATGGTGCAGCAGGCTGGAAAGCTCCTGCAGCGTCATGGCGCCGGCAAAGGCGCGTGCGCTCTTGCGCTGCTCCAGCGCCTGCGCCAGCTCGCCCAGCGCCAGCACCGGCTCCGGCAAGTCGATCGCCGGGCAGGACGGATAAGCGTTATAGCCGGCGGCGCCGCGTGCAATGTAGGCCGGGTGGCGCAGGAAGCGCACGATGTTTTTCACCTGCCCCATCAGCGTGGCGCGATGGAACTTGGTCTGCTCGTGCAGGATCTCGGCCGGGTCGTCGATGTCGAACTGGCCCGCCATGGCCTGCGGCGGGAGCAATTCCTGGAGAGTTTTGTTCATGGGAACGGATGCGGATCGAGGTTAGGTTCGGGCACGCCAGGCAAGCCCCAGTGCGCGGCAATGGCGCGCAGGCGGCGCTCATCGCGGCTCACCAGGCCATCGCCGAACAGCAGCGGATGCAGGCCGGGAATGAAGGCCCGCAGCACGCAGAAGCCCAGGCTGGCCACGTCGGCGGACGTCACGTCCACCGCCAAGGCACGCAAGCCCATCACTTTCAGCCGCGCCAGCAGGTCGCCCATGCCGTTCAACTGGCGCAGCGAGGGATCGTCGGAAGTAACCGTCGCCGCGTTCGTGAACAGGAAATCCATCGCGCCCTGGCGCGAACGGTCAAGGAAGTAGGCGAAGTGGTCGCCCGGATTGCGGATGGCCGACTGCTCGGGCAGCGGCGTGCCCGCAGCGAGAATCGAACTGCCCCACACATAGCCGTGGAAGGCTTCCACTACGGCCTTGTTGATGGCGGTTGCCACGTCGAGGTTGGCGCTGGCGCCCAGCGACATGGTGCCGTCGTTGCGGCTGCGCGCCAGGCACAGCACCACCGGCATGCCGACGTCGGTGGTGATGTCCCACAAATGCACGTCAAGGCTCGGATGCGCCAGTTGGCGGCGCACGCCCGGCAGCAGGCGCTCCATGGTGGACGGCGCCACCACCAGCTTGCGCGGCGCATATTTCATCTGCCACATGCCGGCGAAGGCGTCGCGCTCGATCACTTCGGCCAGGCCGCTGAGCAGCGCCCTGCCCTCGTCCATGCCGGTCGCCAGGCCGGTGGAGGAAGACTGCATCACGATCTCACGCTTGTCCTTGACCTGCATGCCGAGGTAGACCATCTGCGCCGGCACATAGGTTTCCCGTGCCGGGTCCATCAGGTCGGCGGCGGGCGCCCAGGCCCGCACCACGGAGGTATCGTCGGCCGCGTACTCAAAGCCTTCGCCATATTGCCCGGGAGCGAACAGCACGAACTGGCTTGGGCCGACCGCCGCGTCGCCCAGCGCATCCTGCGAGGCATACAGCAACTGGTCGTCGAAATGGGCGGCCGCCGCATAGCGTTCCACCGCCTCACCGAACGCCGCCCACATGGCCGAGGTGCGGTCGAAGGCGGCGCCGGAGCCGGCCAGGCTGGCGCGGTCGGTATTCGGGTTATTCGCCTTGCCGCGCGCCGGGTCGATCATCATGCTCTTGATGTCCACCATCAGGGCATTGAAGACGAACAGGCCGCGCGCGTCGGGGTGCTCGGTTTCTTCCAGCAGCGACGTGATGATGCCGTGGCGGCGGTGCACCAGGGCGTCGTGTACCAGGGCCAGGTGGCCCGCATCGGACAAGCGCTCCATGGCTCAGGCCCGACGGCGCAACAGCGCCTGCTGGAATACGCTGCCCACCGGGCGCGCGGTGCTGGCCGTGCCGCACACCTGGCAACGCGGCAGGCGCAGCACGCGCGAACGCACGATCTCGCCGCTTGCGCTGTCGATCTCGCTGAACACGCTTTGCTGCAGGCCTTCCAGCGTGCCGGCCAGGAATTGCAGCGCGACGCGCGAGGCTTCGGCCACGCCGAACTGCACCGCCAGGCGGCTGGGCAGCGCGTGGTACAGGATGTTCTCGGACTGGCTGCGCATGTCGAATTCGGCCACGAACTTGCGGGTCGAACGCACCCGGTGGAAGTAGCATTCGTAGCAGCCGGTCGCTTTCGGCAGCACCAGCGGCCCGCAATGCACGGTATTCCAGTCGATGCCCACAAACAGGGCCGGCCAGCCGGCGGCGACCGCCTTGGCGTTCATGGCGCGGAACAGCGCGATATCGTCGAAGTCGGACGCCGCCAGCAGCAGCGCGCGGCGTTCGCCCTTGTCCGGCAAGGGGCCGTCGCGCAGCACGCGCTCCACCCGCACCCCGAGCTCGGTCAGCGAAGCGGCCAGCGCATCGGCGCAGGAACCGGTGCCGGCCAGCGCCAGCACCCAGTTGGACTTGTCGTACTGCGGGCGCTGGGCCGGGCCGGACATGCCGTCCTGCTCGCGGCGGTGCTGCAGGTGGTGGAAGGTGGCGTCGGCCCCGGCGCGGCCGTTCTGCTTCAGCAACACGCGGGCTTCGACCAGGGCATTGACCGCCGCCTCCACCGCCTCGGGCGGGAAGCTCTCGGCGCGGTCGTCGAGCAGTTTTTCCAGCGTGACGCCTTGCGCGGCGTCGGCCAGGATGCTTTTCAGGATGCCGACCCGGTCTTCCACCGTAAAGCGGCGGCCGACGACGGAAATGGCAATCTTGTCTTCGCCCAGCGTGGTCACTTCGGCCAGCGGCGAGATGTACAGGGACTCACTCATTCTCTTAACCCATCACAGAAAAAAGGCGTGGCACCGGCGACAATGCACAAGGCAACGGCGCCGGTGTCCGGACTTAACCGATTAGCAGCAGCAAGAGCAGGAGCAGGTGCAGCAGGAGACGCTCACGTCGGCCAGGGCGCCGCTCATGTCGTCCATCAGGTATTCCGGCTCGGTGGAGTCGGTGATCTGGATGTGGGTGGTTTCAATCAGAATGGTCATTTCTCTGCTTCCTTTTGAGTTTTTAAGAGAATGGACGCGCCATATGCGAAACCAGCATATGCAAATGCGGAATCCGCATTGGGCACGACCGCTCAGGAAGGTAGCATGGAACTAAACTACATCTAGTAGAAGAAACATTCCAAAAATATTAACTTTTTAGTTGCTAGCAAGCATTAGATGGGTGCCGCCGCCGAGCCGCAAATTGTCGCCGCGCCCAGCAAAATAGCGGGTTTCCAGCGCATCGCGCCCAAAATCTTGCACTGTGGAAAAACCCATGCCAAGTAGTCGCGCGCACAAATCGACCGGATCAAAAAACGACAGCCAGGGCTCGCCCTGCTCGGCATAACGGCGCGCAAAGTACTCGACGCCGGCCCGTTCCAGGTCGCCCAGCAGCTCGGGCCGCACGCCGTAATCGAAGACGATGCCGCTGCCGCGCGGCAGGCTGGCGACCAGGCGCAGGGTGTCGAAAATGGCTTGCTCGGTCAGGTAGAGGGTGACGCCGAGCCAGGAAAAGAAGACTGGCTGCGCCAGGTCGCAGCCGGCGGTGCGCAGCGCATCGGCCAGCGCATCGCGTTCGAAATCGACCGGCACGAAGCGCAGGCTGTCCGGCACGGTGATGCTGCTGGCGGCGAGCAGCTTGCGTTTCCACGCCTGGGTGGCGGGATGGTCGACCTCGAACACCCGCAGCGCCGCATCATGCTGGTGGCGGCAGGCATAGGTATCGAGGCCGGCGCCCAGCACCACGTACTGGCGCACGCCGCCCGCAGCGGCGCGCGCCAGCTCGTCTTCGGCAAAGCGGCTGCGCACGGCCATGGCGGCGCGCAGGATGCGGCTGAAACCGGCGTCGTAGGTGCGCGCGTTGGACTGCACCTGCACGCAGTCTTCCGGCCCCAGCACCGGCAGCGCCAGCGGGTCGTCGAAAATGGCGGGAGTGTCCAGCAACTGGTGGGCGGCACGCAGGCGCGCCACCATCAGCGCGCTGCGGCTAGGCTGGCCTTCGCTGAGCAGGTGGCTGGACATGGGCGCTTACATGCCTTGGGCTTCGATGTCGGCCAGCGACTCGCGGCCTTTTTCGGTGATGGCAAAGCCGTCGTCCGTCGCCACGATATGCGACTTCTTGCCCAGGAACAGGGCAACGTCCTTGTCCGCCACCGCGCCCGGCGCTTCGGCCAGTGCGCGCAAGGCCATCACGCAACGGCGCAGGAACAGCTGCTGGCGGCCGGCATCGGTCAGGATGATGGCGCCGCTGCGCTCGAATTTGATGAACTTGATGCCGGACAGACGCTTGCTGTTGCGGCCAACGCAAGCGCTGGGCTTGCCCTTGATGCCGCGGGCAATCTCTTCCAGCGCGTTGAATTCGTCGGTGCTCAGTTTTTCGTTTTTCATTGCTCGTATTCCATGATGGTGCCTTTGCAACCCATCATGGTACGCGCCCGCACCGGAGGCGGCAAGCTTACTTGAGCGCGCGCAGCGCCAGCCACGCCAGCGCCAGCCCTGTCACAGCACTCGCACAGACCAGCGCCTGGAGACGGCGGCTATGCAGGTCAAAACGGCGTTTGAGGTAGATCTTGTTGTGCAGGGAATTGCCCATCGCGGCCTCCGACGAAGAAAAAGCGTGTGTCGATGACCTATTATAGATAGCGGATCGTGACTCGCTCGTGACAGTGCAAAATATATTCAACTGGCACAACACTTATTTCCTTTTAGCAAGCAAGCGACGACACGCGTGCGGCGCTGGTAGCATCGGCAACAAGGAGGGTCCAACATGGAACAGCCAGCAAAATCGCAGCCTGAAAAAGGCCGCCATTTCATTGAGGAAGCCGACATCGGCAGCGGCGAGAAAACGCCGGGCGAGCAGGAAACCGACGAGCAGATTCGCCAGATTCCTCCCTTGCCGGAACCGGGCGTCAAGCCTGCATCGGCGGCGGCTTCGGTACCGGCTCCTCGATAGGCGGCTCGCTCGGCAGTGGCTGGTCGTCCGGAGGCGGATCTTTTTCCGGCTCGGGCGGAGGTATTTCCGGATCGGGTGTGATATGCGCTCGCATGTCCTTACTCCTCGATAAACATTGCCTGTTAAAGCAGATCGGGGGCTTTCCCGATATATCAAGGGCCAGCGTGGGACAGGATTTCCTGCAGCTGGTCAATGCTGACCGGCTTCACCAGGTGATGGTGGAAGCCGGCCTCGAACGCCTGCTGGCGGTCCTTCTGCTGCCCCCAACCGGTTACTGCCACCAGCACGGTATGGCGCAGTGCAGGCAGGCGCTTCAGTGCGCGCGCCAGGTCGTAGCCGTTCAATTCGGGCAAGCCGATATCGAGGAAGGCAAATTCGGGCGCGAACGCTTCGGCTGCCGCCAGCGCCTGCTTGCCGTCGTGCGATATATGCACCTGGTGGCCCATCGAACGCAGCAGGCCGCCAATGCCGTTGACGAAATCCACGTTGTCGTCGGCCAGCAGGATGCGGTGCAGGCGCGCATTGGCCGGCAGCGCTTCCGCCACAGGCGAGGCAACGCTGGCATCGGCCAGCAGCGGCAGCGTGACGGTGAAAGTACTGCCCTGCCCCTGGCCACCGCTTTCGGCACGGATGCCGCCGCCATGCAGTTCCACCAGCTTGCGCGCCAGCGACAGGCCGACGCCCAGGCCCGCCGTGCTGCGCTCGAGCGAAGAGTCGGCCTGGATGAACATCTCGAAGATGTCGTGCAGCAGCTCGGGCGCAATGCCGATGCCGTTGTCGCGCACCTGCAGTTCGACCTGGCCCTGGCCCAGTTGCGCTGCCAGCGAAATGCTGCCGCCGCGCGCCGTATATTTGGCGGCATTGTGCAGCAGGTTGGAAATGACCTGCGCCAGGCGCGTCGCATCGCCGACCAGGTACACCGCCTGCTCCGGCACCTGCACATGCAGCGTATGGCCCTGCGCAGCGATGAAAGGCCGCGCCAGTTCCAGCGCATCGTTCACCACGTCCTGCAGCATGAGCTGTTCGCGGCGGATGGTCAGCTTGCCGGTATTGATGCGCGAGACGTCCAGCAAGTCGTCCACCAGCCGCACCATCTGTTTCAACTGGCGTTCCATGATGGAGCGGGCGCGCTCGCAAGCCACCTGGTCGCTGGCATTGATGCGCATGATGTCGAGGCCGGTGCGGATGGGCGCCAGCGGGTTGCGCAGCTCGTGCGCCAGCGTGGCCAGGAATTCGTCCTTGCGGCGATCGGCCAGCAGCAGCGCACGCTCGGCGCCCTGGCGCACAGTCATCTCGTGCTCCAGGGTGCGGTTGGCATCCTGCAGCGCGTTGGCGCGGCGCGCGATTTCCGCCAGCATGTCGTTGAAAGCATCGATCAGGGTGCCGATCTCGCCGCTGGCACGCTCCCCCACGCGCAGCGAATAGTCGCGCCGCTGCATCACCGCGCGCGCCACGTCGGTCATGGCCAGCAGCGGGCGGGTGATGGTCTGCTGCAGCCGGTGCGCCACCAGCGCTGCCAGCAGCAGGCTGCCCAGCGTCACGCCGATCAGGATCAGGGCGTAACTTTGCACGCGGTCCAGCAAGCGGTAGGAAGCACTCAGGTAGACCGTGCCAATGCGTTCGCCTTCTTCAACGATCGGATGCGTCACCACCATATGCCCGCCTTCAATCGCATAACCGAGCGCGCCGGGCTTCGGCGGCAAGGCCGGCGCCTCAGCCGGCGTGTGGACATAGGAAGCGAACAAGGCGCCATTGGCGGCATAGATCGCGCCGGCCTCGATTTGCGGCCGAACGCGCAGCAGCTCCAGGTTCTGGCGCGCCACGCGGGGATCATTGAAGGAAAGCGCAGGCGCCGAGGCGGTGGCGATCAGCTCTGCTTGCGTGGTCAGGTCATCCACCCAGCCCTGCTGGAAACTGCGCAAGTCATACACCAGCATCGACACTGTGGTCACCACCAGCGCGATGAAGGTAGTGGCCAGTGCCGTCAGGATCAGTTTGATGCGAACCGATCCTGCCGCCGTGGCAATCATCACTGCCCGCCTTTCTGCACGTAATACGCGACGGACAACAAGCGTGAACTCAAGCGCACATTGCAGCGCTCCGCTGCCGGCAGCGAGACTTCAAAGCGCACCCGATCGTCGACCAGGCGGAAATTGATAACACTTCCGTTTTGCAAGCCATTATCCCGTTCGCTGACGACGACGGTGCCATTCTTTTCCGCGGCGCGCTGCACCGCTTCAGGCAGGGCGGCGTCGCCGCCCACAAACAGCAGGTTCAGTCCAGTCAGGGCATCCCCTTCGCCCAGCTTGCGCACGCTGATGCTGCGATTGCCGACATTGCGGCCGGTGGTGATCTGGGCCAGCTCGGCCGCCACTTCATCGGCGCCCAGCACGCCCACGACCAGGCTTGGCCCGGGGTCGGCTGGAAACTCCATGTAGCCAAGGAATTTGTACAGGAAAGCTGCCTTGACGCTGCGCTCGAGCACCGGCGTGGTGACGCCCTGCTGCGAGCCCACTGCAAGGCAGCTGAAGGCGAACAGCATCATCGCCAGCGCCAACAGGCGATTCCGCCAACCGCTTGCAACCAGAGGCTTCCCGGCAACTAAAGTGAGGCTTGCGCTGACCATCTCGTTAGTATCGCATCGTCAATTTCAGGATTGCACGCCGCTCGAACACATTGCGGCCGGGGTAGCCGCCCCACTCGCCATGCCGTGCATGCAGCAGGTTCTGTCCAGCGAGCGCGACGTCGATATTCGGGCTGGCTTTCCATACCAGGTTTGCATCCAGCTCATGATACGACGGAACGTATGGCTTGGGCATGCTGCCGTTGTAACGTAATGTCCAGTCGAACTGGATGTGTTCGCCAATTTCGTGGGAAGAACGCAACTGCCAGTAGCTATGCGGGTCGTTGATCACGAGGCCGGCGGTGGTGGCGTCCTTGCTGCCAGGCTTGAGGCTGGTATCGATGTCCTGCACCACCAGGCCGGCATTCAGGCGCCAGCGCAGCATCGGCTGCCAGCGCGCCCACAGTTCGATGCCGCGCGTGCGCCCTTGCGACAGGTTGCGGAATTCCAGGATGCCGCGGTACGGGCCGGCCATGGTGTTCGCCTCCAGGGTACGCAGCTTGTCGTAGTCGGCGTACCAGGCCGTGGCCGAATAGGACCAGTTCTGCGCCGGTTGCGCGCGGTAGCCCAGCTCCAGCACATTGGCTACCTCGGATTCGAACTCGGGGCTGGTGCCGATGGTGAAGCGCGGCACGCCCCCGATCATGACCGGTTGTGGCGGCAGCACGAAGTCGCGGTCGCTGCGCGCAGGGGCGCGCACGGTGCGCGACAGCGCGCTCCACACAGTGTGTGCGGTGTCGGGGCTCCAGGCCAGGCGCAGCGTGGGCAGCCATTCGGAGCCGGTGTAGGTGTTGTGCTCCACCTTCACGCCGCCGGTGGCGCGCAGGTTTTCGGTCAGCGCCACCTCGTCCTGGGCGAACAGGTTCCCCCAGTGCATATTGCGTTCATAAGGCCAGAAGCCGAAACCCGGGCCGGGCGTGTTGTCGTCGCGCGAATGGCGGTAGCCGCCGCCCCACGACAGCTTGTGGATGCCGATGCGCACGTCGTGCTGGCCTTCCAGTTCCACTGTGTCGAGCCGGTCGACGTAGGCGGTGGGCTGGTTGCGTTCAGTGTGGTCAAGCACCAGCTGCAGACGCAGGGCGTTGCCGTCGCCCATCTGGTGCAGGTAGCGCGCCACCAGGTTGGCGCCGGACAGGCGGATGTCGCGCGTACCAAGCTGGCCAAGGTTGGCCTGGTAAGCATCGCCCGACACGGCCAGGCTGCCGCTTTGCAGGCCCCAGTCGGCACGGAAGCCGGCCTGGCGGCGCTGCATGCCCGTGAAGGTATTGACGCCGGCTGCGGTGTCGGTGTCCTCGGCGGCCATGTACTGGGCGTATGCGCGGTAGTAGCCATTATTCGACAGGCGGCCACCGAAGCGCAGGCTGGCATCGCCCTCGCCGCTCGAACCGGCGACCGACAGCAGCGCGCCCTGGCTGTCCTTGGCATGCCGCGTGATGATGTTGATCACGCCGTTGACGGCGTTGACGCCCCAAATCGTTGAACCGGGGCCGCTGATCACTTCAATGCGTTCGATATCCTCCATCACCACCGACTGGGCGTCCCAGAACACGGCGGAGAAGAATGGCGAATAGACGCTGCGGCCATCGATCAGCATCAGCAGCTTGTTGGCAAACGGGCCGTTGAAGCCGCGCGCGCTGATGGCGTAGTTGCGCGCATCGACGCGCGCTACTTCCAGGTTTGGCGCCAGGCGCAGCGCTTCCGGCAAGCTGCGCGCGCCGCTGCGCCGGATATCGGTGGCGCTGATGACGAACAGAGAAGCGGCCGCGTTGCTTAGCCTTTCTTCCTGCCGCGACACCGAAGTGACGACAATTTCGTTCAACTGTTCCAGCGTGAGGTCGGCGATCTCGCCATCTGCCAACCCCGCAGCATGCGCGCCAGGCGCCATGGACAGCATGACCAGCAACAGCAAGGGAGGAGTTTTCCGGTTCATGGCTAGGAGGCAAATAGTCGTAAGAAATTATAAACACAACTATCGCGTGCACGATTCAGCTGGTGCGCAATGGCAACATTAAACACTTGTAAAGTTGCCAAAACGCCCAATATGGGTCGGAGTCATGCCCTACAGGAGAAGACATGTTCCCCAAACCGCCCCGCCCCGAGCCGCCGCGCAAGGCAGTCGCCATGCAGGTGGTCCAGCAGCGCGTCACCGGCGCCGTGGACACCACAACCATCGTGGTTCCCACGCCTGCGCCGCCAGCACCGCCGCCGGCGGATGACGTGCCGCCTGATCAGGGCCGGGACATCCAGCCGATATAGGCGGCGTGCAGGCTCTGGATATAGAGCCGGTCGGGGGTTTCGAGGACCGCCGTGGTTTCCGGATATGCGCCGGACGGATCCTGCAGGTCGGCCAGCACTTTTCCATCTTCGCTGAAGGCGAACACATGGCCGTAGGCTTTCGGCACTGGCCACAGGGCGCGCGGCAGGCGCAGCGTGAGCTTGCGCATGAACGGCTTTTGCGCCAGCTTGTCGATCGTCGGATTGCGCGGCTTGACCAGGCCGACCCAGATCTTGCCGTCGCGCCCGCGCATCAGGTTATCGGGATAGCCAGGCAGGTTGTCGAACAGGATGGAGCGCTTGCCGCTTTGCGCATCGATTTTCCAGATGCGGTAGCGGCCTGTTTCATTGACGAACAGCGTGCGGCCGTCGCCGGACAAGGCGATGCCGTTGGCAAACGAGAACCCGCTGGCAAGGATGCGCGTGGCGCCGCTCGCCGGATCGTAGGCCAGCACGCGGCCGGTCGATGACTGTTCAAGGATGTCCAGCACGCTGGCTTCGAAGGTGCCGCCCCATTCGGCGGGGGCGAAGCGGGTCGAGGCATCGGTGAAGTAGATCATGCCGCCGGGCGCTACCACCACCCCGTCAGCGTAGCGGATTGGATCGCCTGGCGCGACTTGCGTTGCCAGCACGTTGATGTTGCCGTCCGGCGTAATGGCGAGCAGGCCTTTCATGGCGTCGGCCGCAATCAGGCGTCCGCCGGCGTCGAAATCGAAGCCCAGCACGCGGCCGCCGGTGCTGGCGAAAACTTCGCGCTGGCTGCCATCGGGCGCCATGCGCAGGATCTTGCCGCCGGCAACAGCGGCGTACAGCTTGCCGTCCGGGCCCATGGCCAGGTGTTCCGGGCCTTGTTCGGTGCCGATGTCGATTTTCTGCAGGCCGGCCAGCCGGGTATTTGGTGCGTGTGCGCCGACGTATCCGGGCGCCTGTTGCGGCGTCCAGGAGACCGGTTCGGCGGGCACCGGCCACAGAAGGAGGTAAGCTAAACACCCCGCCACGGTCAGGCCGGCGCCGGCCGCGATCTTATGTCCTTTCGAGCTTTCCAAGCGTGTCTCCCCACAACAAAGATAGCCGACATTTTTAACTAATTATCAATTTGCGTCGAGCAATTTCGTTGTGATGTCCAAGGCTTCCGCAGGCAATGGCAAAGAGGCGGCAGCGCCGGCCAGCGCTGCGGTCAGGACGATGCGCATGATCGCGGCTGCGGCGGCTGCGCGTGCAAGGTCGCCGGGCCTGGGCTCGGCGGCGGCGGCGGTGCGCTTCACGGCAGCCTCGTAATGCGCAAGGCCATATAGGGGCGGCCGGGCAACGCGATACTGCGCCCTTCCTTGTCCACGAAACTGTAGTTGTCGCGCTTGCGGATTTCGAACACGCCCTCCACCGGAGTGATCGTCATGTTCCAGGTGTCGATCACCTCGGCCCTGAACTTCATGCCTTCTGCCAGGCCTGGCCTGGCAAGCGCGAACTGCCAGGTGGAAGGCGCCTCGCGTCCGAAGTAGCCCAGGTAATACTGTCCTGGCTTGCCGGCGAACGGATAGTCCTGCCACTTGTCGATCGGCTCCAGCCCTTCCGGTGGACTCTCCGACAGGATCTTGCGGAAGAAGGCCAGCCGCGCCGGGCTTTCCCCGCGCAGTGTGCCGCCCTTGCCCAGCCAGGACATATCGCCGGCGTCCCTGAAGATCTCGCTGTGGCCAACATAGGTGCCGGCAATCGCTCCCATCCAGAACCGCAGCACCATCTGCTGCCCCGACAACTGCCCCCAGCGGCGCTCGATATTACCCTCGTATTTCACTTCGTCGTAGACCACAGGCTTCGCATACACATCGCGGAAAAGCACGGCGCGCTCAAAGTCTTCGGCAATGGCCCCGCTTTGGACGCTGACGTGGGTGACCCACGGCTTGGTGTGGTTGTAGAGCACCATGGCGTTGTGGATCGAACGCAGGTGCCGGTAGGGATCGCGCGCCTGGACAATTTCGAAGTAGCGGTCCCACTCGGGCATCTGCTTCTTTGCCAGGTAGTCGAATTCATTGGCCATCGACCACCACACGTTGCGGTAAGAAGCCAGTCGCGCCACCACATAGCGCAGGTAGCGTTCATTGACGTCGGCCGGCATCTGGTCGAAGCCCCAGAACCCTTTGTCGTAAGGATGGAACAGGATGATATCGGCCTCGATGCCAAGCGCGCGCAAGTCGCCGACGCGCTGTTCGAGGTGGCGGAAGAATTCGGGATTGAAGCGCGTGAAGTCCCAGGCCTTGGGCGGTGCGCCTTCAAACGGAAAGCGCGGCGGCTGGTGCTTGACGTCCTGGTTCGGGAATACCAGCATGCGGATCTTGTTGAACGGCCCGGACGCCAGCGTCGCCAGGGTCTGGCGTTCAAGGGCTTCCGGCTGGTGGGTCCAGCCGTAACTGGTGGTGCCGACCTGCCAGAACGGCGTGCCGTCCTCATAGCCGAAGTGATGCACGCCTTTCACGCGCACTGGTCCGTGGTTGCCGGCCTTTGCAGCCACGACTGTGAACTTGCCACGCTTGCCGTCTAGCGCAAGGCGGTTGCTGTGGGTCTCGTACTCCCATTCGCCGGTGGCGTCGGGCATGAAGCGGAGTTTGTACTGGCCCTCGCCGTCGTAAAAGCCTTCGACTTCCAGGCTGCGCGCGCCCAGGCGGAAGGTAGCGGACAGCTCCACTTCGAGGAAAGGATTGCCCTCGCGCGGCCCGGCGAGCGTGACTTCCTTGCTGCCCCAGCGCTCCACCGGTCCGGCATCTTGCGCCTGAGCGCCCGCTGCCGCAAACAGCGCCGCCACAAGCACCAGGACGAAGTTCATGCGTTGAGTTCCGTGTTGATCGTCTTGCCCGCAATGCGCACGTTGGACAGCTTGAGGCGTTTCACATTGTAGACAAACCAGGGTTCATCGGCATCGCGCGGCGTGCCGAAATCAGCATCGGTGATCGAGATATCGGTCAACGGCAGGACCGGTACGCCGGCTGGGCCGTTGTAGCTGCTCGACACCGGGCCTAGCACCACCATGACCTGGTTGCAGGAAAATGCACCGCCCCGCGCCTTCACGTTGCCGGCCCGGATGCGGCTGATGTGGACGTCCGATACCGACGGCGGACGGCTGCGCACGATGTCGTCGGCGGGAGCGTAGTCGCAATCAATGGTCAGCACGGCGCCCCCGCCGGTCGATGGCAGCGCTCCGCCCAGGAGCGTGCCTGGCAGCGGTTTGTATGGCCGTGGCGTGGTCTGTACGCCGTTCGGCAGTGTGATGTCGCGCACGTAAAGGTGGCGCAGGTAGCCGCCGCGATTCATATTTGTTTTCAGGCGAATCGCCGTCCACAGCGGATCGCTGGTCCAATGTGCGTTGCGAAACTCGATGTTGCGGGCGTAGATATGCTCGATACCGGCGGACATTTCGCTGCCCAGCGTGATACCGCCATGACCGCTGTTCATCACGCAGTCCTGAATCAGCATATTGCGGGTCGGCCCGTAATGCGTATCGCGATTCTTGCCGGATTTGATGGCGATGCAGTCGTCGCCGGTGTTGAATTCGCAGCCGCTCACCAGCACCGTATCGCAGGATTCGGGGTCGATGCCGTCCGAATTGGGGCCGATGCTGTCCATGCGCACGTGGTCGATGTGAACGTTGCGCGAATTGAGCGGGTGATGTATCCACATTGGCGTATTGACGACCATATAGCCTTGCATCAATACGTCGGTGCAGTCGACGAACTGGATCATCGACGGGCGCAGGTAGTGGCCGAGGCCGAACACGCGCTTTTCGGGCGGCACGCCCGCTTCCGAAAGCGCTGGCAGCAGGCTTCCATCCGCGCGCCATCCCTCGCCTGCGCCCTGTATCCGTGTACGCGCTGCTTCGTCCAGATGCGGCGCCAGTCCTGCCAGCGAGGTGGGATTGGCCGGATTCGGCACCGCCTGGTGCACGCTGCCCGGCAAGGCGCCTTTCGGATTCATGCCCCACCAGCAGTTGCCGCTGCCGTCCTCGAACGGCACGCCTGCTTGCCCGTCCAGGATGCTGGTCCAGTCCTCGCCGGTGATGGCGACATTCTTCTGCCCGCGCGCATAGACCATCGGGCTGAAATTCAGGCAGTCGTTGCCTTGCCAGCGGGTGAGCACCAGTTGGCCGTTCATGCCGCAATCATGATCGCCATCGCGTGCGTAGTCGGCCGGATTGGCGCCGAACAGGAGACGCGCGCGGGCCTTGAGGTGGACGTGCACATTCGACAGCAGCGTGACAGGTCCTTTCAGGTACCAATTGCCGGCGGGGATGACGACCCGGCCGCCGCCGGCCTGGTGCGCGGCGACGATGGCGGCCCGGATTGCCGGGTGGCTGTCGTGTGAGCCACTAGCCTGGGTCTCCAGTTCACCTTTCGCGCGGATCGTGGGGTAGCCGTGGACTTTCACAAGCTCGCATGGTTTGGCCCCGAAGTCGGTCACCACGAAGTCCCGTTGGGGAAACCGCAGCGGGGTGGCGAAGCGTCGCTGGATGTCTTGCGCACGAGACCAGGGGTCGGCCTGGGGGGCGGCCCGCGCAGCGGCGAGTCCTGGAACCGCCGCGGTGACCGCGCCCAATGCGGCCAGTCCTTTCAGCACTTTTCTGCGGCGCAGCGTATACGGAATGATTTTATTCACGGTTGGGGATTCCATCCTTTTCCATTGTCAAACTGCGCGAAAACCCTGGCGCGGCTGCTGAAGCGCACCGCGTCGGCCGGCGCCAGCACGCGGCCCGCCACGCGCTGCGACAGGTCGAGCGGCTTGCCCGCCAGGTCGGTACTTGCGCTCTCGTCCCAGCCCTTGCCGCCTCGCGGCTTGCCATGCCAGCCTTCGGCGCTGATGTGCGGGCCGATGCTGCAATTGACGTAGTGGACGTTGTCCCATGCCGTAACGACACCCGGCCGCGCGAGGAAGCTTGCTCCCGCCGGGACGTCGTTGCCGGCCGGCCCGGGTCCGTGCGTCAGGCGCGAGTTCAGGAATACGAAGCCGGGATCGTCCCCCGCCACGGTGCGCGCCTGCACCAGGTAGCCGCCGCTTGATGGATTGGCGCTGTCGCCGACGGAACGGATTTCGGATTCTTCGAACAGGGCGGCGCGGTTATAGCCCCAGATGAAATCGACATTTCCGGCGATCAGGCTGCGGTAGAACCACGCATATCCCTTGACCTGGATCGTGTCCTGCTCGCTGAGGAAGTCGGCCTGGTTGGCGATGAAGCGCCCTTCGCTGCTGAAGTTGAGCGCTTCCGCCTGGGCGCCGATGGTCTTGCTGCGCCATGTGGTATTGACAAGGGTGAGCGTGTCCAGCCGCAGCAGGTCGGCATCTTCCACCAGGAACACCGAGCGCCCGCCGCTGGCGCCGGGTGCCAGCGGCAATTGGCCCGTCCCGCTTCCCGGGTTGATGCCGTCGCTGTTTTCCGCTGCGATGACGGCGCCATGCCGGCTGTCCCCGCGCAAGGTGACATTGTCTTTGCCGCGCAGGTAAAGCAGGCCTTCGTACCGGCCATCGGCGAGGCGGATAGTAACCGGCTGCTCGCGGGGAATCTGTTGCATCGCGTGGTTCAGCGCACCTTGCACGGTGCGGAAATCGGCCTTGCCGCTTGCCGCGACACGCAGCGTGGTGCCTTGCGGAGCGCGGTCGCGGGTGCGGAACCTCCAGCTGCGCGCCTCGCCGATCCCGGCAAACTGCGCTCCACCCAGCGCAGCGCCGCTGAATAGCTTATCGTCCACCAGCACGTAATAGTCGGTACCGTATTCCAGCTTGCCGTCGTGCGGACGGATCGTCGCCGTCGTACCGTCAACGGTGATCGCCCTGTAGCGCACCACGCGTTTCACGCCGTCGCGCGGCGTGCCAATTTCGTCCAGCTCCATGCCGGCGCGGATGACATCGACCGTCAGGTTGTCTTTCACGCGGACGATGCGGATGGAACCGCTGTCGCCGATGACCGGCGCCTGGTCGAAGCGCAGCTGCAGGCGCGTGTCGACCGGAACATCGCGCTCTCCTCGGGCAGGCGATGCCTGGCCCGCCACCAGCCGGAAGGCACCCGACGGCGCCGCAAACGCCGGGTCGACGATAGCTGCCAGCGTAACCGCCAGGTTCGGATCGTCGGTACTGGTGAGCGTGACTGCCGCCTTGCCGGCGCCGCGCGGAGCCAGCACCAGGGCGTCGCCGGCCACGCTGGCTTCGAGCACGGCCGGATCGCTTGAGACAGCGGAAAATTCGACCGTCCGCAGGCCATCGCGGCTCGCGGCTCGCACCGCAAACCGCTGCGGCGCGTCGCCCACCTGCAAGCGCAGCTGTTTATGCCGGTGCACCAGCCCAATGCTGGCGGGCGCTTGCCTGATGTCGCCTGCGCGCAGGCCAAGGATTTCAAACTGCCCTTTTTGCGCCAGCACGCCCACGCGCGGCGGCAAGGCGTTGGGTTCGTCGACGCCAATCAGCCGCGTGCCATTGAGGTAAGCCGTGAGGGCGGCGCCATCCACGTCAAACCGGATCGTGTAGAAGGCCTCGCCAGGATCGGGCTCGATGCGCACCTGCTTGAGGAATTTCGGCTGGCCATCGACCAGGCGGACGATGTTGACTGCCAGCTTGCCGCCTGCCGCTGCATCAAGGCCAAAGCCAAGCCAGTTGCGCTCATCGCTGTGCCGGACGATGACATAGCCCTGCCCGACTGCGCCCGGCGCCGCGCGCATCCGTGCTTCGACGAAGTACGGACCGGCGTTCGCAGCGGCGGCTTGCGCCGCCGGCACGAATTCCACCGCCGCGGTTGGGGACGGCGCGCCCTGCACTCCCGCTGCCGGCAGCAGCAGGGAGCAGGCAAGCATCAGGCAGCGCAGCAGCATGTCAGAACGTGAACTCCACCGACATGCGATAGACACGGCCCAGCATATCGGCCATCGACGTCACGTAACCACCGCTGTAAGTGCTGTTGGAGGTCAGTGGCGGCCATTCTTCGGTCAGGTTGTTGACGCCGAAGCTGATGGTCGTATTCTTGAAGCCCTTGTAGTTCACGTTCAGGTTGTACTGCTTGTAGGCCTCCACTTCGGTCAGGGTCGAGCCGGCACGTGGGGTGACGTCGGTCACGCTCGAGTTGTAGCGCTGCGACAGGGTGGTAGCCCAGGCGCCGTTGGTGTAGGTGACCGATGCGGTGTGCTTCCAGCGCGGATTGATCTGCGGCAGGCCGGCCAGGCCGGCGTTCGGACCCGAACCGCCGTAGCGGCCATCGTTGGTGATGATGCCCACATTGCTCAGCCACGGACCATTCTTCTCGGACTGGAACTCATATTTGTCCATATAAGTGCCATCCAGCTTCGCATCAAAAGTGCCGATGCTGGTTTTCGGGAAGCGGTAGCTGGCCGACAGGTCCAGGCCGCGGATGCGGGTCTGGCCGCGGTTTGCCTGGCTCGCCACGATGTGGTCGATGGTGCCGTCGGCATTGCGCACGAAGTTCACTTCGTACTTGGCAGGATTCTGCTGGATCTCGGCGATAGTGACGGCGCCCAGCACGTCGCGCAGCTTCAGGCCCCAGTAGTCGACGGTGATCGACAGGTCTTTCACCGGCTCCAGCGCGAAGCCCAGGGAGAAGCCGCGCGATTTTTCCGGTTTCAGGAAGTCGTTGTTCGGCGACTTGGTCCAGTAGTTGGTGGCGACGTTGCAGACCTGGTCATAAGTGTAGCCGGCCTTTGGCGTGCCGGTGCCGGCCACCAGCGGCTGCGAGCTAGGGCACAGGACAGGATCGTCCATCACCTGGTTGCGCACCTCAGGCGTCGGGTTCTGGATGTCGATGATCGACGGGGCGCGGAAGCCGGTATTCACGTTACCGCGCAGGACCAGCTGCTGGAACGGCTGCCAACGTGCGGCCAGCTTGGGATTGACGGTGGTCTGCTTCAGGTCGTAGTAGCGGTCGGCGCGCACCGCTGCATTCAGCAGGAACTTGTCGGTGATCGGCGCATCGGCTTCCATCAGCAGCGAAGCGATGGTGCGGTGGATCTTCTTGGCCACGCCTTGCGGGGTCTCGCCCACCAGGTCGGACTGCACCACGTTGCCGGCGGCGTCGATGTTGTAGCTGCCGTCGGCTTTCTTGAGCACGTAGTCCAGCGGCGCATTGAAGGTTTGCGCGCCGTCGCGGCGCAGTTCGCCGGAAACGGCCAGCGTCAAAGGACCGCCCTTCAGGTCCCAGATGCCTTTGGACAGCGTCACGTCCACGCTCTGGTTGAAGGCCTTGTTCAGGCGGTAGGTATAGTCGTCCGCCTGGATGCTGTTCAGGTAAGCCAGGCCGGCCGCGTCCTGCAGGCCAAACGGATTCAGGGTGCCGTTGTTGAAGCCTTCCTGCGCCTTAGTGTACGAAATGTAGCCTGCGCCGGCACGGGTGTCGCGCTTCGATTCGCCGTAATTCAGGCCGGCGCGGTAGTCCCAGCCCAGCACCTCGCCTTCGGCGGTCAGCACGATGCGGTCATTGGTCTGTTCGTCGTTGCGGTAGGCCGGACCAAGTTCGGCAGGACCCCACTGGAAGTAGATGGTCCGGTTGTTCATGTTCAGGTTGCTGACCGTGCCCGGCGTCTTCGTCGGGTCGATGAACATGGTCGGCGAATTGCTGCCGGTATTGCTGCCCACAACCGGCACGGCCGGGGTGATGCCCTTGCCCGGATAGTATTTGCTGGTCGCCGGCAGCGAGTAAGTGGTGAACGGGTTGGTCGTTCCCGGCGCCTGCATGCCGCGGTATTTCTGGACCGTAAACTCGGAGTGCAGGATGTCGAGGTCCAGCTTGTGGCCGCCGGGCAGGTTCATGCTGGCGCGGCCGCTGATATTGGTGATCTCGCTGCCGTCCGTCACCGCATTCCAGTACAGCGGATTGCGCGCGCAGCCCGGCGCATAGACCGGCGTTGCGGCGGTGCTGTTGTTGCCCAGGGTCGGCGTCGCATATGGCGCCAGGCAGCCGGAGGCGAAAGTCGGGTTGTAGTTCGAGTTCGCGTTGCGGGCAAAGCCGAAGTTGGCGGCCGGGGTTGCGTTGCGTGCGTCGGGCGTGATGCCCAGGCCCAGCGTGCGCAGGATGGCAGGATCATGCTGCTCCGGGCGGTCGCTCTGGAACAGCGCATCCTTCTTCTGGTGGTCGATCGCCACATAGGCATTCCAGCCGTCGCGCGACAGGTTGCCGGCGCCCAGGATCATGCCGAAGCTCTTCGTATCGGCGCCGCCCTTTTCCGTCGGCGCGTATTCGGCCTTGACCGAAGCGCCTTCGAAACCGCGCTTGGTAATGAAGTTCTGCACGCCGCCGATGGCATCGGCGCCGTAGATCGACGCAGCGCCGCCGTTCAGCGTTTCGACGCGGTCCAGCGCCATGCGCGGGATCACGTTGACGGAAACGTACTGGTCCTGCAGCGGCTCATTGGCCAGGCGGCGGCCGTTCAGCAGGGTCAGGGTGCGCATCGGGCCCAGGCCGCGCAGGTTGATGATCGGGCCGGCCGCGCCGCTATTGGTGCCCAGCGACAGCGATTGCGGCATTTCCAGCACCAGGTCTTTCAGTTCGGTGTTGCCGCGTGCCTGCAATTCGCTGGACTTGATGGTGACGAGCGGGGTGGCGCCCTCGTTGGCCACACGGCGGATCAGGGAGCCGGTCACCACCACCGATGCCACCGGCTCGTCGGCCGGGGCTGTGGTTTGTGCGGCAGCCTGGTTTGCCATCTGCAGAACGGCGGCTGCTACTGCTGCTGCCAGAACGGCGCGCTTGGTTTGAGGGCCTGCAACGTAATTCATGAGTCTCCTCCAGTTGAGCGATCAAATTGGTTTGATCGATTTTCGGTTTTGGTATAACCACAGACTAAAGTGGTTAGGCCAATTTCACAAGCAAAACTTCCAAGATTGTGCAAAAAAGCCACTATTGGCCAGTCCAGATTGTTGTTTTGGCCTGACCACCTTAGAATTGGGCGCATGGAGACCAGGCTATATAAACAGGTGGCGGACAAGATCCAGGCGATGATCGCCACCGAAGGATTTGCATGCGGCGACCGCCTGCCGTCGGAACGCGAGCTGTCGGCCAAGCTGGAAGTGAGCCGGGCATCGCTGCGCGAAGGGCTGATTGCGCTGGAACTGACCGGCGTGGTGGAGGTGCGCAGCAACTCAGGAGTCTATATTTGCGACCGCCCCGGACACGTGCCCGCCCTGCCGCAAGCGGGGCCGGGACCGTTCGAGGTGCTGTCCGCGCGGCGCGTGATCGAATCGGAGATTGCGGCCATCGCGGCGCAGGTAGCGACCGACCGCGCGATCGACGCCATTCTCATCGCGGTGGAAGCCATGGAACGCGACCACGACGTCGTGGCCACCAACGAACAGGCGGACCGCAACTTCCATATGGCGATTGCCAATGCCACCGGCAACAGCGCGCTGGTCGGCGTGATGAATCACCTGTGGGACCAGCGCGGCGACCTATGGCACAAGCTCAAGGAGCATTTCCAGACCGAGGAACTGCGCAAGGAAACCCTGGGCGACCACCGCGCCATCCTGCAGGCCATCGCCAGCCACGATCCGGCCGCCGCCCGCAAAGCCATGCGCGTGCACCTGGGACGCGTTACCCGAACCTTCTCTGCTTAGGAGATCCTGCCTTGACAGCTTTACGACAACAACGCCGGCGCAGCCTGCTGCAGGCCGGCGCTGCCGCCCTCCTCACCCCGCAATGGCTGCCGGCCCTGGCTGCGGCCAACTCCAGCGGCGCCGCCATGCGTGCGGCGGCCTGGCGGCGCGCCGACGCCATCGTCGCAGCGCTGCGCGCGCCGGTCAGCTTCCGCAAGGAAGACTTCCTGGTCACGAATTTCGGCGCACAGCCCTGCAGTACAAAGCAAGTCAAAGCCTGGGTCACCCATGACGACCAGGAACTGGTGCCGACCCAGGCCGACGGCGCCCACGACTGCTACGCCAGCTTCAAGGCAGCCATCGACGCCTGCGTGGCAGCCGGCGGCGGCCGCGTCGTGATCCCCAAGGGCTATTGGTACTGTGCCGGCCCGCTGGTACTGCGCTCCAACGTCCACGTCCACCTGCAAGCCGGCGCCCATATCCTGTTCTCGCAGAACCCGGAAGACTACGCCCGCCACGGCGACTTCGATTGCGGGGCGAACGGCAAGCTCACGCTCTCTCGCTGGCAAAGCAACGATTGCCTGAACTACTCGCCTATGGTGTACGCCGTCAACGCCAGGAACATCGCGCTGACGGGCGAAGACTGGACCTCGAAACTGGACGGCCAGGGCGGCGTCGCCTTCAACGAATCCGGCGATTGCTGGTGGTCCTGGAAAGGCAGGAACCGCACCATGAATGCGGTCTCGCAAACCACCGCCCCCGGCTACAAGGAAGGCCAGCCGACGCAGGTGGTCCCCAACCCGCTCAACAAGCCGCTGGCGGAAGCCGCGCCGGGACTGAGCGCCGCCCTGCGCAAGCTGATCGAGGGGGAAGGAGACAAATGGCGCAGCGATGAGCGCTACCTCCCTGCCCTGTCGGAAGCGGGCGTGCCGGTCGAACAGCGCGTATTCGGCAAAGGCCACTACCTGCGCCCACCGATGATCCACTTCGTCAACTGCACCAATGTCCTGCTCGAAGGCTATCACGTGCAGAACACGCCATTCTGGCAGCATCATCCGGTCAACTGCAGCAACCTCGTCATCCGCAAAGTGCACGCCGAGAGCCGCGGCCCGAACAGCGACGGCTTCGACCCCGAAGCCTGCGACCACGTGCTGGTGGAAGACTGCGTCTTCGATTCCGGCGACGACTGCATCGCCATCAAGGCCGGCAAGAACCGCGACACCCAGTACGGCCCGACACGCAATATCGTGATCCAGGGCTGCACCATGCACAGTGGCCACGGTGCGGTGACGCTCGGCTCCGAAATGGCCGGCGGCATCGAGCACGTCTACGCGCGCGACCTGGTGTTCGAAAACGTGCACTGGCAAACCGACCCGCTGAACATCGCGATCCGCCTCAAGACCAATATGAACCGCGGCGGCTACCTGCGCCACTTCTACGTGAAGAACGTGAAGGTGCCGAACGGCGTCCAGCTCAGCGCCTCGCACTACACCCTGCTGCCCGGTTCACCGATCGACACCAAGGGCCTTGCCACCGCTGCCGGCGCCGTCATCTCTTTCGATTGCGACTACCAGCCCGGCGCGGACAGCGTGCGCATCCGGCCGCCGGAGGTTTCCGACGTCCACATCGAAAACATCACCGTCGGCAATGTAACGAAAGGCGGCACTACCGGCTCCTGCTACCAGGCCATCGCCATACTGGGCCCGGTCGCCAGCGACTACAACGGCCCGCAGCCCGCGCCACCCGTGCTGCCCGTGCGGCGGGTAACCGTCACCAACTGCGATTTCGGCAATCCGGTCAACGCAGCGCAGCCGGTCTGGCTGTATAACGTGGCCGACCTCAAGCTGGAAAATGTGACCATTGGCGGCAAGCGCCTTAAGGCTACGCTAAGTTCCTGATTGGACAAGCAGCGCGAACGCCAGTATGCTGTCGCAAATGATGATGGACAGCATTCTGGCGCGCATCGAGGCCACAGGCCCATCGCGCGATACGTCCCTGCTGCAGGAACTGGTTGGCACCTTGCGTCCCAAGCATGCCAGCGACCTGCAACAGGCTACCAACCGGCTGCGCGCCCTCGCGCATCTTCTCGCCACACGGCCCGAATGGGCGCAAGCACTGCGCGAATACCTTGCCGAAGTAATCGGACAGCGCAAGCTGGTGCACCTGCTCACCGATACGGGCGTCCTGCAAAACCAGGGCTTCTTCGGCGAGCTATGGCGCCGCCTGAATCACAAATGGCTGCCGCCTACCGTCAACGACGAATACCTGAAAGACGTCTTCGGCCAGGTGTTCGACCACCAGGACGATTACAAGTGGGTCAATGGCGTTGAGCCCTCGGTCTGGCTGGACTTGCTGCAAGCGCTCCAGTTGCCGGCGCATGGATGGCTGCAAGGCCAGGTGCTGGGCGAACTGCTGGAAGCGGTGCAGGTGCTGTCCTACCGCATCAGCGCCATCGGCCTGGAGCCCGAACTGGTGCGCGTCCATCCGGACATCGAACGCTTCGAATCGCCCTTCCTGCGCCAGAACGCCGAAGTGGTGCAGCTGACGGAAGCCTGGCGCGCCCGCCTGGTCGACGCGCAGGCCGAGGTGCCGGACGCGCGCCATCTCGACGTGCTCCTCAGCCAGTGCGAAGACATCATTGGCCGCGCACGCAAGACGGCATCCGTACAAGGCGTATCGGTCAGCCTGACCCGCCTGCTGCTGCGGCTGACGCAAAGCATCGACCGCCTGCGCACCCTGCTTGACCTGCTGGAGGCGAACTCGCTGCAAGAGGCCCTGCCCTGCGCGCTCGGCCTGTTCCGGCAACTGGTGGAAGCCGACAACCGCAAACTGAGCCTGACGGACCTGTTCCAGACCAACACGGAATTGCTGGCATTGCAGGTGACCGAGCATGCCGGCCGCTCGGGCGAACATTATGTCGCCAGCACGCGCGCCGAGTGGCTGTCGATGATGCGTTCCGCCGCCGGCGCCGGTTTCATTGTCGGCTTCATGGCCACGCTCAAGGTGCTGATGGCGCGCCTGCTGCTTGCCCCGATCGGCTATGCGGCCCTGTATAGCCTGAACTACTCGCTCGGCTTTATGCTGATCCACGTGCTGCACTTCACCGTGGCCACCAAGCAGCCGGCCATGACTGCCGCGCGCATTGCAGCTGCCATCGACCAGGGCCAGAAGAAACTGGACGACCTGGCGGACCTCGTGGTCAAGGTATTGCGCTCGCAATTCGTGGCTATCGTCGGCAACGTGGCGCTGGCCATGCCTACCGCATTCGCCATCGCCGTGGCATGGCAGGCGGCGTTCGGCCAGCACCTGGCGGGCGCGGAAAAGGCGCAACACCTGCTGCACGACATCGACCCGCTCCACAGCCTGGCCTTGCCCCATGCTGCGATCGCAGGTGTGTGCCTGTTCCTGGCGGGACTGATTTCGGGCTACTACGACAACAAGGCTGCCTATAACGATATCGCAGCCCGCCTGCGGCAGCTTCGCTGGCTGCGCTGGCTGCTGGGCGAAAAGCGGCTGGCGCGGGTCACCGACTACATCGGCCGCAACCTTGGCGCGCTGGCAGGTAATTTCTTCTTCGGCATCATGCTGGGCACGATCGGCACCATCGGCTTCGTCCTGGGCCTGCCCATCGACATCCGCCATGTCACCTTCTCCAGTGCCAATTTCGCTTTCGCGCTGGTTGGGCTGGACTACCAGCTCACCACGGAACAATGGCTGCTGTCGCTGTCGGGCATTGTGCTGATCGCGCTGACCAACCTGGCGGTAAGCTTTACGCTGGCACTGCTGGTGGCACTGCGCTCGCGCCGCGTCAGTTTCGGTCGCGGCCGCGCGCTGGCGGGACTGGTATGGCAGCGTTTCCGCCAGTCGCCGCGCAACTTCTTCCTGCCGCCGCGCGAGGCCGAGCCGGGCTGAAGTCCGGCTGTTCGTGCAAGGACGCACAGACCTCGCCGCCGGGCTGGCGTAATCTGGATCAGCTTGGTAAAGGAGGGGATCGGATGAATGAACTCGTCCCAAACGGTCTTGAAGCCGAGTGT
>CAMLSG010000035.1 GCA_946482635.1 uncultured Duganella sp.
GCCAGCCGCACCGATTCCGTGTCGTCGAACCACACCAGGCAGCAATGCGGGCAGGTGTCGATCTCCACCCGCCGCTGGTAATGGCCGGAGAGATCAAGCACCCGCATCGGGCGCTTGCAGTTGCTGCAGCGGCGTTCAGATGGCGTCAAGGGCATTGCGCAGGTCTTGGCGCAAATCCTCGATATCTTCGATGCCGACCGAGAGCCGGATCAGGCCATCGCCGATACCCAGCGTGGCGCGCTGCGCCGCCGGAATCGAGGCATGGGTCATCAGGGCAGGGTGCTCGATCAGCGATTCCACGCCGCCCAGGCTCTCCGCCAGCGCGAACACTTCGCAGCGTTCGAGGAAGCGGCGGGCGCCGGCCAGGTCGGTATCGAGATCGATCGAGATGATGCCGCCGAAGCCATCCATCTGCGCCTTGGCCAGCGTGTGCTGGGGATGCGACTCGAGTCCTGGATAGAACACCTTTTTCACCTTGGGCTCGCGTTCCAGCCAGCGCGCCAGTTCCAGTGCGCTCTTGCAGTGGCGCTCCATGCGGATCGCCAGCGTCTTCACGCCGCGCAGGGCCAGGAAGGCGTCGAACGGTCCCGCAATGGCGCCGACGGAGTTCTGCAGGAAGGCCAGTTGCTCGCGCCAGGCCGACTGCCGTTCTTCACCGCCAACCACTGCGATGCCGCCGATGATGTCCGAGTGCCCGTTCAGGTACTTGGTAGCCGAGTGCACCACGATGTCGAAGCCCAGCTCCAGCGGGCGCTGGACGATCGGGCTGGCGAAGGTATTGTCGGCCACGGCCATGATGCCGCGTTCGCGGCAGATGCGCGCGATTGCGGCCAGGTCGGCCAGTTTCAACATCGGATTGGTCGGCGTCTCGACCCACACCATTTTCGTTTCCGGACGCAGGGCGGCCAGCAGGTTTTCCGGATTGGTCAGGTCGGCGTAGGTGAATTCATGCCCGGCGCTGCGGCGGCGCACCCGCTCAAACAGGCGGAAGGTGCCGCCATACATGTCGTCGCCAGCCACGATATGCGAACCGGCGTCGAGCAGTTCCAGCACAGTTGAAATGGCGGCCAGGCCGGAGGCGAAGGCGAAGGCCTGGGCGCCGCCTTCCAGGTCGGCCACGCAGCGCTCCAGCGCCCAACGCGTCGGGTTGTGCGAGCGCCCGTAATCGAGGCCCTTGTGTACGCCAGGACTCTGCTGGACGAAAGTGGATGTGGCATAGATCGGCGGCATGATCGCGCCGGTCGATGGGTCGGGATGCTGGCCAGCGTGGATGACGCGCGTGGCCAGGTGGGCTTTGGTTTTCTTGTCGGTCAAGATAGCGTCCTGCGCAGGTGGTTAAGTAAGTCGTAGCGGGTAATCAGGCCATAGAATTTTCCGCCTTCGGCAATCACGGCGGTCAAGCCACGGTCAAGCGTATCACGGAGGGCAGGCATGCCGGCCGACGGCGCCAGGGTCTCCACGCGGCTGGTCATCGTGCCGCCGACTTCGCCCTTGAACTGGGCGGCGTCGTTTTCGACCTTGAGCAGGATGTCCGACTCGTCGATGAGGCCCACCAGCTTGCCGTTGTCGATGACCGGCAACTGGGCCAGGTCCGCCGCCCGCATGCGGTTGAAGGCGATCAGCAGGGTGTCGCCCGGCGCCACGCTGACCACGTCGCCGTTCTCGAACAGGCGGCCGATCAGGTCGCGCAGGTCGCCCAGCTTCTGGCGCTGCAACAGGCCCTGGTCGAACATCCAGCTGTCGTTGTAGACCTTGGACAGGTAGCGGGTGCCGGTGTCGCAGACGAAGGTCACCACGCGCTGCGGCTTGGTCTGCTCGCGGCAGTATTTCAGGGCGGCGGCCAGCAAGGTGCCGGTCGAGGAGCCGGCCAGGATGCCTTCGGCGCGCAGCAGGGCGCGTGCGCTGTCGAAACTTTCCTGGTCGGTGATGGTGTAGGCCTGCGAGATGGCGTCCATGTTGGCGATGGCGGGAATAAAGTCTTCGCCGATGCCTTCCACCGCCCAGGAACCGCTGGTATCGGCCACTTTGCCGGTGTCCACGTACTCCTTCAGGATCGAGCCCTTTGGGTCGGCCAGGATGAACTTGACGTGCGGCGCCACCTTGCGGAAGTAGCGCGACAGGCCGGTCAGGGTGCCGGAAGAGCCGACACCGACCACGATGGCATCGATCTCGCGCGCCATCTGTTCCCAGATTTCCGGGCCGGTAGTGGTTTCGTGGGCCAGCGGGTTGGCCTGGTTGTTGAACTGGTCGGCGAAGAAAGCGCCGGGAATCTCGCTGGCCAGGCGGGCCGCGTAGTCCTGGTAATACTCTGGGTGGCCTTTGCCGACGTCCGAGCGCGTGATGCGCACGTCGGCGCCCAGCGCTTTCAGGTGCAGGATCTTCTCGGTGGCCATCTTGTCGGGCACCACCAGCAGCACTTTATAGCCCTTGATGGCGCCGACCAGGGCCAGCCCCAGGCCGGTATTGCCGGCCGTGGCTTCGACGATGGTGCCGCCCGGCTTGAGCAAGCCTTCGCGCTCGGCGGCTTCGATGATGGACAGGCCGATGCGGTCCTTGATGGAGCCGCCGGGATTCTGGGATTCGAGCTTGAGGAACAGCCGGCACGGGCCGGTGTCGAGACGGGTCACTTCGGCAAGCGGTGTATTGCCGATCAGGCTGAACAAAGCTGCAGGTCGGGTATTCTGCATTTTCTCTCCTTGCGAAAAACGCGCATTGTGTGGCGATTCGATTGAACCAAGAAGGAATTTCTTTGCGCTAGCTTATACCTTTTTTTGCGCTTGGCGGCTCGCGTATAATCCCGCAGCGACTTTTAAAATAATTTCCACTGTGGCAAAACTCTACTTCCGCTATTCTGCGATGAACGCAGGCAAATCGACCTCCATGCTGCAGGTCGCCCACAACTACGAAGAGCAGGGCCTGATCGTGCGCCTGTTTACGGCGGCCATCGACGACCGCTATGGCGTGGGCAAGGTGACTTCCCGCCTGGGGCCGCAGCGCGAAGTCGAGCTGTTCTCCCCCGAAACCAACTTCCTGCAGGACATGCAGAAGGTCGCTTGCGTGCTGGTCGACGAAGCGCAATTCCTGTCGCCGGAACAGGTCAAGCAGCTGCACCAGCTGGCCCAGGCCAAGGGCGTGCCGGTGATCTGCTACGGCCTGCGCAGTGACTTCCGCGGCGAGCCGTTCCCCGGCTCGGCCTACCTGCTCGCGCTGGCCGACGATATCGAGGAAATCAAGAATATCTGCACTTGCGGCAAAAAGGCCACGATGAATATCCGCGTGGACGAGAAGGGGGAGCGCATCCGCGAAGGCGAGCAAATCAGCATCGGCGGCAATGAGGCCTACCGCCAGGCTTGCGGCCGCTGCTTCTACACGGGCTAATTGGACAAGCTGTTTTACCTGACGCCGTCGCTGTGCCTGGCGGTGGCAATCTGGGTGCTGTCGCGGCGCTATGTGGTTTTCACGGTGCTGCAGCTTCCCGGCACCCTGTGCCATGAGCTGGCGCATTTCCTGGCCGGCTTGCTCACGTTTGCCCGGCCGGTTTCACTGTCCATCATTCCCCGCCGCGAGGGCAAGGGATATCGCCTGGGCGAAGTCCAGCTTGCCAACGCAAGCTGGTACAACTCCGCGCTGACTGCACTGGCGCCGTTGCTGCTGGTGCTGATCCCGTGGTGGATCGCCGTGCTGCGCACGCGTGGCGCCTGGCATTTTGCGCCGCTGGACGCAGGCTTGGCTTTCCTGATCGCGCCGCAGTTCCTGGCTTGCTGGCCGTCTGCGGCGGACTGGAAGCTGGCCATGCGTTCATGGCCGCTGGCGCTTATCGCAGGCGCAGGGTGGTACGCCTGGATGCAATACCCGTGGCTGCGCTCGTGGCATTGGCCGGCAGCTTGAAGGCGCGCACTTCGCGGGCCAGGGCTTCCGCCTGATCCTGCATGGCCGCTGCGGCAGCGGCAGCTTCTTCGACCAGGGCCGCATTTTGCTGCGTCACCTGGTCCATCTGCCCGATTGCCTGGTTGACCTGGTCGATGCCGGCGCGCTGTTCTTCGCTGGCGGCGCTGATCTCGCCCATGATGTCGGTGACGCGGCTGACGCTGTTGACCACTTCTTCCATCGTTGCCCCGGCCAGTTCGACCAGCCTGGCCCCGGCTTCCACTTCGCCGGTGGAGTTGGCGATCAGCCCCTTGATTTCCTGGGCCGCCGCGGCGCTGCGCTGGGCCAGGTTGCGCACTTCGGTCGCCACAACGGCAAAGCCACGGCCCTGTTCACCGGCGCGCGCCGCTTCCACAGCCGCATTCAGGGCCAGGATATTGGTCTGGAAAGCGATGCCGTCGATCACGGAAATAATGTCTTCGATCTTGCGCGAAGCTTCGTTGATGGCGCCCATCTTTTCGACCACCTGTGCCACCTGTGCGCCGCCGCGCGAAGCTACGTCCGATGCTTCGCGTGCCAGTGCGTTGGCCTGGCGGGCGTTGTCCGCGTTCTGTCGCACGGTGGAAGTCAGTTCTTCCATCGAGGCGGCGGTTTCTTCGAGGCTGGACGCCTGCTGCTCCGTGCGGGCCGACAGGTCCTGGTTGCCGGCCGCGATCTGCGAGGATGCCGTGGCGATCTGGTCGGCCCCTTCGCGCACGCCGCCAACCACGTTGGCCAGGCGTTCGCTGATGCCATTCATGGCGCCCAGCACCTTGCCGATTTCGTCGCCGGTGGTGACATCCAGCCGCACGGTCAGGTCGCCGCCCGCGATGCGGCCCGCCGCATCCTGTACCTGCACCAGCGGGCGGGTCACGATGGCGCGCACCAGCAGCAACAGGCTTGCGGCAAAGGCGAGCAGGGCGACGATGCCGCATACGGCATAGCGATTGCGCGCGGAGATGGCATCTTTTGTGATCTCATGGACATAGGTGCCGCCCGCCACAATCCACTTCCAGTCGTCGAAGTAGCGGTACACCAGCAGTTTTTCCTGCGGCGAGGCCTTGCTGCCGGCATCCGCCCACATGTAACGGATCTCGCCCGTCTTCTTTTCAAGCATCTCCTGGATGAAGGATCTGCCGTTGCTGTCCTTCGAATCCAGCATCGATGCGCCTTCCCTGGATGGGTGAACCAGCAGCGTGCCGTAGTCCTTGCCTGCAGCCGCGTTCAGCACGTAGACATAGCCGGTCTCGCCGATGCGGATGCCCTTGATCTTCTCCTTCAGGGCAGTGATGTTCTTGCTGATGTCCAGGCCGATGAACAGCACGCCAACCACCTTGCCCGAAGCGTCCTTGACCGGGTCGTACTGGGTGATGTACGGCTTGCCGAACAACTGCGCCAGGCCGGTGTAGGAGCGTCCTTCGCGCAGCATGGCGTAGCTTGGATTATTGTGGTCAAGCCTGGTGCCGACGGCGCGCTGGCCGTCTTCCTTCTTGACCGAGGTAGTCACGCGCACGAAGTCCGCGCCGTCGGCGGCGAAAATGGTGGCAATGGCGCCGGTTTGGGCCGTGAAGTCGTCGGGAATGCTGAAGTCATCGTTGACCGCCTTGCCGTTGGAGGACAGTTGGCTGCCCTCCAGCGCGAAGGGGCCGGGTACGTGGGCGGCAAACTGGCGGGCATAGCTGCCGGCGTCGTTCACCATGGCCGAATTGAACACGTCCAGCATGTTTGCCACGCCATTCAGGTCGGCTGCGACCTGGTCCCGGGCGCGCTGCTCGAGCATGGAAGTGCTGTTCCAGCTGATGAAGGTGATAAGTAGCGCTAACAGTGCGCTGACGAGGACGAAGGTGAAGGCGGCAATCTTGGTGCCGACGCTCCAGCTGCGCGCAGGGGGCGTTCGAGTGGACATGATCTTGATTGTTTTTCGGGGGGAGGGCCGACATGATACCGCGTTGCTGCATGGAAATTCCACTTGTTACAAAATGTTTCTTAGTAAATTCAATGACTTACCGGAAATCTTGCAAGGAAGCTCAGCCTTCAGGCTGGCTTAAGTGAAGCCCAGCACACTGCCCATCATCCCTCTCTCCCAGAGAGTGTCCTATCCTGTAGAATGGGATTAGCACTATTCTCATAGAATCACCTACGTTCGGAGCAAGCCGATGAAGAAGCACACCCTGTTGGCCACCATGTCCCTGGCACTGATTACCGCTTACGCCAGCGCAGCCCAGGCAGACAAGGCGACAGATGTAACCATGAAGCCTGCGGCGCAGCAGACCCAAGCCGCATTGTGGGCGTCGCGCGTGCTGTCGCGCTACCATTACAAGGCTATGCCACTGGACGACGCGATGTCGGAAAAGATTTTCGACCGCTACTTCAAATCGCTCGATGGCGAGAAATTGTTCTTTACCCAGGCCGATGTCGATTCCTTCAACAAGGACAAGTCCCGCCTGGATGACGCGATTACCAGCGAAAACCTGCAAACGCCTTTCGCCATTTACAACCTGTACCAGCAGCGCTTCTCGGACCGCATGGCCTATGCCCGCGAACTGCTGAAAACCAAGTTCGATTTCACGCAGGACGAGAGCTACCAGTTCGACCGCGAGAAGGCCGACTGGCCGAAGTCGGAAGCCGAAGTGAAAGACCTGTGGCGCAAGCGCGTGAAGAATGACTGGCTGCGCCTGAAACTGGCCGGCAAGGACGACAAGTCGATCCGCGAAACGCTCGACAAGCGCTATGAGAACTACGTGACCCGTTCGCGCAAGCTGAATAACGAGGACGTTTTCCAGATCTTCATGAACGCCTATGCCATGTCGATCGAGCCGCACACCAATTACCTGGGCCCGCGCGCTTCCGAGAACTTCGACATCGCCATGCGCCTGTCGCTGGAAGGCATTGGCGCTGTACTGCAGAACCGCGACGAGTACACAGTGATCCGCGAAGTCGTGCCGGGCAGCCCGGCCGGCCTGTCCAACAAGCTGAAGGTGGGCGACCGCATCGTCGGCGTGGCGCAGGGTGAATCCGAGAAGTTCACCGACGTGCTGGGCTGGCGCATCGACGACGTGGTGCAGTTGATCCGCGGCCCCAAGGATTCGACCGTCAAACTGCAGGTGCTGGGCGCCGATGCCGGCCCGGACGGCAAGCCTTTCGTGCTGTCGCTGGTGCGCAAGAAAATCAGCATGGAAGAGCAGTCCGCCAAGCGCTCGATCCTGGAAGTGAAAGATGGCGCCGTCAAGCGCCGTATCGGCGTGATCTCGCTGCCGACCTTCTACCAGGACTGGGATGCGCGCCGCAAGGGCGACAAGGACTACAAGAGCGCCACGCGCGACGTCGCCCGACTGCTGGGTGAACTGAAGAAGGAAAAGGTCGACAACGTTCTGATCGACCTGCGCAACAACGGCGGCGGTTCGCTGACCGAGGCGGTCGAGCTGACCGGCCTGTTCATCGACCGTGGCCCCGTTGTGCAGCAGCGTAACGCCGAAGGCCGCGTGGAAGTGGAAGCGGACAATGTGCCAGGCCTGTCCTGGGATGGCCCGGTCGGCGTGCTGATCAACCGTGGTTCGGCATCGGCATCGGAAATCTTTGCGGCGGCCATCCAGGACTATGGCCGCGGCCTGGTGATCGGCGAGCCTAGCTTCGGCAAGGGCACCGTGCAGACCCTGGTCAACCTGGACCGTTTTGGCCAGAGCGACAAGTCGCGCTTCGGTGAACTGAAGATGACCATTGCCCAGTTCTTCCGCATCAATGGCGGCACCACCCAGCTGCGCGGCGTGACGCCGGACATCAAGCTGGCCTCCACTAGCGATGCCGAAAACTTCGGCGAATCGAGCTACGACAATGCGCTGCCTTACACCCAGATCAAGCCTGCGGTGTATATCCCGGCCGGCGAGTTGAAGGAAATCGTGCCGATCCTGGACAAGAAGCATGAGGCGCGCATCGCCAAGGACAAGGACTACCAGTACCTGCTCGACGACATCAACTACGTCAAGAAGCAGCGCCAGGACAATGTGGTTTCGCTGAATGAAACCGTGCGCCGCAAGGAGCGCGACCAGCAGGAAGCGCGCGCCAAGCTGCGTGAACAGCGCCTGGCCGCCGGCCCGTCGCCGGACGATCCTATCCTGGTGCCGGACCCGAAAGATGCGCTGAACAAGGCGATTGCCGCCAAACCTGCCAATCCGCGCGCCGCACAGCGCCAGGCCAACCAGGTTCGTGGCGCGATCCGCACCGACGATGGCTTGCAGGCGGATGAGCGTTCCCTGTCTGCTGAACTGGATGCCGAAAAGGCCGCCAAGAATGCCAAGGACGTCCTGCTGAACGAGGCTGTCCACATCCTGGCCGACGAGGTAAGCGTGCTGCGCACCGACACCCGCCTGGCCAGCCGTGTGCTGCCTTACGTCAGCGACAAGTGATATTGCGGTTGGTTATATCTAGTATTACTACAATAAAGTAGACAGATATACCGCGCCGCAGCATACTTGCACCTGTCTCCTCTATTCTCCTCCAAGGAAATAGACTTCAGCCCGCTCCCTGAGCGGGCTTTTTTTTTGCCTGCGGCGCCGGCCACGGAACGGTAAAATCCTGCCTGTGCATACATCTATCAAACTGACTGTTATTGGAACTGCAATACTGGCGATTGCCGGTGCGGGCGGTTATTTCTACAACTCTTCGCCAGCGCCAGGCGTGGCCAGGAGCTTGCCGGAGCTGGCCAAGCGCGGCCCGGCGCCGACCGAACGGGCCTGGTCGGCGCGGCTGGAAACCTTGCTGGAAGCCGGGCTGGTTGATCCGTACGGCGTGGCGGTGGACAAGCAGGGCAATGTCTACTTCTCTGACGGCGGCGAAAAGAATACGGTGTCGGTGCTGGCGCCGGACGGCAGCACCCGAGTGCTGGCCGGCGGGATCGAAGGTTACCGCGAAGGTCTCGGCGCTGCCGCTGCCTTCAACACGCCGTCCGGCATCGCGCTGGACAAGCAGGGCAATGTCTACGTCGCCGATACGGGCAACCATGCGATCCGCAAGATCGCTGTCGATGGCACGGTAACGACGCTGGCCGGCAGCGGCGTGGCCGGATATGCGGACGGGCAGGGCGCGCAGGCGCAGTTCAACGGCCCGGTCGGCGTGGCGGTCGATGAGGCGGGCGTCGTTTACGTTGCCGATACGTATAACGACCGGATTCGCAAAATCGCACCTGACGGGACCGTGACCACGCTGGCGGGCGGTGCGCGTCCAGGTTTCGTCGATGGCATCGGCGAGGCAGCCCAGTTCGATACTCCCTGCGGAATTGCGGTGGGCAAGGATGGCATCTATGTCGCCGACACCAGCAACGATGCGGTGCGCCGCATTAATGCGGATGGCTCGGTGCTGACCATTGCCGTCGCGCCCGAACTGGAAAAAGAGCCGCTGCTGCGCCGCCCGATGGCGTTGGCGGTAACGCATGATGGATTCGTCTACGTCGCCGTGTCGTCGCGTGGGCGCCTGTTGCAGCTGGCGCCCTATGGCAGCCTGGCCGGAATGCCCGACGCGGCGCGGCCCGCCGATCCGGTCACGGGCCTCGATGGCAATATCCAGGTCTATGGGCCCCGCAGCCTGGCGCTGGCGCCGAATGGCGCCTTGATCCTGTCCGATGGCTCCGCGCAGCGCTTGCATCGCGTTGTGCGCGCTGGTGCTGGCGTGGCCAGTGCGCAGCCGCCCGTCCACGCTGCCCAGCCGGCGCAAGGCCATTTGATCGGCACCGCAAACGCGGCGGAGCAGGTTCCGCCTGCCGCTGCGCCTGCCGTGGCAGAAAGCGAGATCATGGCGCAGCGTACCCAGGGGCAAATGCCCTGGCCCGTGCTGCCGCAAAACCAGCCGCACGAAGTGGTCGGGCTGATGGGCGAGGTCAGGGGGAGTTACGACGGCGACAGCCGCCACCATTTCCACGCCGGACTCGATGTGCAGGCCGATGTCGGCAGCTCGGTCCACGTGGTCGAAAAAGCCAAAGTCAGCGACCCGCTCCCGAACTGGGCGTTTGCGTCCCTCGGCGAAGGCATCAACCTCGGCACGACCAGCTACATCCACATGAAGGTTGGCCGCGACAAAAAGAACCGCGCGCTGGACGAGCGCTTCCAGTTGCTGCTGAACGACAAAGGCAAGCCGGAACGTGTTCGCGTTCGCCGTGGCACGCGCTTCTACGTCGGCGAACAGCTGGGCGTGGTGAACCAGATGGCCCACGTGCACCTGAACCTGTACGACCGTGGCCGTGTAGTCAATCCGCTCGCACTGCCATTCCCGGGCCTGCGCGATACCATCGCACCGGTCATCCAGGGTATCGCGCTGTATGACGCCAGCGACAAGCGCCTGCCGGGCAAGAAGGGAAAGCGCCTGGAAGTGCCGCGCAGCCTGGGAGAGGTGAACGTGGTGGTCGATGCCTTCGACCAGATGGATGGCAATCTTGCACGGCGCCGCCTGGGGCTGTACAAGCTGGGCTATCAATTGCTGCAAGCCGACGGCAGCCCGGTTGCAGGTTACGAACAGCCCCGCATCATGCAGACCTATGACCAGTTGCCGAAACAGCGTGAGGCGGTGAAGGTCATGTACTCCGCCGACAGCGGGATTACGGTCTACGGCAGCAAGTCCACCCGCTTCACTTATTCGCTGTTAAGCAAGCTGTCGCAAGGCGAAGCCGTTCCCGGCCGCTGGCATGTCAGCGAGCTGGCGCCAGGCGACTACACCCTGCGCATTTACGCGGCCGACTATGCGGGCAATACCGCCACCGCCGGCCGCGATCTCGCATTGACGATCAACTGAGGAACAATTTACCTTCAGGACTTGATGAAGGCCAGCAGGTCGGCGTTCACCTTGTCCTTGTGGGTGTCGGTCAGGCCATGCGGTGCACCAGGATAGACCAGGAGTTTGGCCTGCTTGACGATGCGTGCCGAGGCACGGCCGGCGGCGTCGATCGGCACGATCTGGTCGTCGTCGCCGTGGATGATCAGGGTCGGCTTGTCGAACTTCGCCAAGTCCGCGCGGAAGTCCGTTTCCGAGAAAGCCTTGATGGAATCGTAGGTGTTCTTGTGGCCGCCCATCATGCCCTGCATCCACCAAGAGTTGATGATGCCCTGCGAAGGCTTGGCGCCCGGGCGGTTGTAGCCGTAGAACGGGCCTGAAGCGATATCGAAGTACAGCTGCGAGCGATCCTTGACCGAGCCGGCACGGATGCCGTCGAATACTTCCAGCGGCAAGCCGCCAGGGTTGTCGGCGGTTTTCACCATAATTGGAGGCACCGCCGAGACCAGGGCCAGCTTGGCGACCCGTTTGGTGCCATGGCGTCCCACATAGCGCGCCACCTCGCCGCCGCCGGTTGAAAAGCCGATCAGCACCGCATTCTTCAGGTCCAGCGCCTCGATCACCTGGGCCAGGTCATCGGCGTAGTGGTCCATGTCGTTGCCCTCCCAGGGCTGGCTGGAACGGCCATGCCCGCGGCGGTCATGCGCAATCACGCGGTAACCCTGGTTAGCCAGGAAGAACATCTGCGATTCCCAGCTATCCGAGCTCAGTGGCCAGCCGTGGCTGAACACGATGGGCTGGCCGTTGCGCGGGCCCCAATCCTTGTAATAGATATCCACGCCGTCACGGGTGGTGATGAAGGCAGCGGTCTTTTTCATGTTGGCGCCGGGAGCGGCTGTGGCGCTGGCGGCAGGCAGGGCGGCGGCAGCGGCGGCAGCAGCAAGGCTTGCGCTGCCAACCAGGGCGGAACGGCGGGAAGAATCGAAGTCTTTCATGGCTGTAGTCCTTTCAGGGTATGTTACATTGCAAGTTGCTGGGTGAAGAAAGCGTCGGTGCGGCCATTGGCCAGTGCGGCGTCGCCGGCATGGAAATGGTGGCCGCCAGGGCGTGCGAATGCATGGTTGCGGCCGGGGTAGTTGAACACCTGGATGTTCGGATTGGCGGATAGCGCTTCGTTGATTTTGGCTTGCGCCGCCTTGTCGATGTATTCGTCCTCGTTGGCCTGGTGGTAGATCATCGGGCGCTTGATGTTCACTGCCTCGTCAACATACTGGTCGGTGCCGCCGCCGTAGTAGGCGACAAAGGCATCGGCGTCGCTGCGTGCGGCGGCCAGGAAGGTCAGCAGGCCGCCGAGGCAATAGCCAGTGACGCCAACCTTGCCGTTTGCCCCCGGCATGCTGCGGGCAGCGGCGACGGTGGCGGCGATGTCCTGTACGCCTTTGTCGCGGTCGTATGCGCTGTAGAGTGCGAAGCCCTTGGCCCAATCGCCTTCCTTGGCCTCCGACATGTCCAGGCCGGGTTCGGCGCGCCAGAACAGGTCAGGGCAAACCGCGATGAAGCCCTTGGCCGCGTAGTCGGCGGCGATGCTGCGGATGCCGGCGTTGACGCCGAAGATTTCCTGCAGCACGACCACGATGGGGTGCGGGCCCGGCGCGGCTGGCCGTGCAACATGGCAGTTAAAGCTTCCGTCGGCGACCTGGATGGTGAGCGTCATGGCGTTTCCTCTTTTGAGAGTGGTTGGTGATGGAAGCCATGTTAGGCAGACATGGCGTATTAGGGAACGCACAAGCTTGCAAAGCCGCTTTGCAGTTCTGCATGGATAGGGACAATGTGAACTCTTTCGACTGGAATGACATACCTCTGATCCTGGCACTGGCCCGTTGCGGCAGCATGAGCGCAGCGGCGCGCGAGCTTGGCGTGGATGCTTCGACCATCAGCCGGCGTGTCGCTGCGGCCGAAAAGGAACTGGACCTCAGGCTGTTCCTGCGCGATACCACCGGCTACCAGCTGACGGCGGCCGGCCGCACCTTCGTCGAATATGGCCATACCGTGGCGGGCAATGTGCAGGCGATGCTGCTTGCCTCATCGCGGGAATCGCAGGCAGCAGTCGGCGTGGTGCGCATAAGCGCCATCGACTTCCTGTTCGACTTCTGGCTGGCGGAGCACGTGACGGCGCTGCGTGCGGAGCACCCGGGCCTGGAACTGCACCTGCTGGCCGACAACAGCAATGTCTCGTTTGCCCGCGGTGAAACCGACTTCGCCCTGCGCCTTGCCCGGCCGGTGGAAGACGCGGCACTGGTCATGCGCAAGCTGGGCGAGTTGCCAATGGCTGTGTTCGGGGCGCCGCAATACGCCGGCACAGATAGCGCTAACTGGTGCACTCAGCCGTGGATCGGCTATGACGCGACGCTGGCCCGCCTGCCCGAAACGCGCTGGCTGGACCGGGTCGTGCCGCGCGGCCAGGTGGCGTTGCGCGTAAATGGCCTGGGCAGCATGGTGCAAGTCTGCCGCGCCGGCGTCGGCCTGGCGCTATTGCCCTGCATGATGGAGAAGATGCCCGGCCTGGTACGGCTGGGGGGAGTCGAGGTGACGCGTGAAGTCTGGCTGCTGAGCCATCGCGACGCCGTCGGCATCGGGCGCATCAAGGCAGTGTCGGAATGGCTGACTGCAAGCTTCGCGATGACTAGTGCATGTTGAAAGTCGGGGTCAGGTCTGGCAATCCGCCATTTATTATTGAATCGAGGTATTGCGGCCGTACAGGCTGCGTTGGGATGGGTTGCCGGTAACGGCGATTCGGCCCGATCCGTTGGCGCGGGCTTCGACTTTGTGCTGTACCCAGGCTTGCACTCCGCCGGAACCGTTGCTGGTGATATTGGCTTCGTCGGCGCGCAAGTCGTTCAGTTGGGCGCTGCCTGAGCCTTGGGTCTGCACGTCGAGCATACGGACGATGCCGCGCGCATAGAAACTGCCCGAGCCGGATGACGACACGCGCAGGTAGTCGCCGCGCACCGAGCCGATGTTCACGCGGCCGGAACCCACCATATCCACGACGGCCGATTTGCTATCGAGTCCGTCTGCATACAACTGGCCCGAGCCGGTGTGGCGCATGTCAAGCCGGTCCACCTGGCCACGCAATTCGAGGTAGCCGGAGCCGGTGTGCGATACCGTGAACGCACCGCCAGCCAGGCCATGTACCTCGGTGTGCACGGAGCCGGTCGATTCCAGGGTGTCCAGGCGCTGCACCGTGTAGCGCACGTGGATCGGCTTGCGGCTGTCAATGCGCTCCTCGGTCCACACGCGCAGCGTGTCGCCACGCACTTCGGTATGCACCAGCGGCACCAGGTTGCTGTCGCCTTCGATCACCAGCGATGGAGCGCCGCCTACCTTCACTTCGACGTCCATGTCCACTCGATGGCGGTTCTCCACGCGCAGCCCGGTGGCGCTGGCTATGCTGCGGGTTTCAGTGGTAGTCGTTCCATTGCCCTTGACATAATCGCTGCTGTCATTCAGTACGACGACGCAGCCGGCCAGGCTGAGGGAGAGCAGGGCTGCGAGGGTGAGCTTGGTGCGCATGGTTATTTCCTTATTGTGCATGCCAGGAGGGATGCGTACATCCTATCGGGCATCGCGCTCGCATATGGCGGGAATGCGACGAATTGCAGAAATTGAGTACTGAGTTGTAAAAATTGATAATATGAAAGTGTCGGCTTCCTGCCGGCCCGGCAGCTCTGCTGCTGAGAACAATCTAGTTATATACCCCTTGTTTGCGCCGCGGATAGGCCATCTGCGGCGTTTCTTTTGCATGGCCGTGCTTTTTTCGAGGCTCCCGCCTTGTGCCTGCACAAAGCCCAGTAATGCCGGGCTACCTAAGCTGTTGAAAGGATCCGTTTTTTCACAGTGGAGGACTACATCATGTGCACAATTGGAAGAAAGCTGGCCCTCGCCGCCACCGGCGTGTTTCTGGCGGCAAGCGCATTTGGCGCAACGAGTATCGGCAACACGTCGGCCGATGACGTAACGCTTGGGGGATTCGATTCCGACGCGTATGTCTTTGCCGCAAGCTGGAATCCCCATGCAGGCTTGAGCGGTGATACCAGCGGCTTCGGCACCGCTTTCGATGCTTATGGCAGCGGCCCGTGGAGCCTGCTCGATAAGTATGACCTGAATGCAGTATTTGGAAATTCCGGCGTGCTCCAGTTCGGCTTTGCGATGAACAGCGGCTCTACAGGCACCTGGTCCGTGCACAATACGGGCGCCGCCAACATGGTGCTTGACCTCGTTTTCGCCATGCACGCGGGCGATGCCGGCGCCGGCTTCCTTTTCGATAACCAGGCCATCAACGCTGGCCAGACCCTGAACGGTACCTGGCGCATTGAATGGTTCACGGGGAATAACAATGCCTACCCTGACTTTTCGAATCTCGCTTTGTTCGCGCGCGATGTGTCCGCCGTGCCTGAGCCTGGCGAATACGGGATGCTGCTGGCAGGCCTTGGCGTGCTTGGCTTACTTGCGCGCAGGCGCAATCCGGAGTGACTTTATTTCGGAAAGGTAATGAACGCCGTCGAGGTCGCTAAACCGCTAAAGTGAAGTGGCAGTCTTCACTTCAACAAGGGGAATCGGAATGGAACCAATTGCAAAGAAGTTTGCATTGGCCGCCAGTAGTATGCTCCTGGCGGCAAGCGCCTTTGGCGCTACAACCATCGGTAATACCTCTGCAGACGACGTTACGCTCGACGCCCAAAGTGCCGAGGCCTTCGTCTTCACCTCGGGCTGGAATCCGCAAGCAGGCCTGAGCGGCAATACCAGCGGCATGGGCAGCACTTTCAACAGCTACGGTAGCGGCGACTGGACCTTGCTGGGCAAGCACGAGGGTGGCTCCGGCACAGGCTTCAGCCTCTTCAATACGCTGGACTTCAGCTTCGACGTTGGGGACGGCAAGACCGGCACCTGGACCATCACCAATACCAGCGCAAGCGCGAACGTGTCGCTGGACCTGGTGCTTTCGCTAAAGGCTGCAAACGGTGCCGCAGCTTTCCTGTTCGATAACCAGGCTATCAATGCGGGACAGACCCTGAGCGGCACCTGGAATATCGAATGGTTCACCGGCAATAACCAGGCCAATCCCGGCTTCTCCAACCTGACCATTTTCGGGCGCGAGATGGACGGTATCACTTCCCCTGTGCCCGAACCTGGGCATTACGCCATGTTGCTCGCCGGCCTGGGGCTGATTGGCTTTGTGGCGCGGAGGCGCAAAGCGCTGTAGACTCTTTGAAACGGTCGTGCTATTTTGTTGGCGCGACCAATCAAGGAGACAGCATGGACTTGAACTACTCTGCCAGGGATGAGGCCTTCCGCAAGGAAGTGAGGGATTTCCTGGCAGCCAGCCTGCCGCCCGACCTGCAATCCAAAGTCCGCCAGCACCTGCGCCTGAAGCGCGCAGACTATGTGCGCTGGCATAAGATCGTCGCCAAACAGGGCTGGGCTGCACCGGCATGGCCAAGCGAATTCGGCGGCCCGGGCTGGGATGCAACGCAGCGCCATATCTGGGAGGAGGAGTGCGCCCTTGCCGGCACCCCGCCCATCCTTCCGTTCGGCGTCAATATGGTGGCGCCGGTCATCATGGCCTTCGGCAGCCCCGAACAAAAAGCCTACTACCTCCCGCGCATCCTCGATTGCACCGACTGGTGGTGCCAGGGCTATTCCGAGCCCGGCGCCGGCTCCGATCTCGCTTCGCTGAAGACCACGGCGGTGCGCGAGGGCGATCACTACATCGTCAATGGGCAAAAGACCTGGACCACGCTGGGCCAGCACGCCGACATGATCTTTTGCCTGGTGCGCACCGACCAGAACGTGCGCAAGCAGGAGGGCATTTCCTTCCTGCTGATCGACATGAAAACGCCAGGCATCACCGTCCGGCCCATCATCATGCTGGATGAAGAGCACGAGGTAAACGAAGTCTTCTTCGATAACGTGCGTGTACCGGTCGCGAACCTGGTTGGCAAGGAAAACAAGGGATGGACATACGCCAAGTACCTGCTTGGCCACGAGCGCACCGGCATTGCGGCGGCAGGACGCTCCAAGCGCGAACTGCAGTTCCTGAAGAAGATCGCGATCCAGCAGCAAAAGAACGGCAAGCCCTTGCTGGAAGATCCGCTGTTTGCTGCCCGCGTGGCGAACCTCGAGATCGAGTTGATGGCGCTGGAGGTGACCGTGCTGCGCACCATTGCGCAGGAAGCCCACGGCCCGGGTCCGCAGGCTTCGGTGCTGAAGGTGCGCGGCTCGGAGATCCAGCAGCAGCTGACCGAATTGATGGTTGAGGCGCTGGGCCCGCAGGCCTTGCCGTTTGATCCCGCTTACCTGGACGGCGAGCGTGAGCACGCCCTGGCCGGTGACGACGACGCGGCTCCGTTGGCTGGCTATTACTTCAATTTCCGCAAGACCTCGATCTACGGCGGTTCGAACGAAATCCAGAAGAACATCATCACCCAGATGATCCTGGGACTGTAAGGAGGCGGCATGGACTTCGCATTCAAGGAAGAGCAGCAGCAATTCGCCGATGCACTGCGCCGCTGGGTCGACAAGGACTACAGCTTCGAGGCACGCAAGAAGATCATCCATTCGGAGAGCGGTGTTTCCGGCGAGGCCTGGGCGACGCTGGTGGAGCTGGGCATGCTGGCGCTGCCGGTGCCGGAGGAGCAGGGCGGCTTCAACGGCAGCGCGGTCGACATGATGGTCGTGATGCAGGAACTGGGACGCGGCCTGGTGGTCGAACCTTACTTCGCCACGGTGCTCGGGGTGCAATTCCTCAAGCTCGCCGGAGGCCAGGAGGGCTTGCTGGAGCGTGTCGCGGCGGGTGAATTGAAGCTGGCGTGCGCGCTGGGCGAGCAGCAGTCCCGCCACGCGCTCAATGACGTGCTGGCCACCGACAACGCCGGCGCCGGGCAGGTCTCAGGCCGCAAGACGGTCGTCCTGCACGGCGGCCAGGCGGGGGCGTTCATCGTTTCGGCACGCAGCAGCGGCGGCCAGCGCGATACCGGCGGCATTTCGCTGTATGTGGTGCCGCGTGACGCCGTGGGCGTGCAGGTGACGGACTATCGAACCATTGACGGCCAGCGCGCTGCAACGATTGAATTCAACAACGTCCAGGGCACGCTGCTCGGCGAACAGGGCAAGGGCTGGCCGATACTGGAAGCAGCAAGCGATTATGGCGCAGCGCTGCTGTGCGCGGAAGCCATCGGCGCCATGGATGCCATTTTCGCCGCCACGCTCGAATACCTGAAAACCCGCCAGCAGTTCGGTGCGCCAATCGGGAAATTCCAGGCCCTGCAGCACCGCATGGCCGACATGTTCATCCACCTGGAGCAGGCACGTTCGATGGCCATGCTGGCCGCGGTCAAGGTTGGCTCGGCTGACGGCGAGGAGCGCCGCCGCGTGGTTTCGGCCGCCAAGGTGCGGGTCGGGCAGGCGGCGCGCTTCGTTGGGCAGCAGGCGGTGCAGCTGCACGGTGGCATGGGCGTGACGGACGAGCTGCCGGCCGCCCATTATTTCAAGCGCCTGGCGATGATTGAGGTCACGCTGGGCGATGCAGATCATCACCTGGAGCGTTTCATCGCGCAGCCAGGATTCAAGGAGGCAGCTTAATGGCGCGTTTGGTCCGCAACGTAGCAGAACTGGAAGCATTGGTGGGACAGGAGGTCGGCGTTTCGGACTGGGTCGACATCACGCAGGAACGTGTCAATATATTCGGTGCTTCGACCAACGACGAACAGTGGATCCACACCGACCCGGAGCGCGCCGCTGCGGAATCGCCCTATGGCGGGACGGTGGCGCACGGCTTCCTGACGCTGTCGCTGTTGCCGGGCCTGCTGCAGGACGCGGTATTGATGGAAGACATGCGCATGGGCGTCAACTACGGCCTGGACAAGGTGCGCTTTCCGGCGCCGGTGCCGGTCGGCAGCCGCGTGCGCGGCCATGTAGTCCTGCGCAGCATCACGCCGGTCGCGGGCGGCCACCAGCTGGCGTGGGACGTGACTGTCGAATGCGAGGGCAGTGAAAAGCCGGCCTGCGTGGCGGAATTCCTGATGCGCCGCTATTCCTGATCGCAATCGTCAACGCAGAAGCGGTTGCGGCCTTCTTCCTTGGCCCGGTACAGGGCATTGTCGGCGCAACTGACCAGCATTCCCGGATCGCTGCCCATGTCCGGCAGGAGTGTGGCCACGCCGATGCTGACGGTCACCGTGTCCCCGGCCGATGACATGCGGTGGGGGATGGCCAGCGCGCGCACGCTCTCGAGGATGCGCTCGGCCACCGTTGCCGCACCCTGTGCGTCGACCTGGGGCAGCAGGATGACGAATTCCTCCCCGCCGTAGCGCGCCAGCAGGTCCGGTGAACGGCCGGCGCATTGCAGCATGGCGCCGGCCACCTGTTTCAGGCAGGCGTCGCCGGCCTGGTGTCCATACGCGTCGTTATAGAGCTTGAAGTGGTCGATGTCGATCATGACAACCGACAGCAGCGTGACTGAACGGGCGCAGCGCCGCCATTCGTTCTGGATCGCGTCATTGAAACTGCGCCGGTTGGCAACGCCGGTCAGTGCATCGGTCAGCGTCATTTCACGCATGGCGTCGGACTGGCGCTTGAGCGTAAGGTGGGTGCGCACGCGGGCGCGCACGACGGCGACATTGAATGGCTTGGTGATGAAGTCGACCGCGCCCGCTTCCAGCGCCCGGGTCTCATCCTCGGGCGTAGTCAGGGCGGTGACGAAGATAATCGGGATGTCGCGCACATCGGACGAGGCGCGCAAGGCGGCGCAGACTTCGTATCCGTCCATCCCCGGCATGACCGCGTCCAGCAGGATCAGGTCGGGCTGGTGCTGGTGCGCCAGCTCCAGAGCCTTTTCGCCGTTCATGGCAAACAGCACTTCATGCTCCTCGCCCAGCACGTGGTTGAGGATCTGGATATTCTCCATTGCGTCATCGACAATCAGCAGGCGTCCATTGCGCGCCTGGTCGGTCCACGTCATGCGGTTTCCTCCCGTTTCATGATTTCCTGCAGGCGCTGTTCGGCACTGGTGAAATCAAGGGTTTCAATGGCATTGGCCAGGCCGGGGAGCAGGTCTGGACAACGTTGTTCGAGTACAGGGCTGAGCGCCTTGAAGGCGGCCAGCGCGCGCATATTGCTGTTCCTGAGCAGCATCTGCAAGTCGCCCAGGGCTTGCGGAAGGTTGGACACGACCGTGCCGCTGGCGGCGGCCGGCACGGGGACCGGCAACTCGCGTGCGGCGTTGATGACCACGGCCAGCGCTTCTTCCAGCGACAGCAGCAGGGCGGCAGCGGAACTGTCCTGGCCTTCCGCGACGGCGGTTTCGGCCTGGGCGCTGAGGCGGGCGACTTCGGTCGCGCCAAGGTTGGCCGCTACGCCCTTCAGGCGGTGCAGCACACGCGTGGCCGCGTAGCGCTTGTCCTGCGCCAGGCAATCGCGCACTTCCTGCACGGCGTCGCCTTGCGAGTTCTCGAAGCGCTTGAGCAGGCCGGCAAAGGCGGCATAGTTTCCTGCCACCCTGCGCAGCGCAGCCTCCAGGTCGATGCCGGGCACCATGGCCGGGCAGCCGTCGCCGCGCTGCTCGCCGCGCGCCAGGCCCGGTTGCACGTTGGCCGATCCCGGGTGCAGGGGCGCGAGGCGGGTCAGGGTGGCGATCATTTCATCGACGTCGATCGGTTTGGCGATATGCGCGTCGACGCCGGCTTCGATGGCGCGAATGCGGTCTTCCGGCATCACATTTGCCGTCATCGCGATGATGGGCAAGGTTCGCAAGCCCATGGAGCGGATCGATTCGGTGGCGCGGTAGCCGTCCATCACGGGCATCTGCAGGTCCATCAGCACCGCGTCGAAGCGCTGCGGGTCGTCGCGCAGCATGTCCAGCGCGATTTCACCGTTGGACGCCACTTCCACCAGCGCGCCGCAGTGGAGCAGGATGTAGCGCGCCATTTCCTGGTTGATTTCGTTGTCCTCCACCAGGAGCACGTGCATCCCGGCCAGGCTGCCCGATAGCGGGGCATGGCTGCTGCGATGCTCCGGCTGGTTGGCGCCGGTCAGCGCTGCGCCGGCCGCGTCGCGCAGTTGGGAAGGCGTAAAAGGCTTGGCCAGCACGGCATCGATTTGCAGGCTATCGGCCAGTTGCTGCAGGTCGTCGCTGGAGCGTTCCGGCGCCATCATCACGACTTTGGGTACAGCAACGCCGTCGTCGCGCGCTTGCACCAGCATGGCGATACCGTCGGTGCGCGGCATGGCGCTATCCAGCAACAGCAGTTCGAAGCGCTGGTTGCGCAACGCCTGCAAGCCCTCGGCGGCGCTGGCGACGGCGGTTATCGTCCATTGCCAGGCTTTGGCGGCCCGCTGCAGCGCCTGGCGCACGGTGGCGTTGTCGTCGACGGCCAGCACGGAGAGCCCGGCCGGCGCCAGCAGCGGCGCGCTGCCGGCGACGCGTTGCAAGGGGCAGGTGAAGCGGAACGTGGAGCCCCGGCCCAGCGTGCTGTCGACAGTGATGACGCCGCCCATCAGGTCCGACAGGCGCCGCGCAATGGCCAGGCCCAGGCCCGTGCCGCCGTAGCGCCGGCTGGTGCTGCTGTCGCCCTGCGAGAAAGCGTCGAACATATGGTGCTGCTGTTCGGCCGGGATGCCGATGCCGGTGTCGCGCACCGCGAATTCCAGCGTAAGTGAATTGGCGCTGCCCTGGGTTTCGCGCACCGTCAGCACCACTTCGCCGCGCTCGGTGAATTTGATGGCATTGCTCAGGAGGTTGAGCAGCACCTGCTGCAGGCGCATCGCGTCGCCCAGTACTTCGGCCGGCAGGTCGGGAGCGATGTCGAAGACCGTCTCGACGCCCTTGTCCCAGGCGCTGTTTGCCACCAGCACCGCCGTCCCGGCCAGCATGTGTTCGAGGTTGAAGCGCGCCTGTTCGAGCTGGAGCTGGCCCGCTTCGATCTTGGAAAAATCCAATACGTCGTTGACCACGCCGAGCAGGCTTTGCGTGGCGAGCTGGATCTTGCTGACATAGCTGCGCTCGCGCCGCTCCAACGGTGCTTCTTCGAGCAGTCGCGCCAGCCCGGTGATGGCGTTCATCGGGGTGCGGATTTCGTGGCTCATATTGGCCACGAATTCGCTCTTGGCCCGGCTGGCAGCTTCGGCGCGGTCGCGTGCCCGCATCAGTTGTTCGTTCAATTCCTGCAATTTGAGTTCGCTGCGCTTGAGTTCAGTGACATCGGAGCCTAGGGCATAAAAGCCGCGTACGGCGCCCGATTCGCCGCGGTCGGGAATGAAGTTGATCCACGTGTAGCGCGGCTCGCCGGACGGCAGCTCCAGTTCGCGCAGGAAGTGCTGCGGGCTGCCATCCAGCACGGCATTGATGTGCGGCCGGATCTGTTCCAGCAGAGCGGCCGGCAGCACGCGGTCGATCGGCTCGCCCATGGCCTGTTCCAGCGTCTTGCCGAACCAGGCCAGGAAGTACTTGTTGGCGAAGTGGCAGCGCAGTCCGGCGTCCCAATAAGCCACCAGCCCGGGCAGGTTCTCCGTCACCGTGTGCAGGAAGCTGGTGCTGCGCGCCAGGCTCAGGGAAGTCTGCTGCAAGGCTTCGTCGGCGCGCTTGCGGTCCGTGATGTCAAGCGAGATCCCGAGCAGGTGGGTAGCGACGCCCTGTTCGTCGCGCAGCGCCACCTTGCGGGTGGTCAGGTAGCGCATTTCGCCGGCCGCGATGCGCACCGCTTCCTCCGGGATCTCCATGACCTGGTCCGAGGCCAACACCTTGCGGTCCGATTCCTGGAAAGCCGCCGCCTGCTCGGGCGGGAAGAAATCGCGGTCGCTTTTCCCAAGCAGGTCTTCGCGCGGCCGTCCAAGCAACAATTCGCCCTGGCGGTTCAGCAGTTCGAAGCGCAGGTGCTGCGCGTCCTTGACGAACACCATGGCCGGCATGTTTTCCAGCACCGACTTGAACAGGGCCTTTGACTGCCGCAGTGCCGCTTCCGTCTCCTTTTGCTGGGTAATATCCAGCAGCAGGGTGGTAATGCCGACCATCGCGCCATCGGCGCCAAAGACCGGATAATAACCAGTGATGAAATGGCTGCTGCGGCCGGGCCGTGAAGCGGTTTCGCCGGTGATCTCGGCATTGGGCACTGCTTCGCCGGTCGCCAGCACACGGCGGTACGCCTGGTTGACCTGCGCAATCAGGCTGCGGTCGCTGATCACTTCATCGAAGCGGCGCCCGATATGCTCGTTGACCGGCATGCCGTTCATCGAGGCCAGGTAATCGTTGATCATCAGGATGCGCAGGCGGGTGTCGACAAAACTCAGGCCGACCGGCGCCGTGGCGTAAATCGTTTCCAGCAGGGCGTTGGAGTTTTCGAGCTGCTGGGTGCGTTCTTCGACCACCCGCTCCAGGTCTTGCCGATGGCGGGTCAGGTCGCGGTCGAGACGCAGCAGGGTGTCGCCGATCTGGCGCGCCTCCTGGAAGGAGACGCGGGGCGCCTCGATGGCGGCGCCGCTGGCCAGGGCCTGGGCAGGTGCGTGCAGCGCATCGATCGAGCTGGCGATGCGGCGCGCGGCCAGCGCCGCTGCCGCGAAACCGGCCAGTACCAGTGCCGCCAGCATGGCGGACAGCCCAAAAAACAGGCCGTCGAAAGCCACCAGCGCTCCCGGCGCCGGTGCGGCGACGGCTACGCTCCAGGGGCTGTCGGCCCCGCGCAGGTAGCTTACCTGCAGCGGCAAGCCGTGCAGGGCATCATCCGCGGGCTGCCCGCTGGCGCGCCCATCATCATGGCTGCGCCCAACCAGCTTGCCGTCGGGGGCCAGCACAGCGATCACGGCGTCGGATGGCAGTTGCATTTCCTCGGCCACCTTGTCCAGCGCATCGCCGGGCAGCAGCACGCTGAGGGCGGCGGCCGCCTTGCCCGGGCGCTGGATTGGCACGTCGACTGCCAGGTGGGCCGGCTCCTTGCCATTGGCGCGCAGCAGGCTGACGGCGGAGCGCGCGTTCGGCGCGAATTTGATGCGGGCCGCGTTGGCGGCGCGGTCGATCGGCAGGGCACTGCCGGCAAGGACTTGCGCCGTCCCGCTTTCGGTCAGCAGGATGTGCGAGTGGTAGGGCAAGGTCGGCGGCAGGGCGCCGCCGGCCTGGCTGCGCAGCGCCACCAGGTCGCCGCTGCGGGCGCTGGGACTGCTGGCCAGGGAGAGCGCCGCTGCTTCCGCCGCCAATAGCTGGCGGTCCACGATGGCGGCCGCCGCGCGCTCGATACGCTGGGCCTGCAATTCCGCGCGGCCCAGGTCGCGCTGCTGGAAGTACACCAGCAGCAGGGCCACCGCCAGCAATGCCGGCGCGGCGCAGGCCGCGGCCAGCAGCGCAATCTGCGACCGCAACGGCGGCAAGGGCTTGCTGGATTGGTCCTGCACGGCACATCCTTTCGGAAGAGTGACTGCAGGATGATGATAGCTTAGCTTGCCGGGGACGAGAAGCGCGCAATCTCCAGTTTGGCAATGGCGTTGCGGTGCACTTCATCCGGACCATCGGCCAGGCGCAAGGTGCGGTTGCCGGCCCACTGGTAGGCCAGGGGGAAGTCGTCCGACACCCCGGCTGCGCCGTGGGCCTGGATGGCCCAGTCCAGCACCTGCTGCGCCACATTGGGCGCCAGCACCTTGATCATGGCGATTTCGGACTGGGCGACCTTGTTGCCGACCGTGTCCATCATATATGCCGCTTTCAGCGTCAGCAGGCGCGCGGTATCGATGCGGATACGCGACTCCGCGATGCGTTCGCGCCACACGCCCTGGTCGGAAAGACGCTTGCCAAATGCAACCCGCGAAGTCAGGCGCTGCACCATCAGCTCCAGTGCGCGCTCGGCAACGCCGATGGCGCGCATGCAGTGGTGGATGCGGCCGGGGCCCAGGCGGCCCTGGGCGATCTCGAAGCCGCGTCCTTCGCCCAGCAGGATGTTCGAGACCGGCACCCGCACGTTCTCGAATACCATTTCGCAGTGGCCGTGCGGCGCGTCGTCGTAGCCGAATACCGGCAAGGGGCGCAGCACGGTCAGTCCCGGCGCGTCGGCCGGCACCAGGACCATCGATTGCTGCGCATGGCGCGGCGCGTTGAAATCGGTCTTGCCCATGGCGATATAGACCCGGCAGCGCGGATCGCCGGCGCCGGAGATCCACCATTTGCGGCCATTGATCACATAGTGGTCGCCGTCACGGTCGATGCGGGTCTCGATATTGGTCGCATCGGAGGAGGCCACGGCCGGTTCGGTCATCGCAAATGCGGAGCGGATTTCGCCGCGCAGCAGCGGCTCGAGCCAGCGCTGCTTGTGTTCTTCGGTGCCGTAGCGCTCCAGGGTTTCCATATTGCCGGTGTCGGGCGCGGAGCAGTTGAAGACTTCGGCGGCCCAGGGCACGCGGCCCATGATTTCGCACAGCGGCGCGTAATCGAGGTTGGACAAGCCTTCCGGCGCGCGGCTGGAGCGCGGCAGGAACAGGTTCCACAAGCCCTGGTCGCGGGCCAGTGGCTTGAGGCGCTCAATCAGCTCGGTAGGGATCCAGCGGTTGCCTTTTTCGCGTCCATTGCGGTCAACCTCCTCGTGGAAAGCCTTCTCGTTCGGATAGATATGCTGGTCCATGAAGGCCAGCAGGCGCGCCTGCAAGTCCTTGGTGCGCGCGGAGTAGTCGAAGTCCATGCCGATTCCCTTATTCGATTGCCTTGCCCTGGGCGTAAGCCCAACCCATGGTCGCCATCGGGCGCGCCAGCTTGCCGGATTCGAGCGCCTGCGCGCTGGAAGCCGTGCCGTCCACGTAACGCTTCATGATGCCCTGCATGATGCTGGCCAGGCGGAACATGTTGAAGGCGAGGTAGAAATTGAAGTCTTCCAGGCGGATGGCCTTGCCGGTGCGCTCCGCATAGCGCGCGATGTATTCGCGCTGCGATGGAATGCCGAGCGCCTTCAGGTCCAGCCCAGCGATGCCGCGGAACTTGCCCGGCTCGATGTGCCAGCTCATGCAGTGGTAGCTGAAGTCCGCGAACGGATGGCCCAGCGTGGACAGCTCCCAGTCCAGCACCGCCAGGATGCGCGGTTCGGCGGGGTGGAAGATCATGTTGTCCAGGCGGTAGTCGCCATGCACGATGGAGGTGTCTTCGCCGGCTGGGATATTGGCCGGCAGCCAGGCGATCAACTGGTCCATCGGCTCGATGGTTTCGGTCTCGGAAGCTTTGTACTGCCTGGTCCAGCGCTCGATCTGGCGCTGGAAGTAGTTGCCCGGCTTGCCGTAATCGCCCAGGCCGATGGCGTTGTAATCGATGGTGTGCAACTGCGCGATGACGCGATTGAGTTCATCGTAGATTGCCGCGCGTTCTGTCGGCGTCATGCCGGGCAGGGACTGGTCCCACAGCACGCGGCCTTCGACGAACTGCATGACGTAAAAGGCGCGGCCGATCACGTCTTCGTCCATGCACAGGCAGTACTGGCGCGCGGCCGGGAAGCCCGCCTTGTGCAGCGCATCCATGACGCGGAATTCACGTTCGATCGCATGGGCGGACGGCAGCAGCTTGGCGGCCGGCGCGGGCTTGGTGCGCAGGACATAATGCTGGCCGCCGATCGACAGCTTGAAGGTGGGGTTGGACTGGCCTCCCTTGAACTGCTCGACCTTCAATTCGCCCTGCGGATAGCCTTCTACGTGCTGGCGCAAGTATGCGTCCAGTGCGGCGGTGTCGAAACGGTGGCGCTCCGACACCTCCTTGGTGCCCATGAATTCTTCGAACATAATGCCTCCTTCCGAACGATCGTACTATTTTTGTGGGCGGGAAAGCAAGCGGGATTTGGAATATTCGTTAAACAGCTGTTCCATCGTGGTGCTGCGGGTGGCTGCCTGCAGGGGCGCGGGCGGGGCGTAGTTCGAAAACCGCACGATCCAGTCGTGCGCTTCCTTGCCCACGTCCAGGGCGTTGATGCAGCCGGCAGCCTGCGACAGGTTGCCAAGGAACAGGCGCTGGCCACCGGTCAGGGCATAGGACAGGATGGCGCGGTTGACGCCGCCATGCAGGACCAGCAGCACGGTATCCCAGCTCTCGTCGGCGAGCAGGCGCGCGATGGCGGGATGGATGCGGTCCATCAGTTCGCCCACCGATTCGCCGCCGAGGAAGCGGCGCTGCTCCGGCACTACGCCTTCGAATGCGCCGGTGAACGCTTCGCGCAGCTTGTCGTCCGGGATGCCGGACAGCTTGCCGCCGCGGATCTCGGCCAGTTCCGGCCAGGTCTCGAGTGCGGCGTGCTGGCCGGTCTCCGCCAGCACGCGCAAGGCAGTTTCGACGGTGCGCGGCAGGCCGGACACGATCACCCGGTCGAAGGCGATGCCGTCGGCGGCAAAAGCCTGGCCGGCGGCCGCGGCTTGCGCGCGGCCGGCTTCATTCAGGGGGACGGTTTCCGGCAGGTGGGGCTTGCCGGCTTCGTCGAAGTAGGTGACGCTGCCATGCCGCATCAGGAAAACGCGGCGCCGTTCAGGTTTTGCTGTCATAAGGTCTCAGAAGAAGATTGCGAGGCGCGTAATGATGGTTCCGTTATTAGTATAAGGCCCAGTCGCCCGCACGTTGCCGGAATCGGGCTTGCCGTCATCCAGCTTGGCATCAATCTGCTCCGCAAACGTGTCCGGCAGGTTGTCGAAGCGGATGCCGTTGCCGCCCCGGCCGCCCACCACGTCGTTGTAGATATAAACCGCACCGCCCTGTGCGCTGGTCATGAAATCCGTGGTGCCGTTGTAGGAACCCGTGATCAGGCCTGCCAGCGCCAGGTGCTGCGGCGCCAGCTGGTATTCCGTGATCTGCCCGTCGCCGTTGCCATTGCCGGCCGCTCCCGGGACATGGGTGGTGGCGAGGATATCGTCGCCGGGCAGGGCGCGGAAGCGGTCCTGGTAGGCGTTGACCGCTGCCTGCAGGGCCGTGGCCTGCTGGATGATGCTCTTGACCTTGGCGCTGTCGATCAGGGCTTGTCCTTTCAGGACCCCGCCCAGCAGCAGGCCGATGATGACCAGGACGATGGCGATTTCAACGAGGGTAAAGCCGCGGTGTTTCATGGCGTTCTCCTTGGGTTGCATCTCATGGCAGCCTTTGCGCTGCGAGCATTCGGTTGAACAGGATGTTGGGCGACAGCCAGACGACAATGTCGTCGTAGGCGCCGCCGGCAGCGGCGGGATTGTCGGCGCGGTCGCGCGCGATGAACAGGCGGCCGTCGGCCTGGAAGTTGGCTTTCTCGTCGACGTTGCCCTGGCCCATGTCGGCGGCCTGCACGCCGACATCGCTGAAGGCGCCAAAACCATTGCGTCCCTGTGACAGCACCACGGCGGGGATATCGTTCTGCGCGCTGGCGGGTACCAGCGTGCCGCTGGCGTCGCGGGCGGTGATGGTAATGTCGCGCGGAGTGTTGAGGCGGAATGGCGCGCCGCTGTCGCTGAAGGCTGGCGTGACGCTGTACAGGTAGAGGTGTTGCCAGGCGTCGAGCTTGGGCAGGCCCAGGGTTGCCCACGGGAGAAAGCCAAGCCGGCGCTCGTTGCTGCAGCGCGTCCCGGCGCGGTCCTCGAGGCCGTTCGAGGCGGAGATGGCGGGGCAGGGAAGGTAGCCGTTGCGCGCCGCGAATCCGGCCAGGGCGTCGCGCGCTTCTTCCAGCGCTTTGGTGGTGTCGGCGGCGCGGCGCTGCTCCAGCTGCGCCGACAGCGGCGCCAGCATGCCGCCCAGCAGCAGGCCGACGATCACCAGCACGATCGCCATTTCAACCAGGGTGAAGGCAGCTTGTCTCCTCATGGCAGTGTTTTGGCGGCCGCCATCCTTTCGTAGAGTGTGTTCAGCGGCACGACAGCGAGCAGGTCGTCGAAGGCGCCGCCAGGGGCATTGCTGTCGGCGCTGCGCGGCCGCTGCATGAAATCGACCGTGGCCAGCAGGTTGCCGGTTTCGTCCTGGCTGTCGGGAGCATCGCTGCGGCCGCGCGAGAAGACGACAGCGGGTGAACACTGCGCGGCCAGCGAACAGGACTCCTGGCCGGCGACGAAGAACAAGGCGCCGTTAGCGTCGCGCGTCAGGACCCGCTTGCTGGCAATGAGCGCAGTGCGCGCAAGCGGTGCGACGGTAAAGGCCGGCGTCACGCTGTAGCGCAACTGGTGCCCCCAGTTGTCCTCGGCTGGCAGGCCCAGCTCCATCCACGGCAGCAGGCCGGTGCAATCCGCCTCGCTCGCACAGGCCGGCGTTCGTTCGCGGCCGGACCCATCGCCGGGCGCGGTGGGACGGGGCAGGCGGCCGTGGGTGGCGGCAAATCCGACCAGCGCCTCGCTGGCTTGCGCGAGCAGGGCATAAGTACGCTGTTCGCGCGCCCGGTCCGTGCTGGCGCCGCCGAACGCCGATAGCAGCACCGCCGCCATTGCCACGGTCGCGATCAACAGGAGAGTCAGCAGCGCGGCGCCGCGCTCTTTAGCGTGCGGCTTCATGGACTTCTCCTGTGGCCGGATCGTAGCGCTGGCCGGGCTTCAGCACGACGGAACGCCCGTCAGCCTGCAAGGTGACCGTGCCGCGCGTTACGCCGCCTGGCGGCGCGGGCTGTGCTTCTCCATTCACGATAATCATCGCCGGACCGTTGCTGCGCCGGATGACGCCGCCAAGCCGGATACCCGGCGGCTCCGCTTCGTTCGCGTCCGGCGCACTGGCTGGATCCATGCTGGCCGGCGACCCGGCAGGCATCCCGGCCGGCGGACAGCCCGGCGCCGCTCCCGCTGGGCAGCCTGCCGAAGCCGACATGCCGGGCGCCGGAGCTGCGCCAATCGTGCCGGGCAAGGTTCCTTGCGCTGCGCCGGCTTGTGCCGCCATGCCGGCGGCCGGCGCCTGGTTGCGCTGCGTATCGAGCCGTGCACGTTCGTCCGGCGTCGTGAACAAACGGCCCATGCTGACGAAACCCTGCGCGCCGGCCTGGGATGCCAGCAGCAGAAGCAGCGCCGGCAATCCCACCTTCATAATCTGCCTCGCACGCCTGGCGCCGGCACAGGCGTCAGGGTCAGCCAGTTCAGGGTACAGTCGGCGTTCAGGGTCGGCGCCAGCACTCCCGCCACCGGCGTGGCGCCGGCAGCGCGCCGGATCACGCAATCCTGGACCGCAAATGTCCCCGTCAAACGCAAGTCGGCCAGGAAGTTGAGCAGGTCGAGTTCGTGCAGCAAATCCATATGCAGCACCATCCGGCTGCCAAGCAAGGCATAGTCGCCGGTCGGCAGCGTGGTTTCAAGCCGATATGGCTGCTGGACCTCGATCTCGTAAGTCAAAGGCAGCAAACGGCGCTGCTCCTGTATCTGGCGGATGGCCTCGACCCAATCCAGGCGTCGCTCCGGCCCCACCAAGCCCCTGCGGCGCAGCTCCACGAACTGTGGCTGGTATTGGCGGATCTCGTCCTTCTCCGTTTCGGCATGGGCCAGCCGCAAGCGGGCGCCATCGCGCTCCAGCAAGGCAGCCGCTTCGTCGAAATGCGCATGCCGCAATTGCCAGGAGCTTGCCGATACGGCGGCGATGGCCACCGCCAGGGTGCCCAGGAAGACCAGCATTGCATTGCGCAGCAAAGAGAACTCGCGAAAGAGCATCATGGCGCCCACCTGAGGTTCAAGGTAAATTTCGACCGCTCGCCGAGGCCGGCCGGCGAACCTGCCTTGCCGCTCAACTTCACGTTGGGCCTTATATCGAACGGCAACTGCTCGATTTCCACCACCATGCCAGGCGTGCGTGCCAGTTCCTGCGCAAAGCGGTTCATGCTAAGCAGGACGCTGCGATAATCGTCCTGTTCCACCAGGACTTCCGCCTGCAGCCGCACCTGTTGCGGCGGCGCCTTGGGAATTCCGATCAGCATGGACGATTGCGGCGCCACCAGGTCCGGCGTCGTCGCAGCGCCGGGGAAGGTGCTGCTGGCGCTCACCGGCACTGCGCCGGGCGCGTTGGCACGCCAGTCGAGTTGAGTCAGGCGGATTTGCGGCGAACGCTCCAGCGCCTCGCTGAGAATCGTCAACACCGCCTGTGGCCAGGGACCCTGGCGCGCCACCATTTGCGCAATCTGCACGGCCGCCTTCATATTGGCAGTCTTGTCGACGGCCGGCGGCATGCTCGACATGCTGCCCTGGTAAGCGGCCGTGAAACCATGCGTCTCCTGCTGCAATTCCCGGGTATGGCTGCGCGCCAGCGAGTAGCCGACAATGTTCGCGCCAGTCCACAGCAGGCAGCACGCCGCCAGGACTGCGCTCGAAGCGTATAGCGATTTTCGCGTGCGCCAGAGGCTGTAATAGCGTTGGCGCCGCCCCAGCGGGTAGTGGCTGGGCGGGGCGCTGCGCGCCGCCAGGCCGAGAAGCAACTGGTCGGCATTGTCGGAAGCGGCCAGGCGTTGCCGCGCCGCCGCTTCTTCCAGCGGCATGACGCGCCAGTCAAGCAGCGGCGCGATGGCCGCTGCGGGAGGCGCAGCAATGCGCGACAGCGACAGCAAGGCAAGCACCCGCAATGGCAGGTCTCGCGTCAGCAAATGGGCGCCGACCAGGAACTGGCGCGTGCGCTCGGCTTCCTGCTCGGTGCTTGCTGCGCCTTGCGCCAGCCGCGAAAAGCGCACTTTCCCGTGCTGGAAATACGTCTGGCGGGTGCCGCTGGCATGCTCGGTCACCAGCAGGAGGTGCGGCTCCTGCCGCGCTTCCTCCGGCAGCAGGGCGGCGCTAAGCAGTGCTGGCGTATAGAGTGCCGCCAACGGAACGCGCTGGCTTTCGAGCGCATCGAGCCACGGCGCCAGGAGGGCAGAGTTGGTCAAGGCGGCAAAGAGCACGATGTCGTCGCGCCGCCCCTCTTCTTCGCGGCCTTGCACGTGGGCGCAGCGGAACGGCGTGTCGCGCCACGCTTGCGCCAGGCGCCGCTCACGCATGGTCAGTCCGGCTCGCCCGGCCACATGGGGCAGCAGGTGGCGCTGGAAGTCTTCTTCGACCAGGTCGGCGAGCATCAGGGCTGGCGCATCTTCCCGTCCTTCAAGCCAGGCGGAGAACTGGGCCAGGCCCTCGGCAGTGTGGTCGAAGCACGGCCCGCTTCCAAGGTTGCCGCGTTCCCAGAGCCAGCAGCAAAGCCGCTCGCCGGTGAGATGAAGGAGTAGTTTGCGGGTCATGGCCTCAGATCCTGATTGAACTGATGGTGTCGTAAATCGGCCCGAGCACGGACAGCATGATCCAGCCCAGCACGATGCCCAGGATCACGGTCATGGCCGGTTCGATCATCGACTGCATGCGCTCGATCCGCTCGCGCACTTCGCGGTTGTAGAAATAGGCCACGTTGCGCAGCGTCGCATCGAGCGCCCCGGTCGACTCGCCGACCCGCAGCATGCGCACCACCAGCGGCGGAAACAGTTCGACCTGCCGGAAGGCTGCCGCAACGGAATGTCCTTCCGAGATCAGTTCGCGCGCGCGGCGCATGGCTGCCGCCACCACGCGGTTGCCGGCAATGCCTTCCGACAG